>JAJFGI010000014.1 GCA_021776215.1 Kiloniellaceae bacterium | reverse complement strand
TTGCCGCTCGCGGTCGCGCCACCGCTTTCGTTCCAGACAGGCGCCGATGCGCGCATTGAGGAGGACAGGGTTGATCGGTTTCGGCAAATAGTCTTCGGCGCCGGCCTCGATGCAGCGAATGATCCCGTCCATGTCGGTGAGCCCGGAAATGATGACAACCGGTATGCCGCGCAGGCGTTCGTCCGCCTTGATCTTGGCGAGAACTTGAAAGCCGTTCAGATCCGGCATCAACAGATCGAGCAGAATCAGATCGACCTCTTGCGAGCCGAGCAAGTCGAGTGCATTGCGGCCGCTGATCGCCTCGATCACCTGATGACCGTCGCGACCAAGACGCCGAACCAGGAGCCCGCGGTTGCTGTCGTTATCGTCGACCACCAGGATACGGCCGGTCTCCTGGCGCCGCCCCTCGTCCGACGGAAGCGGCTGCATGGCGATGACGAATTCGGCGACCATGGCGCTCGACTCGCTGTCTGTTTCGATTTTCTCGTGGCCGCCCCGAGAAAAATCGACGATCAGATCGAGTTGCGACAGCAGTCGTTTTGCTTCTCCGAGCAGAACCTGGAGATCCACACGCAGCGGCTCGCCGCCCAAATCCTCGAGTTCCTCCAGCAGGAGTTCGGCATAGCCCTTGATCGCGTTGATAGGATTGCGCAGGTCGTGCCGTAGCCGAGATTGGACGTCGGCGAGTGATTCGGCGGTGCGGACGGCCACGTCGGTATCGATAACGAGCACTTTGTCGATTTGCTCGAGCAGGCTGCTCGCCGAGCTCGCGATCCGCTCCAAGTCCGGCAGCATCTCGGCCAGAGTCTGTTTCCGTGCTTCCTCGAGCAAAAGGTCGGCATAGCCCTTGATGGCGCTGGCCGGGGCCAGGAGTTCCTGACGAACATTCGCGAGCAGGGCGAGCTTCAGGCGTTCCGAGGGTGCGGACGTCTTGCGGAGTTTAGGTCCTTTGGTTGCGTCGCTCATTCGATGACGTCCGATCCAAGGGTTCCCACGTCGGGGGGACTAAAATCCGTCAATCATCGGTACCGAGCACCCATCGAGCGATTACCGGCCCAGCAGTCGCTCGATTTTCTGCAATAGTCTGGGCAGTTCCACAGGCTTCGTATCGTAGTCGTCACACCCGGCCTCCAGGGCCTTTTCGCGATCGCTGGTCATCGCATGCGCGGTCAAAGCAATGACCGGGATCGCTTGGGTGTCTGGTGATGCCTTGAGGCGACGCGTGGCGTCCCAACCGTCCATGACGGGCAAACTCATATCCATGAGGATGATGTCCGGCTGCTCGCTGCCCGCCATTTCGATACCACCGCGGCCGTCCATGGCGATCACCACCTCGTACCCCCTGCGCGCGAGACGCCGGGACAACATGTCCCGGTTCATTTCGTTGTCTTCCACCAGTAGCACCTTTGCCATCTCGACGTTCCCTAAATGTCGGCTTTCGCGGTATCGCGTCCGTCAGGTCGTGCGACACGATGCTCGATGCTCGCACGCACGACATTGACCAGATCCTTGCGGTCATAGCGCCCCTTGTTGAAGATCTCCTGCACACATCCCTTGAGACGCTCGGACTCTTCCGCCGTAATGTCCATCGCCGTAACGACAATGACGGGGATGTCCTTAAGTGCCTCGGTCCGACGCATCGCGTCCATCACTTCAAAGCCGTTGACCTTCGGCATCATGAGGTCCAGCAGCACGAGCTGCGGCCGCAGGGCGTGCAATTTTTCGAGTGCCTCATGGCCATTGACCGCTTCGGCAACGGTCCAGCCTTCGCGCTGCAGCATGCGGCGCAGTAGACCGCGCGCATTGGCGTCGTCTTCGACGATCAGCACCTGTGCATGCTCCCGGTCGTGCCGATACTTCTGCAGGACGTTGGCGATCTTCTCCTTGTCGAGCGGCTTGGTGACAAAATCCGCCGCCCCCAGCGCGAAGCCCAAATCCCGGTCCCCGAGGACGGTGACGACCACCACCGGAATGTCGGCAAGCTCAGGAGTGCTTTTTAACGCTTTCAGCACCGACCATCCGTCCTTGTCCGGCATGATGATGTCGAGGGTAATCAGATCGGGTCTGTTCTGCTTTGCCAGACGGACCGCCTCCTCTCCACCATAGGCGTGGATCAGGCGGAAACCCTCGGCGGAGAGACGCTCGTCGAGAACGCCATGGACGGCCCGATCATCGTCGACGATCAGCACCGTCCCCATGTCGGCGTGGGACTCGGCGGCCGGCAGGACCGGTTCCCGGTCCTCGGCCACATCTTCATGGTACGTCGCCGGCAACAGAATGGTGAAGGCGGAACCCCTTCCCGATTCGCTCTTGACCGAAATGTCCCCTCCCAAAAGGCGACAGAAATGCCGCGTGATCGCCAGGCCCAAGCCGGTGCCGCCGAACCGCTTGGTTGTCGATGCGTCAGCCTGTGTGAACGCCTCGAAAATCTTGCCGAGCTGCTCGGGGGTCATGCCGATGCCCGTATCGGCCACGGTGAACTCCAACCAATTGCCGTCGTCGCGAACGACGCGCTGGGCCGACAGGCGCACTTCACCGCCCTTGGCGAACTTGCAGGCATTGCTGAGCAAGTTGAAGAGGTTCTGGCGAACCTTGGTCTGGTCTGATCGCATCACGCCCAGATCCGGCGCTTGCTCGACGGTAAGTCTGTTCTCGTTGCGGGCGGCGAGTGGCTCGATCACGGCGACCACGTCCGACAACAGTGTGGCGACGTCGAATTCCTCGATGAAGACGTCCATCTTGCCCACCTCGATCTTCGATAGATCGAGGATGTCATTGATGAGGTGGAGCAGATGCTTTCCTGCGCCGTGGATCTTGCGGAGGTCGGGAACGAACTCTTGCTGCCCGAGTTCCTCGGCCTCCTCCACCAGCATCTCGCTGTAGCCGATTATGGCGTTCAACGGCGTCCGCAACTCGTGGCTCATGTTAGCAAGGAACTGGCTCTTGGTTTCGGTCGCGCGCATGGCGGCATCCCGTGCCTCGGCGAGGCGATCGACCATCTCCCCAAGCTCGCTCTCGCGCCGCTTGAGCTCGGTGATGTTGGTCATGACGCCGACGATGCCACCGTCCTCGGTCGTGCGCTCGCTTATCTTGAACCACTCGCCGGTTACGCGCGCCTGCTCGAACGGGCCGGTCGGATTGCGGTGGCGTTTTACCCGCGCCGCGACCCAGTTCTCGAGATCGTCCGCCGAGCCCTCGATCAGCCCCCTGTTGGCGGCGGCACGCAGCACGTCCTCGTACCGCACCCCCGGCGTCAGCTCCAGATCGGTATCGGCGTATAGGTCGCGGTAGCGGCTGTTGCAAAGGATCAGCCTGTCGTCGGCGCCGTAGAGGGCGAAGCCCTCGGTAATCGCCTCGATAGCCTCGACGAGCTGGCGCTGGGCGCGCCGCACCTCGGCCTCGGCGCGCTCCTGCTCCCGCGCCAGGCGCGCCTTTTCGATCAGGCTATCGCGAAACAGCCCGAGGGTACGCGTCATGGCACCGATCTCGTCCTTGCCCGGCTTTGGGATCTCGACGTCAAGATTTCCGGCGGTGATTGCCGACATGGCCCCGACGAGCCGGCGCAGCGGTTCGCGAATAGAGCGAATGACCAGGAACGTCGCCAGCAGGCCTAGCGCGGGACCGAGGACAAGGATGGCGTAGGACATGCCGAGCGCGATGTTCGCCGTGCGCATCCCCGCGGCGCTCTGTGCCCGCGCCTGAGTCTCCAAACGGCCGATAAGGCCGGCGAGCTGCTCGTCGATCACGGTGATATGTTTTCGCGCCTCGGCCATCAGCGAGTTGCCGACCACGCGCTCGTCGCCGGTATAGGCATCGGCCGCCTGCATCGCCTTGTCGTTGAGAAGAGCAAGCTCGGCGCGCACGACCTTGACGGTCTCGGGATCGGAAGCCTCGAGGACCGCGAGACTCTCCTCGAGAGCGGCGCTCGCCGCCGCCGCCTTCCGCTCCGAAAGGGTCAGAAGGCTGACCGCAAGGTCGGTCAGCCAGTATTTGAGGGCGCCAAACGCGCGGCCCGCGTCGTTGGCCACCTTGATGGTGGTAATGCGCGCGGCCTCCGCTTCAAGAGCCTCCGCGTTGGTAACGAGCCGATTCGTGAGAAAGAAATTCGAGCCGACCAGGATGGCGAGCAGAACCGCGGAGAGCAGGGTCAGCCGCGTGAGGAGCGAGATACCGGTCATCGCGTTTTCGTTTTCGCGTGTATGGCCAAGTCGCAGGGGGCCGTCAGTGATAGAGCGTGATGCTGATCACGCCGCCGAGATCACCGAGCTTGCCGCCTTCCTTCGGGTATCCGGTGATGTCGTTCTCTCCCTTTGGCGTGCCGTGGCAGGCGAGACAACCTTGGCTGTAGTATTCGGGAACGAGCACGCGAAAGGCCTTGCGGTCGCCGTCTGCGGCTACGGCCGAATAAATGGCGCCCTTCTCCCACTTGGCGGACATCAACTGCTCCTCGATGGCGGCGAGCTCCCAACCGTCCGGGCGGGCCTTGCGGTTGCGCACATAGCGCGGCGGCGCCGTAACCTTGACCCGCGCCTCGGTGCCGACCCGGCGCTCGAACTCCTCGTTCACTAGCCGCCCGAATACGGCGGGCACGAAGCCTTTGAAACCGACACCAGGGCGGTTGATCGTCTGCTGGTTCTCGTCCATCACGGTCGCCACCGCCGCCATCTGTGCCTGCAGGAGACGGCCGAAGCGCGATGTCGGGTCGACCTCGCTCGGCTTGATTCCCGTGGCCTCGGTGAAATTGCGGACCGCCTCGGCAAGCACCGTCTCGCCGGTCAACCCCTTATCCGCCACCGTGGGATCGTTGATACGATCCTGATTCGCGCCGATTACTGTCCGCGCCGCCCGCAGCATACCGGCGAGGCCGAGCGCGATGTCGAGATCGTCCTGCTCGGCACCGCGAGCGGAGCCAGCGGAGCCAATGGCGAGAATGCAGGCAAGGGCAACCGCGCCAAAACTGTGTCGGCGTCGAAATAATGCGCTGTGCATAGTCGAACTCTCCCCCTAGACTTTGTTGGTTCAACGACCGTGGCAAGTTACGACGCGCGGTCGTCTGCCTTAGTTTGCCGTCGTTTTTGGTGCGTCTTCGACCGGGTTAACCTTTCGTCCTCAGCCCAATCGAGGTTGCATTATCGACCTAGTGCCGTCCCGACGGCAACAATTCGCTTGACGGTTTTAGCCTCCCCCGTATCGGCGTGAAATATCTTTGATAATTCAATAGCTTGTCCTTTTGATCCCAGTCAAGGAAGTGATCAGCGGAAATAAGCAAAGAAGCGACTTCACGGACCTGCGGCCCGCCTAGACAAAACGAAGGCGTTGGCGGGGAGGTTTTGCCAGTTGGCTGCGTATTAGGCATTAGTTAAGTCGCTTGCAGGTCAAATGTTCCAGGCATCTTTAAGCTACTTTCCGATTTGGATTTAGAGGAACCGGCTTCATGAAAAAGCGTTTTGCCGTCGCCGCCGCCGTAGCTTCGATGGGTAGCCTCACTCTTACGGACGATCTTAAGGCCGGCGCCGTCTTCTCCTCTGATCTTCTGCCCCCGTTTGCCAGCCAGTCCGCCGCTGGCGCCGAAGGCGGCGATGGAGCCTTTCGTGGCGGCGCGGATGCGCCCTGGGCCATGGGGGGCACCATTCTGACCGTCTCGCACAAACACGGCAAAGAAGGGGGTGAAGGCCGTTATGGCAAGTATAAGCGATGGGAGGGTGGTGAAGGCGGCGAAGGCGGCGAAGGAAGTTATCACTACGGTGCACCGCCGATATACGGGTCTTTGGCGCCCATCCATCTGGGCTGCGGCTCACGCGAACTCGCGGCAGCCTTAGCCGGCGCGGCGGGCGGCGGATTGATCGGCAGCCAGATCGGCAAAGGCGACGGCAAGCTTGCCGCCGTGGCTGCCGGGACCTTTCTGGGACTTTTCCTCGGCCGGGAGATAGGCGCCGCGCTCGACGCAAGCGATTACGCCTGTGCCGAGGTGGCCGCCAATCGGGCCGGCAGCGCTCCACTCGGCACCCCGATCGTGTGGAATAATCCGGAATCCGGGCACAGCGGCACGATCACCCCGGTGCGCGAAGGAACCGCTTCGGGGGCAACTCAGTACTGCCGCGAATATCAGACGTCGGCCGTGATCGGCGGTAAGACCCAGCAGACCTACGGGACCGCGTGCCGGCAGCCCGACGGGGCGTGGAAGATCGTGAAGTAGAGGGCGCCGGCCCTCCGCCCGCCTATCCGACGTTAGCGCCGGAGTTCAGAAACAAAGTCCTCGAACTTCCCGCCCCTCGTGAGGGGGAGTTCGTCATGGAATGTGAGTGAAACCTCGAACGGGTGCCCGAACTTGTCCCGCACCCAACTGCGCAGGGTTTCCCGCTCTTCGGCCGTAAGCGGGCGCAGGGTCGAAAGGCGCAACTCAATGCACTCCAAACTCTTTTGCCTGAATTGGTACTGCCGGATTGGCGCGCGGGCTTGCATCGCCTGAAGGTCCGACGACGAGAGCAGCGGCCACCGCATCTGGCCATCTGGCATGGCCAGCATGTTCTGCTCGCGTCCCAGGATACGGCGCAGGACAGGCAAGCCCCGTCCGCACGCGCAGGCGTCGCCTACTTCCGCATAGTCACCGATGTCGTAACGGACCAGCGGCATGGCGAAATTATGCAGCGGAGTGACGATAACGCGACCGACCTCGCCGGACCGGCATGGCTCCTCGCGATCGTTCAGCACTTCGACAAAGATACCCTCGGACTGGACGTGGTAGTGCTCGGCCGCCGGGCACTGAAGCGCGATATAGCCAGCTTCACGCGCGGTGTACATGTCGACAAGCGGGACATTCCAAGCTTCGCGGCAAATCTCGCGTGTCGCGGGCCGGAGTACCTCGGAGATCGTTTCCACTTGGCGCAATCTGGACAGCTGGATGCCTTTTTCCAGGCAATATTCGGCCAGACGGTGGACAATGCTTGGATGGGTCAAGAGGTAGTCCGGGTCCTCGCGCTGCAGCCACTCCACCTGCTGTTCGAATGTGGAAGTGATATTGAGGCTGACCGCGGGACCGGTCGCAAAGACCAGGCCGCTGGCATAGCCCCAATTGTCTGAAACCGCACCGTCCGGGTAGGGTGCCTTATCACGCCCCGATTCTCGGATCGTCGCGAGCTTTCCTGTCATGTCCCGCCGGTGCCACAGGTGATCGCGCAGCGTGAAGGCGCTCCAAAACAGTCCCCACAGTTCGCTCCTGACCGCCCGGATTGGCTGGCCCGTCGAGCCCGACGTGAATATCTCGTCGAGGACTCCATGGCTAGCGGGCAGATCGGTGCTGACGAGTGAACTGGCGGCCGTCTGCACGTCCTCGCGGCGTAGGATCGGGACCGTCCGCCAGCGATCCTGGTCCCAGGGGCTCCCGGGCGCCGTGGGCGCGTTCTTGAGGCGCTCGCGATAGAACGGCACGCTGCGCCGGGCGTGGGCCAACAGTCTCTGCAACTGCGCGCTTTGCGCGGTTTCGAGCTTTTCCACCGACCACCACTGGCTTTGCTCAAGCTGGAACAGCACAGCCAACAGAGCCGAGGCCCGGGGATCGGGCACGGCCGGCCACTGAATCTCATCAATCGATGACTTGATGCGCTGATCGGTCATCGTCCCTCCATGGGGCAATTCCGCCAGGGACGACCCCGACCCCTTGGATGAATCGGCCTTGATGGCGCGTCTGTCTAAGAACCCGACTTGCGTTCGCGGACCGATTTCGCCTTAAGTCGATGATCTAAAGTTGGTCGGAGCGGCAGGATTCGAACCTGCGACCCCTTGGCCCCCAGCCAAGTGCGCTACCAGACTGCGCCACGCTCCGTTGCATCTCTAACCGGGCGATACCTGCCCGGCTGAGCATCCATAGACGTCTGTTGTCGTGGTTATAGCGCCTGGGCCACGCGCCAAGCAATGCACTTGGCCCCCCCACCGCGCCCTAGCGCCACACCCGTCCGCCCGCGCCCTAGCCGGCGACTTTGCGCAGCATATCGCGCAGTTCGCTTAGCTCCTCAACGGCGGTGCGCAGGTCCTTGCGATCCATTGAGAGCGGCGGCCCGGCGACGGCCGCGTCGATCTTGCCTTGACCCTCGCGCAGAAGCCGCTGGACGCCCTTGATCGTGTACCCCTCGGTATAGAGCAAGGCCCGTATGCGGCGCAGCAAATCCACGTCCTCGGGCCGGTAATAGCGACGGCCCCCGCCGCGCTTGAGTGGCCGAACGGGCGAGAACTTCGACTCCCAGAAGCGGAGGACGTGCTGCGGTACGTCCAACTCCTGCGCCACTTCGCTGATGGTGCGAAACGCGGCCGCCGACTTCCCTCCCGAACGACTCGCTGGGCCCGAATGATTCGCTGGCTCCGAACGATTCGCTGTCATGGTCAGGCAAGAGCTCCAAGGCAACGGCCCGCAGGTTCAGGCGTTCACCCGCGGGACCGGGTCAATGATTTATCGATCCGATTCTTTAGAACGTGCGAGGCACGAAAGACAAGAACCCGACGCGGGAGAATCGGCACCTCCTCACCCGTTTTCGGATTCCGGCCGATGCGCCGGCCCTTTTTGCGCACACAGAAGCTGCCGAAGGACGAGACCTTCACCATCTCACCGCGTACCAACGCACTGGAAATTTCGCCCAGGACCGATTCGACAAGGTCAGCCGACTCGTTGCGCGAGAGGCCGACCTCCTGGTAGACGGCCTCACTCAGGTCCGCCCGAGTCATCGTCCGTTCGGCCATAAAGTCCCCCTGTACAACCTTTTTTATCGTCAAACGTTACCCCAACCCTGGCAAAGGGTCAAACATACAACAACTACCGGAAGATGAAATGGGAGGTTAATGCGGGATCGTGTGTCCGCCGGGCAAATGCCCGCGGCTACCAGCGCAGCAGCGCCGATCCCCACGTGAAGCCGCCACCCATGGCCTCCATCAGAATCAGGTCGCCTTGCTGGATTCGCTCGTCGCGAACCGCCTCGCAGAGCGCCAAGGGTATCGAGGCCGCGGAGGTGTTGGCGTGCCGGTCGACCGTAACGACCACCCGCTCGCTCGGCAGATTCAGGCGCTTGGCCATGGCCTCGATGATGCGCAGGTTCGCCTGGTGCGGGACCAGCCAATCGATGTCCCCCGGGTTCAGACCATTGGCGTCCAGAGCCGTGTCGATCGCCTCGGCCATGCGCACCACCGCATGGCGAAAAACCTCGCGCCCATCCATCCGCAGATGGCCGGCGGTCCCCGTGGTTGACGGGCCGCCATCCACATACAAGGCATCGTGGTGCCGCCCGTCCGAATAGAGATGGGTGGACAGAACGCCTCGCTCCTTGGCCCCACCGTTCCCCTCGACCCCGCGCAGCACGACCGCCCCGGCGCCGTCGCCGAAGAGCACGCAGGTGGAGCGGTCCTGCCAATCCAGGATGCGCGAAAAAGTCTCGGCACCAATCACCAATACGGTCTCCGCTTGGCCGGCGCGGACAAAATTGTCGGCCACCGCCAAGCCGTAGATAAAGCCGCTGCACACGGCCTGCACATCGAAGGCAGCGCCCCGGGTCATGCCCAGACGGGCCTGTACACGCGTGGCGGTGGCGGGGAATGTCTCGTCCGGGGTCGAGGTGGCGCACACGATCAGGTCGATCTCGCTCGCCGCCATACCGGCCATCCGCAGGGCGGCGTCCGCCGCTTTGACGGCCAGGTCCGAGGTGTATTCACCCTCGGCCGCGACGTGGCGCTCGCGGATACCCGTGCGCTGCACAATCCAGTCATCGGAGGTGTCGATGGTCTTGGCGAGATCCGCATTCGTCACCACGCGGGCCGGCAAGTAGGAGCCACAGCCCGCGACCAGGGAACGGTGCGCCATTACCCGGCCGCCGCTTCCGTCGAATCCGCCGGCCGCGGAACCAGCGCGGCGAAATCGGCGCGGGTCCTTTCCACGATGCCATGGCGCGCCATGTCGATGGCGACACCGATGGCGTTGGCGAAAGCCAGGGAGTCGGAGCCGCCGTGGCTTTTCACCGTCACCCCGTTCAGACCGAGGAAGATCGCGCCGTTGTATCGCCGCGGGTCGAGGCGTTCGCGCAGCTTGCGCAGGGCCCCGCGCGCCAGAAGGTACCCGAGGCCCGCCACGAACGAACTGCGGAACGTACGCCGCATATATTCGTTGACCAGTTTTGCCGTGCCCTCCGCCGCCTTGAGGGCGACGTTGCCGGTGAATCCATCGGTGACGATGACATCGACCGTGCCCTTGGCGATATCGTCGCCTTCGACGAAGCCGACGAACTCACCCGGCAGGTTGGCCTCGCGCAAGATGGCGCTCGCCTCCTGCAGCGATTCGTGGCCCTTCAATTCCTCCGACCCGACGTTGAGTATTCCGTAGGTCGGTTGCGCGATGCCCAGCACCGTGCGCGCGAAGCCATTGCCCATGACCGCGAAGTCGACCAGGTTGCGGGCGTCGCACACCAGATTGGCGCCCAGATCGAGCATCAGCGATTCGCCCCGCAAGGTCGGAAAGAAGGCAGCCATCGCCGGCCGATTCACGCCCGGCAGGGTCTTGAGCACGAACTTCGACATGGCCATGAGGGCGCCGGTGTTTCCCGCCGACACCACGCCGGCGGCGCGGCCATCCTGCACCGAATCGATCGCCAGGCGCATGCTGGAGGCGCGGCCGCTGCGCAGGGCGACGGACGGCTTGTCCTCGGCGCCAACCACATCGTCGGCATGAACCAGCGTGGTGACCGCCTTGAGGCGCGGCATCTTCTCAAGCAGGGGCGCGACCTCGTCCTCGCGGCCGAACAGCAGGTAATGCACCTGCGGATATCGGCGCCGGGCGATATTGGCGCCGCTGACCACCATGCGCGGCGCTGCGTCGCCACCCATTGCGTCGAGTGCTATGGTCAGGCGATCACTCACCCAGTGCCAAGTCCTGTCCTGTGACTTTCAAGGCCGCCCGGCATGACCGGGGCCGGAGTGCGTCAGGCCCCTTCGATCTCGACAACCTCGCGGCCGTCATAATAACCGCACGCTTTGCAAAGGTGATGCGGGCGCTTCAGTTCGCCGCAATTGGGGCATTCGTGGTTCGCATTGGGCGGCAAGGCATCGTGCGCCCGCCGCATATTACGGCGGGATTTGGATATTTTGGACTTTGGGACGGCCATCTGACGTCTTTCCAATGTAGTGCAGTGATCTTACCGCGGCTTCTTAGCCAAATTCCACCCCTGCGGCAAGCCTATGTAGGGGGCGTCCCGGAGCCTGGATGGGCCTATTTGCCCCCCTTCAAGGCCTTGAGGGCCGCAAAGGGCCCGTCTGCCTTCCCGGCCCTTTCGAGGGCCTCCTCCGACCCTGCGGGCGGCCGGGCGCCGGGTGCCCGCGGGTAGGGATCGAGGGCCAGCGCGACCTGCTGCACGACCGCCTCGCCCAGGTCGAGGCCGCCGGCACCGATCGCCTCGGGCGGATCGTCGGCCTCGGCGTCGATGATGTGCGCTCCCTGCTGCGGCGTCTCCGGCGCCAGGGCATAGAGATGACTGAATTCCTCCCTCAGGTGCGCTGGAACGGGCTCCAGGCTGACCACGCAGGGCTGGGTCACCTCTGCCTCGAACCATCCGCTGACGCGAATGACCCCCTTGCCAGGCAAGCGGCTAACGCTCAGTTCGGCGCTCAGACCGTCCATCGACAATAGCCCGAACCGCCGGGCCAGGGCCGCCCGCTCCTCCCCGTTCGCGGTGATCTGCTTGATCACCGCGGCCTCTCCCAGGCTATCGACGGCCAGCGGGCGGGAAAACTCGGGCGTTGGGTCGGAAGCGTCGTTCATGCGGTCTCGCCGTCATCCGGGTCCGGCGGTGGGCCGAAGGCTACCTTTCCCGCCATCAGGTCCGTCAGGTCCTGGTCGTCCAGCCCCGCCGCCTCTCGCCGCACATAGGCGATCATGGCGGTGACCTCCGACGCGGGAGCCGCCGCGACCGTGCCATACAGATTGCGGGTCAGGGCCGCCCGGAGCATGTCATCCGGGCCGTCCAGGCCAGCTTCGTAGGCGGCGATCCGGCCATAGAAGCCCCGCGCCATCGCCTTGACCCGGCGGCTGATGCCCAAATCCCCCACCCCCATCTCCCGCAGGCTGCGGTCCAGGTCCTGAATGAGCGTATCGACCAGCGCCTGAGCCAGGCCCGCCGCCCCGCCGCCGCCCCGTTGCAGCCGGCGCAACACCAGGAAGGCGTGCAGGGCCACCAGCTCAAAACGCCCGTCGACGCTGTCCGGCACCCCGCAGGATTCGTAAAGGGCCGGCTGCCGGGCCTGCCTGACGACGTCATCGTAAATACTCCGCGCCGGCACCGCGAGCGGGTCGCCACCGAGGAGTCGTGCGATCTGTTTGCCGAAGCGCATGCCTGTCACTCTGTGCTGCCGAGACCCATACTAGCCGGTCCAGTCCAATCTTGGAGCTTGAAATGCCGACCCGAACCGTTCTATTCAGTCGTTGAGAAATGGGTGGGAGGATAGCGAATTCCGATGCACAAGCCGGGGACTTCACGACCGCCAACACGTTGGGCTTGGGCTCGCCGTCTGGGTTTCGCCGCCATGATTCCCGCGGCGCTGACCGCATGCGGGCAAAGCATCGACGTTCGCGGCAACCTGCCGGAGCCGGACGTTCTATCCAAAATCAGCCCCGGCGTCCATTCGCGGACGGATGTGGCCAGTCTGCTCGGCTCGCCCTCGACGATTTCCACCTTCCAGGACGACAAGTGGTACTATATCGGCCAGAAGACGACCCAGTTCGCCTTTTTCGCACCGGAGGTCCTGGAGCGTAAGATCGTGCAGATTTCCTTCGATCCCGCCGGCGTCGTCGCCGACTCCAAGATCTACACCCTGGAGGACGGCCAGGACATCGATCCGGTCGAGCGAATCACCCCCACGGAAGGGCGCGAGCTTACCTTCCTGCAACAGCTTCTCGGCAACGTCGGCAAGTTCAACACCAAGTCGGAATAGCCGACACCGATCCAGGCCATGCGCCAAAAAAAAGGCCCCGGAAGGACGATCCTTCCGGGGCTTTTTCTATTGCCGGCCGCTAGGCGGCCAAGGTGGCCAGGAGCAGCAAGGCGACGATGTTGGTGATCTTGATCATAGGGTTCACGGCCGGACCGGCGGTGTCCTTGTAGGGGTCGCCCACCGTATCGCCGGTGACGGCCGCCTTGTGGGCCTCCGAGCCCTTGCCGCCGTGATGACCGTCCTCGATGTACTTCTTGGCATTGTCCCAAGCGCCGCCGCCGGCAGTCATCGAGATGGCCACGAACAGGCCGGTGACGATGACGCCCAGCAGCATCGCCCCGACGGCGGCCAGCGCCGCCGCCTGCCCCGCGATCCACAGGATCACGAAGTACAACACGATCGGCGAGAGCACCGGCAGCATCGACGGAATGATCATCTCCTTGATCGCCGCCTTGGTCAGCAGATCGACGCAGCGGCCGTATTCCGGCTTGCCGGTTCCTTCCATGATGCCCGGAATCTCCTTGAATTGCCGGCGCACCTCGACAACGACCGAGCCGGCCGCCCGGCCGACCGCGGTCATCCCCATGGCGCCGAAGAGATACGGCAATAGTCCACCGATCAACAGGCCGACCACCACATAAGGATTGGACAGGGCGAAATTGATGCTCCCCCCCGCGGCGATCATGCCCTGCTGTACAAAATGGTCCAGATCCGACGTGTAGGCGGCGAACAGGACGAGAGCGCCGAGGCCCGCCGAGCCGATGGCGTAGCCCTTGGTCACCGCCTTGGTGGTATTCCCAACCGCATCCAAGGCATCGGTCGTCTTGCGCACCTCCGGCTCCAGGTCCGCCATCTCGGCGATGCCGCCGGCGTTGTCGGTGACCGGGCCATAGGCGTCCAGCGCCACCACCATTCCAGCCAAGGCCAGCATGGTGGTCACGGCAATTGCGATACCGAACAGGCCGGCCAGCAGGTTCGCCGAGATGATGCCGGCGACGATGATGAGCGCCGGAACGGCCGTTGCTTCCATGGAGATGGCCAAGCCCTGGATGACGTTGGTGCCATGCCCGGTGGTCGACGCCTGGGCGATGCTGCGCACCGGCCGGTATTCGGTGCTGGTGTAGTACTCTGTCACCCAGATCAACCCGCCGGTCACCAGCAGCCCGACCAAGCCGCAGTAATAGAGGATGCGGCCAGTGAAGCTGCGCTCGCCGACGGTCAGTATCGTGTCCATGCCAATGACCCAGTCCGTGACCGGCCAGAGGATTATGGCCGAGAGGATCGCGGAAGCGAGGAAGCCCTTGTACAGGGCCCCCATGATACTGCCGCTGGCGCCCAGACGGACGAAGAAGGTGCCGATGACCGACGTCAGGATGCACGCGCCGCCAATCACAAGCGGATACAGCATGGCCTGCTCGACGACGGCGTTACCGGCGAAGAAGATCGAGGCCAGCAACATGGTGGCGACCACGGTCACCGCATAAGTCTCGAACAAATCCGCGGCCATACCGGCGCAGTCACCGACATTGTCGCCCACGTTGTCGGCGATGACCGCGGGGTTGCGCGGGTCGTCCTCGGGGATGCCGGCCTCGACCTTACCCACCAAGTCGGCGCCGACATCGGCGCACTTGGTGAAGATGCCGCCGCCAAGACGGGCAAAGATGGAAATCAGCGACGCACCGAAGCCGAGACCGACCAACGGATCCGTCAACGCCCGACCCTCGGCGCCCTGGCCGAGCAGCACGGCGTAATAACCGGCGACCGCCAACAACGCCAAGCCAGCCACCAACATACCCGTGACGGCACCGGCGCGGAAGGCAATCGCCAATCCTTCGGCCAGGCCTGTACGTGCTGCTTCGGCGGTACGCACATTGGCGCGGACAGAGACGTTCATGCCGATGTATCCGGTCGCACCGGACAGGATAGCGCCAATCAGGAAGCCGATCCCCACTTTGATACCCAGCACCACCGAGATGATCCCGAAAATCACCACGCCGACCATGGCGATGGTCCGATATTGCCGGTTCAGATAGGCGCTGGCGCCTTCCTGTATCGCCGCGGCGATGGCCTGCATACGCTCCGAACCCGCACTCGCCGAGAGCACCGAGCGCGACGCCCAAATCCCGTAGACGAGCGCCACCACGGCGCACACGAGGACGAACAACAATTGCGTCGACATTTAGATTTCCCCTGTTTCGGTGACGATCCCTGAGACCGGCGCGGGAGAGCCCGAGATCCGCCGGCCACTTGTACCCCCAGCCTTCGCGGGCGCGAAAAGCCGGGCGGAAAATGCCAGATCACCGAGGGGAAGGCAACCGCCCGCACGCGCCTGGGGCGGGGCCGCCAACAGGCCACCCGCGGGGGTACTTGGGTGGGCCGAAGGCCTAGCTTCGCAGCGGGACCTGGGCGCCGATCTTACGCACCAGAACCGCCCTGACCTGGCCCGGACCCAGGATCCGCTCGCTGGCGCGCATGAGCCGTTCGCGGACAATGGGGTGATCGAAGCCTTTCTCCTGCACATAGCGCAGGGCATAGACCGCGTGCAATTCACTGAAAATGGCGTCCCGCAGGGGGCGCTGCAACCGCGCCACGTCGACTTCCGGCATCGGCGTTATCAGTTCCACGGCCAGCACGACGGTCAGATGCAAGGTCACTTGCCCCTCTCGGATGATGGGCAGCACCATGGGTTCGAGCTCGACGTACCGTTTGCGCACCGAGTCCTTGTCCTCGGTCTCCGGCGCCCTGTCCGCCTCGGCGGTCGCGTCGGCCGGTGCCTCGCGCAGCAAGAACCACCACGCCGCGCCGCCGCCGCCGGCGACCAGCAGGACGATGACAACGAGAATGACCAGGCGCTTCATGGCCGAAGACGGGTGTCGTACACAGGGTTATCCACCCCACGGTCATAGCGCGGTTATGGTGAACAACCAATTAAGCCTTTAAGGACAATGAGTTGACGTGCCTAGAAATGGCTCCAGCCGGCCTTCGCCAGCGGGATCGGGACGCCGGCCTCGTCGACGACCCGGACCCCTGCGCCGGGCGCCATGCGGCCGATCCAGGTGACCGGCAGAGCCAATTCGTCCGCCAGCGCCGCGATGGCCGCCGCCGCGCCGGGCGGCGCCGTGAACAACAGCTCATAGTCATCGCCACCGCCGAGGATAACCTCCCGCAGGCCCGGATCCACGGCCAACGCCGCCTGCGCCGCTGCGGATAGGGGAACCGCCGGGGCCTCGATCTCCGCCGCCAAGTCGGACTCGATGGCGATGTGCCCGAGATCGGCGGCCAAGCCGTCGGAGACGTCCAGGGCCGCCGTGGCCAGCCGGCGCGCCGCCAGAGCCTGCCCCAGGGCCAGGCGCGGCCGGGGCAAGCGGTAGCGGTCCGCCAGCGAGGCCCGATGCCCTTCCGGGAGGCTGCCGAGCTCGCCGCGCAGCACCTTGAGACCGAGGGCCCCATCGCCGATACAGCCCGAGACGTAGATGTCGTCCCCTGCCCGCGCGCCGGAGCGGGTCAGCGCCGTCCCCGCCGGAACCTCGCCCAAGGCCGTCAGCGTCAGGGTTAAGGGGCCGGGCGTCTTCACGGTGTCCCCGCCGAGCAGGACGATGCCGAACTCGTCCTGGTCGACACCTAGGCCGCGGGCGAAGGTCGCGACCCAGGCCTCGTCGATATCCGGCGACAAGGCCATGGCGAGCACATAGCCGCGCGCTCGCGCCCCCATCGCGGCCAGGTCCGAAAGGTTTACCCGCAGGAGCTTCCGCGCCACCAGATCCGCCGGATCGCCGGGCAGAAAATGGACCCCCTCGACCATGGCATCAGTCGTGACAACGACGCTATGGCCGGGCGTGGGATCGATGACGGCGGCATCGTTTGCCAACCCGAAGGCGCCCGGCGCGCCCGCGGCAAGCGGCGCGAAGTATCGGGCAATGAGATCGAATTCGCCGAGCATGGGCGCGGCGGGTCCACTGACCTAGGCGGCACCGCCGCCGGCGGCGGCAAACGCCTCGGGCCGTAATGAACGGGCCAGGCGGTCGAGGACGCCGTTCACCATGCCCGGCTCCTTGCCGCCGAAGAAGGCGTCGGCCAGGTCCACGTACTCGGCGATCACCACGCGCGGCGGAATGTCGCGGCGCTCGGCAAGTTCATAGGCACCGGCGCGCAAAACCAGGCGCAGCAGGGTTTCCAGGCGTTCCACCGGCCAACCGTCCTCCAGCACCGCGGACAGCATGTCGTCAAGCGCCACTGCCTCCCGCGCGATACCGATGACCAAGTCCCGCAGCATCCGCCGATCGGCGCCGTCAAGGCGCACGCCATCCACCTCCTCCTTCAAGCGGTGATCGAGAAATTCATCGATCACCGTCTCGGTGGCCATGCCGGTCATTTCGATTTGGTACAACGCCTGCACCGCGGCCAAGCGCGCGGCGCTCCGTCGCAAGCCAGAACGCTGCGGTTTACCAGTGCGCCCGGCAGCCCTACCGCTCATCGCCGGGCACCTTCTCGTCGACTCTGCCGCCTGCATTTCAACATATTGATAATTCTAATTTTTTTCATCATTGGATGTCCGGTGCGGCAATCTAGCGCGGATACAGATGAAAATGCTCCTTTAGCTCCAGCATCCGCAAGCATGCGCGTGCCGCATCGCCGCCCTTGTTCTTGCGTTCGACCCGCGCCCGTTCCCACGCCTGCTCCTCGTTCTCACAGGTAATGATACCATAGCCAAGCGCCAGCACATATTGGCAGGCCAGGTCCTGAAGCTTGCGGGCGCTCTCGCCGCAGACATAGTCGTAGTGCGTGGTCTCGCCGCGGATGACGCAGCCGAGCGCCACGTAGCCATCGTAGCGTGGCCGCCCGGCAAAGAAATCCAGCGAGCGAACGGCCATGTGCATCGCCGCTGCAATCTCCAGGGCGCCCGGAACGGCAATGCGCTCGACGGTGGCCCCATGTTGCGTCAGCTCGGCGTTTGCGCCCTTGAACATCTCGTCGGCGATATCCTCGTAGAAGCGGCCCTCGACCACCAGGATCCGCGGCGCCGGGCCGCCCGCATTGACCATCACTCGCCTCCGTCGCGCGGTACCGGCCGCTGCTCGACCACGCGCAGGCCGTAACCGTCCAGACCGACGATGGTCCGCTTGGTATTCGACAGCACGACCATGTCGGCGACCCCAAGGTCCAACAGGATCTGCGCGCCGACACCGTAGTCGCGCAGCTCGCCGAACGGCTTTTCGCTGGCGCCTTGCCGGGCCCGCACGGCGTCGGACAGACTGGTCGCCGATGGCTCGCGGATGAGCACGATGACGCCGCGCCCGGCCTCGTCGATCATGCGCAGCACACGCTCCATCTCGCCCGCCTTGCCGATAGCGGTATCGCCGAGCACGTCGTCGAGCACGTTCAAAACATGCACGCGCACCAGCACTGGCTCCGGACCCGACAAATCGCCGCGCCAAAGCGCCACATGTTCCGCATAGGTGGTTTTGTTCACATAGACCGCCATCTCGAAACGGCCGCCGAAGCGGCTGTCCAACGAACCGGTCAGAATGCGCTCGACCGTGCGGTCGTGGCGCCGGCGATAGGCGATCAAATCGGCGATGGTGGCAATCTTCAGGCCGTGCCGCTGGGCGAAGGCCATGAGGTCGTCGCGCCGGGCCATGGTCCCGTCGTCGTTCATGATCTCGCAGATCACCCCGGATGGATTGAGCCCGGCGAGGCGTGCCAGGTCGACCGCCGCCTCGGTATGGCCGGTGCGCACCAGGACACCACCATCGCGGGACACCAGCGGGAAAACATGGCCGGGCGAGACGATGTCACCGGCGCCCTTGCTGGGATCGATGGCGACTGCAACCGAGCGTGCCCGATCCGGCGCCGAGATGCCGGTACTGATGCCGTCGCGCGCCTCGATGGAGACGGTGAAAGCGGTCTCGTGCCGGGATTCGTTGTGCTGCGCCATGAGCGGCAGGCCGAGCGCCTCGATGCGCTCA
>JAJFGI010000130.1 GCA_021776215.1 Kiloniellaceae bacterium | reverse complement strand
CTGGCCGACCAGCAGGATCATAGGCGTCGAATCCTGGGCCGCGATGTGCACCCCGGCGCTGGCATTGGTGGCGCCGGGCCCGCGGGTGACCAGGCAAATACCGGGCCGGCCGGTCAGCTTGCCATAGGCATCGGCCATCATGGCCGCGCCGCCTTCCTGGCGGCAGATTATATAGCGCAGCTCGGGGGTATCGTGCAGGGCGTCGAGGACCGCCAGATAGCTCTCGCCCGGCACCCCAAAGGCCATGTCGGCGCCATGGATGCGCAACTGGTCAACGAGAATGCGCCCGCCGGCGCGCTGATTTTTCCGGTGTTCCATAAGTTGCCAGTTCATCCCGGTGCAAAAGAGGACACGCCGTCATTCTTGTAGCGACTGTGCCTCATTTTGTCGCCTCTTGTCGCGGAAATCCGGGTTCTGCTGCAGTCGGTTGCTTGAGTTGTGCATGTGTACAGGTCAAAATGCCGGCCGGTCGCCGTGGCTTTGGGAGGGGGCGCGCGTGTACCAGTCGCTAATCGTGATCGATGACTTCTATCCGGACCCGCAGGAGGTGCGGCGGATTGCGCTGGCCAGCGACTATCCGGAGGTTGGCGGGCCGCGAACCTTTCCGGGCCGCAATTCCGCGACGGCCTTCGTGGCGCCCGGCCTCGACGGCGCCGTGTCACGGGTGGTGGGCGAGCCGTTGGCCGGCTTCGATGACGGCATGTCGTCGCACGGCCGGTTCCGCATAACCTTGGCGGGCGAGAGGGGCCGCTACTGCGTGCACGTGGATCCGATGGTGCTCACGTGGGTCGGGGTGATCTATCTCAACGCCAGCAAACATTGTCGCGGCGGTACCGCGTTCTACCGGCACAGGGCCCTGCAATCGGATCGCACGCCGCTGCAACAGTGCGAATTGTCCGCCTGCGGCCATGCCAGCGTCGCGGCGCTGCTTCAGGTCGAGGGCAACGATGACAGCCGGTGGGAGTATCTGATGACTGTGCCGATGCGCTTCAACCGCCTGGTGCTCTACCGCCCCTGGCTATGGCATTCCGCCGGCGAGCCGTTCGGGGACTGCGTGGAGACCGGCCGCTTGGTGCAACTTGTCTCGTTCCGCTCGGCGGGCGCTGCCGGCGGCTAGCGCGGGACGACTTTCCCCGGGTTCATGATGCCTTGCGGGTCCAGGGCGGCCTTGACCCTCTGCATCAGTTCGATCTCCACCGCCGACTTATAGTGACGGTTTTCCGCCACCTTCATGCGGCCGATCCCATGTTCGGCGCTGATCGAGCCCGAAAACTCGGCGACGATGTCGTGGACCACCCGGTTGACCTCGTCCCAACGCGCCAGATAGGCGGCCCTGTCGGCGCCCTCGGGCTGGCTCAGGTTGAAATGAATGTTGCCGTCGCCCAGATGGCCGAACGGTATTGGCCGGATGCCGGGGATCAATGCGGCGACGGCGGCGCTGGCCCGGGCGATGAAGGCGGGCACCGCCGAAACCGGGACGGCGACGTCGTGCTTGATCGAGCCGCCGGCGCTTTTCTGCGCCTCCACCATGCTCTCGCGCAGGCGCCAAAGGGCGTCGGCCTGGGCCTGACTGGCGGCGACCGTCGCGTCGGGGACCAGGCCGTCCTCGTGCGCCGCCGCCAGGGCCGCTTCAAGCGATTCGCCCAGATCGTCGCTGCCGCCGGTCGCCGTAAGTTCCATCAGCACGCACCAGTCATGGCGGCCGGCCAGCGGGTCCTGGGTGCCCGGAACATAGGCGAGCGCCAGGTCGATACCCCGGCGCGGGAATAGCTCGAAGCTGGTGACCACATCGCCCACCGCCGCGCGGAGGCGGCCCAGCAGGGCCACCGCGGCGTCCAGGTCGCGTACCGCCGCGAAGGCGGTCGCCTGCGCGCGCGGCTGGGGATAAAGCCGCAGCACCGCCGCGGTGATGACTCCGAGGGTGCCCTCGGCACCGATGAAGAGCTGTTTCAGATCATACCCGGTGTTGTCCTTGCGCAGGGCGCGCAGGCCGTCCCACACCCGGCCGTCCGGCAGCACCACCTCGAGGCCGAGGACTTGTTCGCGCATGTTGCCGTAGCGCAGCACCTGGATGCCGCCGGCATTGGTCGAGATGTTGCCGCCGATCTGGCAGGTCCCCTCGGCACCCAGGCTCACCGGGAACAGGCGGTCCGCCGCCGCCGCCGCCTGTTGGACAGCATGCAAGATGCAGCCTGCTTCGACCGTGATGGTGTCGTTCGCCGGATCCACGGCGCGGATCCTGTTCATGCGCCCGAGATTGAGGACCACCGCCTGGCCATCCTCAAACGGGATGCCGCCGGCGACCAATCCGGTGTTGCCGCCCTGCGGCACGATGGGCGCACCGGCCTCGGCGCACAGGCGCACCACCGCCGCCACCTCGGCGGTGGAGCCGGGCCGCGCGATACACTTGGCCTGGCCGTGGAAACGGCCGCGTAGCTCGCTCAAATGCGGCGCCATCGCCTCCGGGTTGGTGACGAGGCCCTTGTCGCCTACCACCGCCTTGATCTGGCTCAGAAAATCGTCGCCCGGACTGGTTTCGTCCTGCACCCCGCGTGGCGCTGCCGCCCGGCGCAGACGGTCGTTGATGGCGGCGCCCAGGCCGGTCTCCGGAATGGGCATGGCGGCGATGCCCGCCAGATCCGGACGGTCCAGCCGGCGCAAGGCGGCGAACAGCTTGGCCGCGGCCTCCTTCAGATCGCCGCGCCGGCTCAGGTTTTCGGTAACCGCGGCGCCGGCCAGGGGCTCCGGCCCGAAGGCGAGCAGCGCCTCGTCCGCCCGCACGCTGACCGCGTCCAGGCGCAGGGGCAGGCGCGGCGCGTAGTGGCTGGCCAGCATGCCCGGCGAGGCGCCGGGGGTCTCCGCGTCGGCGGCGGCGATGGGGCCGATCACCTGGATCAAGGCTTCGATCGGCACTCCACCCGGGCGCAACAGGACCGGTGTTGGGCCGCTGATATCCAAGACCGTCGACTCGATGCCCACCGGGCAGGGACCGCCATCGAGAATGAGATCCACCTTGTCGCCCAGGGATTCCGCCACGTGCTCTGCCCGCGTCGGGCTGATGGCGCCGGCGGGATTGGCGCTCGGCGCCGCGATGGGGCAGGCGGCGGTGCGGAGCAGGGCCTGGCCCACCGGATGATCTGGCACGCGGACCGCCAGGGTCTCCAGCCCGGCACTGCACAGCAGGGAAATCGGGCAGTCGGCCGTGCGGCGCAGCACCAGGCTCAGCGGGCCGGGCCAGAATTTCTTGGCCAAGGCCTTGGCCCGGTCGTCGAAGACAACGAACCGTGCGGCGGCCTCGGCATCGCGCACATGCACGATCAGTGGGTTGAAGCGCGGCCGGCCCTTGGCCTCGAAGATGGCCGCGACCGCCTCGTCGTTGGTCGCATCGGCCCCCAGGCCGTAAACGGTCTCGGTCGGAACGGCGACAAGGCCGCCGGCGCGCAGGAGTGCGGCGGCCTCCTTATACGCGGCGGCGTTGGGCCGCACCAAGCGGCCGCGCACGGCCTCGGTCTGGTCAGCGGGTCGAGTCATCGGGAGGCAGTCTATCTGATGCGGGGGCGCCTCGGAAACGGTGCGTGGCGCAAGAGCGGCTTGCCATATGAGGTGTCTGGCGGACTGGCGTGCACAGGGCCGACCCCTACAACGACGCCAGGGGCCCCATGGCATGGCGGCCCCTGGACTTTTGCTCTCTCTCATTTGGCGCCATCCACCCGCGGTCGTGGGAGGCCCCAAGAGTCACCGCAAGGCATTGCGGCGGCTATATCGTCACCGGCTATGCCGATCACGTGTAAAAAGTTTGCGCCTACGGGTCGCTCCGGTCAAGTCACAATGGCCAGAAAATCATCGGCGGGCCGGATGGGACAGGCTCGCTTGCGTGGATTCGCCGTCGGGTGCAAGATGGCTCCCTTGAATGACCGGCGGAGGGGCGCGATGTCCGCGAAAGTTCTGTGTGTGACCCAGCAGAAGGGCGGCGCTGGGAAGACCACTCTTTGCGCGCACTTGGCGGTGGCCTTGGCGGCCGGGCGGCGCGATGTCACTGTTCTCGATATCGATCCGCAGCAATCCTTGACTACGTGGTTTCGCAAGCGCGAAGAGCTTTTCGGCGAAGACGATGGCCTTGAGGTCGAAGCCGTGGATGACCTGCGCCGGGGAAGCCAAGTCAGCAAGGTGGCACGGAGCCGTGATATCGTCATCATCGACTGCCCGCCGCACGCCGGAAACGAGGCCAAGATCGCCATACGCAGCGCGGATCTGGTGGTCGTGCCCGTGCAGCCGTCGCCCATGGACATCTGGGCGACGCGCCCGACCCTGAACCTGGCGGCGCGTGAGGGAAAACCCGTTCTGATCGTTTTCAACCGGGTGCCGGCGCGTGCCAATCTGACCGACGAAATGCTTGCCGAGGCGAAAGGCTACGGCGTCAAAATGGCGCGCACCCGCGTTGGCAACCGGGTGCTCTTCGCCGGCGCCCTGAACGAGGGCCTGACCGCCGGCGAAATGGCGCCCAGCGGCCGGGCCGCGAGCGAGATCAGCCGCCTGGCTCGCGAGATTCTGCGCGTCACCGGTTAATCAGGCAACGGTCCCTCCTTACGATGCCGGTCTGATGTTCTGGTTCAACCGGAACAGGTTGTCCGGGTCGTAGCGTGCCTTGATCTTCGCTAAGCGGCTGTAATTCTTGCCGTACGCCTGCTCAACGCGGTCACCCTCGTCGTCCGGCATAAAATTGATGTAGACGCTGCCGGCAGCATAGGGAGCCGCGGCCTCGAACAGATCTCGGGCCCATTGCACGCATGCCTTGTCCTGACCGGGCTCCCGCCAGCGAGTGTGCACGTTCATGATGAAATGCGACTTACGCTGCGGATAGGCGGTGGCATCGTTTGCGATCCGGCTCATGGCGCCGCCGACCTGGGCGATGAAGACCTCGCATTCATCGCTCGGCAATTTGCCGACCGCCGCCAGGAGCACATCGATTGCCTCGTCATGGAGCTTGGTGAAGTCGTGGCTTTTCCAATAGTTGCGAGCGCCCGGCGTGAGCAGCGGGTCGAAGGCCGCCTGCCAGCCGGTGAACGGATGCGGCGAGACCACATCGGCGATCGGCGTGCCCAGCGCGCGCAACTCCGCCAGCGCCTTTTCGCCTTCGGCCATGTCGCCGCAATAGCACGCCGCGAAGACGAGAACCTCCCTGCCGTGCCACTCCGCCGGGATGAATGGCAGGGGTGGCGCCTTGCGCATCACCACCCAGCATGTCATCTCGTCCGGCGCTTCAACGACGATCCGGCGATAGGCCTGAAGAAGCTCGCGCGCCCCTTCCAGCGGATGGACGACGAGACCGGAAAGCACTTCCGGGCCGACCGGATGCAGTTGGAACTCGAAGGACGTGACCACGCCGAAATTGCCGCCGCCGCCGCGCAGCGCCCAGAAGAGGTCCGCATGCTCCGTGCTGCTGGCCTGCACCAGATCGCCCTCGGCGGTGACTACGTCGGCTGAGAGCAGATTGTCGATGGTCATCCCATACTTGCGGGTGATCCATCCGAAGCCGCCGCCAAGGGTCAGGCCGGCGATGCCGGTGGTCGAGTTGATCCCCGTCGGCACGGCCAGGCCGTAAGCCTGGGTTTCCTTGTCCACGTCCCCCAAAGTCGCGCCGGGCTCCACCCTGACGGTGCGTTGGCCCGGATCGACGCGAATCGATTTGAGCGCCGACAGGTCGATCATCAAGCCATGGTCGCACACCGCGTTGCCGGCGATGTTATGGCCGCCGCCGCGGACGGCAACCAGCAACTGGTTGGCTCGGGCGAATTTGACGGCACGCCCCACGTCGGCGGCGCCGGCGCAGCGCACGATCAGGCCGGGACGCTTATCCACCATGCCGTTCCAGATCGTCCGCGCGGCATCGTAGCCGTCGTCGCCCGGAACGCAAATCGTACCGCGTAGGCTTGCGCGCAGAGCCTCGATATCTTCGGCCGCGATTTTCGCGGTGCCGCGCGTCAGGGTTTTCAAGGTCAGGTTGGCCATGGGTGTCTCCATCTAAGACCGGCGGGGGTTGTCCCCGCGCACCTCGTATCCGATTAGCCGATCCGACGGATTTTCATGCATCTTCGCCGGATTGTCGCGCCATCCTCGACCCTAGGCGCGTATCGTTTCAACTTCACAATCTGTACTAGGCTCGGGTCGACAAG
>JAJFGI010000129.1 GCA_021776215.1 Kiloniellaceae bacterium | reverse complement strand
GCGCTTTCCCGTCTACCGCGAGAGCCTGGACGACGTGGTGGGCATCGTCCATATCAAGGACGTGCTGAAATACGGCGAGGCCAAGGAAACCTTCGATCTGTCCAAGATCGTGCGCACGGTCCTCATTGCCGCGCCGTCCATACGGGTGCTCGACCTCTTGCTGGAGATGCGCCTCTCCCGGGTGCACATGGCCATGGTGGTGGACGAGTTCGGCGGCATCGACGGGCTGGTCACCATCGAGGATCTGGTCGAGGAGATCGTCGGCGAGATCGAGGACGAGCACGATGTGGCCGAAGGGCCAAAGCTGATCGAACGGCCCGACGGCGCCCTGATCGCCGATGCCCGCGCCACCATCGAGGAGTTCGAGGCGCTGGCCGGGCCGGTGCTCTCCGTGGAAGAACGGGAAGAGGATATCGATACCCTCGGCGGTCTGGTCTTTCATCTGGCCGACCGGGTGCCCACCCGCGGCGAATTGATCGTTCATCCGGCCAGCGGCATCAGCTTCGAGGTCATGGAGGCCGACCCGCGGCGGGTCAAGCGCTTGCGGGTCCGCAATCTGCCGGCCAAGCCGGCGGCGCCCAGCGATGGGGACTGAGTCGGGAGCCGATCCGGGCGCGATACCGATCGCTCCGCCGCGCTTGGCCGCGTGGGCCGGCGCGCTCGCGGGCCTGACCGGCTGGCGTCGGCACGGAGTCGCGGCGCTGTGCGGCGTCACCGCGGCCGCGGCGCTGCCGCCGCTCAACTTGGTGCCGCTGCTCGTTCCGGCTTTCACAGCCCTGCTCTGGCTGCTCGATGGCGCCCGGCGGCCCCGGCACGCCGCGCTCATCGGCTGGACCTTTGGCTTCGGCCATATGGCGGCGGGACTCTACTGGGTCGGGATCGCTTTTCTCGTCGATGCGGCGCGCTTCGGCTTGATCATGCCCTTCGCCGTGGCCGGCTTGGCGGCGGGTATGGCCATCTTTCCCGCCCTCGCCGTCTACGCCGTGGCGGCGACCGGCTGGCGCGGGCCGGCGCGGGTGGTTCTGCTGGCCACCGCCTGGCTGCTGCTGGAATGGCTGCGCTCGTGGATTCTCACCGGCTTTCCCTGGAATCTCATGGGCACGGTGTGGAGTGCCGTGCCGGACATGCTGCAGCTCGCCGCCTTGACCGGCGTCTGGGGTCTGTCGTTGCTGACGGTCCTGGCGGCGGCGGCGCCGGCGGTGCTGGCGGAGCGGCGCGGCCGCGGCGGCCGCGTTTTCGTCGCCGCCGTGTTCGGGCTTGTCGGCCTGGTCTGGGCCGGCGGCGCGCTGCGCCTGGCGGCGGCCCCGGCGCCCGGGACGGCGGTGGTGCCGGACGTGCGCCTGCGCCTGGTGCAGGCGAGCATCCCCCAGGCGCTGAAGTGGCAGCCGGAGATGCGCCGCCGCAATATTGACCAACAACGCCAACTCTCGCTGCGCCCCGGGCCGGCGCCGGTCACCCATGTGATCTGGCCGGAAACGGCGGTGTCCTATCTGCTCGATCAGGATCCCGACCTGCGCCGCGTTCTTGCCGAGATCGTGCCGCCGGACGGCCTGCTCATCACCGGCACGCCGCGGGGGAGCGAGGATACCGGCGAGTTTCGATTGTGGAACAGCCTTCAGGCGCTCGACAGCCGCGGCGAGATCGTCGCCACGTACGACAAGCATCACCTGGTGCCGTTCGGCGAGTACACGCCTCTGCGTCGGGTGCTTGGGGCCCTGAAGCTGACCGTCGGGTCCACCGACTTCAGCGCCGGGCCGGGCCCGGCGACCCTGGCCCTGCCCGGCCTGCCCGCCGTCAGCCCGCTGATCTGCTACGAGGCCATTTTCCCGGGTCAGGTGGTGGCGCCGGGCGCCCGGCCGGGTTGGTTGCTCAATGTCACCAATGATGGTTGGTTCGGCAACAGCTCGGGGCCATATCAGCATTTCGCCAGTGCGCGGCTGCGCGCCGTCGAGGAGGGTTTGCCCCTTATCCGAGCCGCCAACTCAGGCATCTCGGCCGTGGTCGATCCGTATGGCCGGGTGCTCGGCCGTCTCGGCTTCAACCAAGTCGGCGTTTTGGACACGGCCCTGCCAACGCCGATTTCCCGAGGAACCCCGTATGCACTACTCGGCAACTGGGTGGTCGCTGTCCTGATCCTCACAGCTCTCTCTTTCACTTTGATATTGCGTAGATTTTTCCCTTGAGCTATTAACTCTTTGGGCCCTGTACGTAATTCGCGTTGACGCCATGCAGAGGTATGTATACGTCTCTCTGCTAACGGGAGAGTTATGTGAAGGAAACTACAACCATGGGACGTGGGGGTGAAGCGCCGCACGGACGCGGCACTGGCAATCCAAACCCGGTCGATATTCACGTGGGCGCCCGGGTCAGACTTCGCCGGACATTGCTTGGCATGAGCCAGGAAAAGTTGGGCGAAGCAATCGGTCTAACCTTCCAGCAGGTACAGAAATACGAGCGAGGGGCCAATCGCATCGGCTCCAGCCGACTCTACGATCTGTCTCGTGTTCTGGACGTGCCGGTCAGTTTCTTCTTTGACGACATGCCCGCGGGGGTGGCCAGCAGTTCGCCGGCGCAGCGCCGCGGCATGGCCGAGGAGCCGGCCAGTTATGAGCGTGATCCCATGGCCAAGCGGGAGACGCTGGAATTGGTCCGCGCCTACTACAAGATCTCCGACCCGCAACTGCGCAAACGCCTGTTCGAGATGACAAAGGCGCTCGGGGCCTCGTCGCTGAAAGAAGACGACTTCTGACGAGGCCGCGGCTCCGGTGGTAGTGTCGTTAAGACAATCCTCTTGACGGTCAAGTTCTGAGCGTTACAACAGCGGGCGCGGCTGACTGGTTCCAGCCGCGTTTTTGCTGTACTGCCGGTCATATCGCCACCGGCCGACGCGGCAACGAGTGCCGACGCACATCTGCCGGTGCGCGGCTGTGAAATTTCCGTCCAAGGGGAACCGAGAGTGCGCAAAGGCCGCTACCTCTTTACCAGCGAATCCGTAGCCGAGGGTCATCCCGACAAAGTCTGCGACCGCATCTCGGACGCCATCGTCGATACCTTTCTCGCCCATGACCCCTACGCCCGTGTCGCGGTGGAGACGTTGGCGACGACGAACCGCGTGGTCCTTGCCGGCGAGGTGCGCGGGCCCAAGGAGGTGGACGCGGAACTGCTCGAACAGGTGGTGCGCCACGCGGTCAAGGAGATCGGCTACGAGCAGAACGGCTTCAACTGGCGCACACTCAGCGTCGAGAATCATATCCACGAACAATCCCCGGATATCGCCCAAGGAGTCGATGCCGCCGGCAACAAGGACGAAGGTGCCGGCGACCAAGGCATCATGTTCGGCTACGCCTGCCGCGAGACCGAGGCCTTCATGCCGGCGCCCATCTATCTGGCGCACGGCATCCTCCGCTCGCTGGCCGAGGCGCGCCATTCCGGTGCCGAGCCGGGGCTGGGTCCGGATGCCAAGAGCCAGGTGACCCTGATCTACGAGAACGGCGAGCCGTGCGGTGCGGCCTCGATCGTGGTCTCCACTCAGCACGCCGCCGACCTCGACCAGGACGAAGTGCGCGAGATCGTCCGCCCACACGTGGTCAATGTGCTGGACAAAGGCTGGATGTGCCCCGAGAACGAGTTTTATGTGAACCCGACCGGTCGTTTCGTGGTCGGCGGCCCGGATGGGGACTGCGGCCTGACCGGGCGCAAGATCATCGTCGATACCTACGGCGGCGCGGCGCCCCATGGCGGCGGCGCCTTTTCCGGCAAGGATCCGACCAAGGTCGACCGCTCGGCCGCCTACGCGGCGCGCTATCTGGCCAAGAACGTGGTGGCCGCCGAACTGGCTGGGCGCTGCACCATCCAGCTCTCCTATGCCATCGGTGTCGCGCGGCCGCTGTCGGTCTATGTCGACACCCACGGCACCGGCCAGGCGGATGAAGAGAAGCTATCGCGCACCCTGCAAGAGATGCTGAACCTGAGCCCGCGCGGGATTCGCGAGCACCTGGGGCTCAACCGCGCGATCTATGCCCGGACCGCCGCCTATGGCCATTTCGGCCGGCCGTCGGAACCGGACGGCGGCTTTTCCTGGGAGCGGCTCGACCTGGTCGACGGCCTGCGCTCGGCCTTCGCCGCTTAAGTCCCATGGCCGGGCGCCCCCGGTTAGACACCCCATCGTCCCGCGACAGCGCGCCGCGCCGTCCCTTTCATGGCCGCCGCCAGGGCCGCCGGTTGCGCCGCGGGTTGAAGACCCTCTTGCGGGACATGCTGCCCCGGCTTTCGGTGGCCTTGCCGACCGGCGGCGGCGCTCTCGATCCGGGGGCCCTCTTCCCGCCGTTGTCGGGTGGCGGCCGGCGCCCCGTGTGGTTGGAAATCGGCTTCGGCGCCGGCGAGCACCTGGCCTGGCAGGCGCGCGCCCATCCGGATGTGGGCCTGCTTGGCGCGGAGGTTTTCGTCAACGGCATTGCCCAGCTCCTGCGCCGGGTCGACGAGAGCCGGAGTGATGGGGGGGAGCTGCCGGCGGTGCGCATATTCCAGGGCGATGCCCGGGACCTGCTCGAAGCCCTGCCGGCGGCGTCCATCGACCGGGTGTTTATGCTCTTTCCCGATCCCTGGCCGAAGACGCGGCATCACAAGCGCCGATTGATTCAGCCGGAAACCCTGGCCCACCTGGCACGGATCATGCGCGACGGGGTTGAACTGCGCCTGGCCACCGACGATATGGAGTATGCTCGGTGGATGCTGGAACGGCTGCGTGGCCAAGCGGATTTTGTCTGGCTGGCGGAAGGTCCCGGCGACTGGCGGCGGAGGCCCGCCGACTGGCCGCCGACACGCTACGAGGCGAAGGCCGAAGCCAGCGGGCGCCGCCCGGTTTATCTGCGATTTGCCCGCCGTCAGCGCGTGCCGTGAGGCCGGGCGGACCGGGAGAAACCCCTTGCGGGGTGCGGCGTTCCGGCGCTAGATTGCGCCAACCAATTTTAAGGTGACACGAAATCGATCCTATGATTCGTGTCAGGTCGCCGAAACGGTGGGCCTCAGGCCCACTTTTTTATTTTGCGGCCCTGGTTGATTTGCGGATGCGACGGAGAGGCGGCAGTTTGCCCGAAGCCAGCGAAGCGGCCGCGCCGGCCCCGGCCCCAAGTGGCGGCGGCAAGGCGGAGGCCATCGAACGGCTGATTACCCCCACCGCCGAGGCGATGGGGTTTGAGATCGTCCGTGTTCTGATCACCGGCACCCGGCGCGCGCGCCTACAGATCATGGCCGAGCGCGCCGATGGCGGCGGCATGCTGGTGGATGACTGCGCGCGGCTGAGCCGGGCGGTGAGCGCGGTCCTCGACGTCGAGGACCCGATCGCGGGCTCCTACGAGTTGGAGGTCAGCTCGCCGGGGATCGACCGGCCGTTGACCCGCCTGGCCGATTTCGCCCGTTTCGCCGGCTTTGTCGCAAAGCTGGAGTCGAGCGCGGCGGGCGCCGAGGGCCGCCGCCGCTGGTCCGGCCGCCTGCTGGGCCTCGACGGCGACCGGGTGCGCCTGGCGACCGAGGACGGCGAGGTGGCGGTGCCCTTCGCCAGCCTGGCCAAGGCGAAACTGGTGCTGACCGACGACTTGATTGCCGCCGCCCAGGACGGGCGGTATCCCGCGAACCAAAAGCCCGAGAACCGGGAGACCGAGTGAACCATGGAAACAACGGCGCTTTTTAGAACCGAATTGCTGCAGGTCGCCGATGCGGTGGCCCGCGAGAAGAGCATCGAGCGCGACGAGGTGCTCGAGGCGATGGAGCAGGCCATCTCCAAGGCCGGCCGCGCCAAGTACGGACACGAGCACGATATCCGCGCCGAGATCGACCGCCGCACCGGCGAGGTGCGCCTGCGCCGCTTCCTCGAAGTCAGCGAGGAGCCGGAGAACGAGTTCACGCAACTGACCTTGGTGGACGCGCAAAAGCGCGAGCCGGGGATCGAACTCGGCGCCTTCATCGTCGAGGACCTGCCGCCCATCGACATGGGGCGCATCGCGGCGCAGACCGCCAAGCAGGTGATCGTGCAAAAAGTGCGCGAGGCCGAGCGCCAGCGCCAATACCGCGAATACAAGGACCGGATCGGCGAGATCGTCAACGGTATCGTCAAGCGCAACGAGTTCGGCAACGTCACCGTCGATCTGGGCCGGGCGGAAGCAATGATGCGGCGCGACGAGGCGCTGCCGCGCGAGACCTTTCGCACCGGTGATCGGGTGCGCGCCTATATCTACGACGTGCGCGAGGAACAGCGCGGGCCGCAAATCTTTGCCTCGCGCAGCCACCCGCAGTTCATGGCCAAGCTTTTCGCCCAGGAAGTGCCGGAGATTTACGACAACATCATCGAGATCAAGGCGGTGGCCCGCGATCCCGGCAGCCGCGCCAAGATCGCCGTGCTCTCGCGCGATTCATCCATCGATCCGGTGGGCGCCTGCGTCGGCATGCGCGGCAGCCGCGTGCAAGCGGTGGTCAGCGAGCTGCAGGGCGAGAAGATCGATATCATTCCCTGGTCGGGCGATCCGGCGACCTTCGTGGTCAATGCCCTGGCGCCCGCCGAGGTGACCAAGGTGGTCCTCGACGAGGAGCAGGGCCGCATCGAGGTGGTGGTGCCCGACGACCAGCTTTCCCTGGCCATCGGCCGGCGCGGCCAGAACGTGCGCTTGGCCTCGATCCTCACCGGCTGGGACATCGACATCATGACCGAGGACGAGGAATCGCGCCGCCGTCAGGAGGAGATGCGGGCCCGTTCGAATCTTTTCATCGAAGCCCTGGACGTGGACGACGTGATCGCCCATTTGCTGGTTGCCGAGGGCTTCATGACCTTGGAGCAGGTGGCTTTCGTGCCGGTTCAGGAATTGGCGGAGATCGAAGGCTTCGACGATGATGTCGCCACCGAGCTGCGGGCCCGGGCGCGGACCTATCTGGAAGAGCTCGACCGCAAGAACGAGGAGAAGCGCCGCGAGTTGGGCGTCGCCGACGATCTTGCCGGCCTGTCCGGCATCTCGCCGGCAATGCTCGTGATTCTGGGCGAGAAGGGGGTCAAGACCCTCGACGATCTGGCCGATTTGGCCAGCGACGAGCTCATCGAGATGCTTGGCGATGTCGCTCCGAACGCCGCCGACGCGGATACCATCATCATGGCGGCCCGCGCCCATTGGTTCGCGGACGAGGATGCGGCAGCGGCAGCGGGTGAAAGCGCGCCGGTGGAAGCCCCGGCATCCGAAGAAGCGACAAGCGGCCAGGGCCCGGAGGTCTGAGAACAGACGATGTCGGTTGCGGTGATGTCATCTAGCAAGCCCAAGGCTGTCCATAAGCCCGGCGCCGAGCGAACGCGGCGGCGCGAGCCGGCGGCCTTGCGCCGCTGTCTCGCCACGGGCGAGGTGCGGCCGAAGCGCGAGTTGCTCCGTTTCGTCGTGGGCCCGGATGGGTCGCTGGTACCGGACGTGGCGGACCGGCTGCCGGGCCGCGGTTTGTGGCTGTCGCCGCGGCGCGATATGATAGACCTTGCCCGCACCCGCAACTTGTTTGCCCGGGCGGCCAAGGCGCCCGTGCGGGTGCCCTCGGACCTGGCGGAGCAGGTGGCGCGGCTGCTGCGTCGCCAGTGCCTGGATCTGCTTGGTCTGGTCCGGCGGGGCGGTCACGCGGCCAGCGGCTATGAGGCGGCCGCGTTGTTGCTTGGCGACGGCCGGGCGGCCTTGCTCCTGCAAGCCGTGGATGCGGCGGACGGCGGGCGGCAGAAGTTGCGTGCCTTGGCGCGGGCGCATGACGTGCCGGTTGTCGAGGTGTTTCGCGCCGAGGAGTTGGGTCGGGCCCTGGGGCGCGACGCCCTGGTGCATGTCGCCCTTGCCGGGGGCGGCATGACGGACCGCCTGAACGAGGAATTGGCGCGCTTGTGCGCCGTGTCCGACCAGATGCCGCAAAGCACGTAAAGGTAGGCGCAAAGTACAGATGACGACGAGCAAAGAGAGCAAAGAGAAAGAGCAGAAGAAGCCGCTGCAGCTCAACCGGCCGGGCAAGCTCGAGCTGAAGAAGACGGTCGAGACCGGTCAGGTTCGGCAAAGCTTCAGCCACGGCCGATCGAAAGCAGTGACCGTCGAGGTCAAGCGCTCGCGCACGTTCGCGCCCGGCGCCGGTGGCCGCATGACCGAGGTGACCGAGGCGCGCCAGGCCGCGGAACGGGCGCTGGCTGAAACACGTGGCCAGGCCGAAGAGGAAATCGGCAAGGAACTGCGCGCCCTGACCGCCGGCGAGCGGGCGACGCGGGCGCAAGCGCTCGAGCAATCGCGCCAGGAGGAAGAAGAGCGCCGCGCCGCCGAACTGGAAGCGGCGGCCCGCGCCGAAGCCGAGGCCAAGCGCCGCGCCGAAGCAGGGATCGAAGAGCCCGAGGAGACAGAGATCTCCGCCGCGGCCGACCAATTGGGGGCGGAAATTCCCGCCGAGACGCCCATCAATGGCGCCGGGGAAGCCCCTGGACAAGCGCCCGCGGCGCGGAAACCGGTGGCCGAGGACGAGGACGCGCGCAAACGCCGGCGCGACGCGGATATGGAAGACGAGCTGGGCGGCCGGGTCAAACGCAAGGCCGCGGCGGTGCCGAAGCCGGCGCCTCGGCGCGGCGACGAACGGCGGCGCCATGGCAAGCTGACCATCAGCCAGGCTCTGGAAGGTGGCGACGCCCGCCAGCGGTCGCTGGCGTCGGTGCGGCGGCAGCGGGAAAAGATGCGCAGCGCCCCGGCCAAGCATGTGCACCAGCCGCCATCGCGGGTTATCCGCGAGGTCACCATTCCGGAGACGATCTCCGTGCAGGAGTTGGCCAATCGCATGGCCGAGCGCGGCGCCGAAGTGGTGAAAACGCTGATGAAAATGGACGTGATGGCGACGATCAATCAGGTGATCGATGCCGACACGGCTGAGTTGGTGGTCGCCGAATTCGGCCACAAGGCGAAGCGCGTATCCGCCGCGGATGTCGAAATCGGCATGCGCGGGGAGGTTGACGAGGATGAAGCCATGGAGGCGCGACCGCCGGTTGTCACCGTGATGGGCCATGTCGATCATGGCAAGACGTCGCTGCTCGATGCCCTGCGCCAGACCGACGTGGTTTCCCACGAGGCCGGCGGCATCACCCAGCATATCGGGGCCTATCAGGTCGCCTTGCGCTCGGGTCAGAAGATCACCTTCGTCGACACGCCGGGTCACGCCGCCTTCACCGAAATGCGCTCGCGCGGCGCCAACATCACCGACATCGTCGTCCTGGTGGTAGCCGCCGACGACGGAATCATGGACCAGACCAGAGAGGCGATCAATCACGCCAAGGCGGCGGGCGTGCCCATCGTCGTGGCGATCAACAAGATGGACCGCCCGGATGCCGACGCCAATCGGGTCAAGAACGATCTCTTGCAGCACGAGCTGGTGGTCGAGGACATGGGTGGCGACGTCCTGGCCATCGAGGTCTCGGCGAAAGAGAAGACGAATCTGGACAAGCTGGAGGAGGCGATCCTGCTCCAGGCCGAGCTTCAGGAACTGAAGGCGAACCCGAACCGCAACGCGGAAGGCGCCGTCATCGAAGCCAAGCTGGAGCGCGGCCGCGGCTCCGTGGCCACCGTACTGGTGCAGCGCGGGACCTTGCGGGTCGGTGACATCTTCGTTGCCGGCAGCGAGTGGGGCCGGGTGCGCGCGCTCATCAATGACCACGGCGAGATGGTTCAGGAAGCCGGCCCCTCGATGCCCGTCGAGGTGCTGGGGCTCAACGGCGCCCCGCTCGCCGGCGATGAATTTACCGTGGTGGAAAACGAATCGCGGGCGCGCGACATCGCCGATTTCCGGCAGCTGCAAAAGCGCGAGCACGAGATCGCCACCACGGGCCGCGGCACGCTGGAAGAGATGCTCAGCCGCATCAAAGAGGGCGAAGCCACGCAGTTGCCCATGGTCATCAAGTCCGATGTGCACGGCTCGCTCGAGGCCATCGTCACCAGCCTGCAGAAGATGGGCACCGACGAGGTGGAGGTGCGCGTTCTGCACGCCGGTGTCGGCGGCATCAACGAGTCCGATATCACCTTGGCCCACTCGACGAATGCCATGGTCATCGGCTTCAATGTTCGCGCCAATCCGCAGGCGCGCGAGATGGCGCGGCGCGACAACGTGGATATCCGCTACTATTCGATCATCTACAACGTCGTCGACGACGTGAAGGCGGCACTTTCCGGAATGCTGGCGCCGAGCCGCCACGAGCGTTTCCTGGGCTATGCCGAGATCCGCGAAGTCTTCAGCACCAGCAAGACCGGCAAGGTCGCCGGCTGCATGGTGACCGAGGGCATGGTCAAGCGCGGCGCCAAGGTGCGCCTGCTGCGCGACGACGTGGTCATCCACGATGGCACGCTCAAGACCCTGCGCCGCTTCAAGGACGAGGTGCGGGAGGTCAAGGAAGGTTATGAATGCGGCATGGCCTTCGAGAATTACTCCGATATCCAGATCGGCGACCGCATCGAGTGCTACGAGATCGAGGAAGTGGCGCGCGCCCTCTGACCGGGCGCCCCGCTGAAAGGCACGTGAGCGGACATCGGAAATCGACACGGCGCCCACCGTCTCGTCCCGGGGCCGGTGGCCCGGGCCAACGGCAATTGCGCGTCGGCGAAGAATTGCGCCACGCCCTGGCGCGCATCCTCGCCCGCGCCCGCCTCGACGATCCGGCCCTGGCCGATAGCAGTTTCACGGTGACCGAGGTGCGCCTCAGCCCGGATCTCAAGGTGGCGACCGCTTTTGTCGTGCCCCTGGGGGGCGGCGATTTGGCCGGCTCGGTGGCGGCGCTCAACCGGGCCGCCGGGTTCTTTCGCGGCCAGTTGGCCCGCGCGGTGACCTTGCGCCATTGCCCGCGCATCGCCTTCGCCGCCGATCGCTCATTCGATCAGGCCGGGCAAATCCAGGCGATCTTCGCGCGGCCGCACGTGCGCCAGGACCTGGAGGTGGGCGCCGATGACGGAGACGACGACGGGCGCGATGACGGGCGCGATGACGGACACGACGGCGGGGGAGACGGCGATGGGGCGTAGACGCGATGGGGCGTAGACGGGGGGGCCAGCCGGTCCACGGCTGGGTCGTGGTCGACAAGCCCCTGGGCCTGACCTCGACGCAGGTGCTTGGCCGTCTGCGCCGCGTCTTCGATCCCCAGAAGATCGGCCACGGCGGCACCCTGGACCCGCTGGCCACCGGCCTGTTGCCGGTCGCCATGGGCGAGGCGACCAAGACGGTCAGTTACATCATGGACGGGCGCAAGCGCTATACCTTCACCCTGCGGTGGGGCGAGGCGACGGCAACCGACGATGCCGAAGGCTCGGTGACCGAGCGGTCGGACCGGCGGCCCGCGACGGCGGAGGTGGAGGCGGTGCTGCCGCGTTTTGTCGGCCTGGTGGATCAGGTGCCGCCGCTCTTTTCGGCGATCAAGGTGGCCGGCGAGCGGGCCTATGACAAGGCGCGGGCCTGCGAGGACTTCGCCCTGCGCTCCCGGCCGGTGGCGGTGCACCGCCTGGTTTTGGTCGAGAACGGGCCGGAAACCGCGGCTTTCGAGGTCGATTGCGGCAAGGGCGCCTACATGCGGGCCCTGGCCCGCGATCTGGGCCGGGCCCTGGGCACCTGCGCGCACGTGGTGGCCCTGCGCCGCACGGCCGTGGGACCCTTTACGGAAAAACATGCGATTTCGCTGGAGTCCCTGGAGACGCTGGGGCATAGTGCCGCCGCTTCCGGGCCCTTGCTTCCGCTCGAGACGGCGCTGGACGACATCCCGGCCCTGGCCTTGACGGAAGCCGAGGCGAATTGCCTTAGGCGCGGGCAGGCGGTGTCCATGATGGCCCGCATCAATCGCGCCAGAATTGAGGCATTCGACAACGGATCGATCGTCTATGCCACGCACGGCGGTAAGCCGGTGGCCTTGGCCCGCTACGAGGCGGGCGATATTCGTCCGGTCCGTGTACTCAACCCTTAGACTCGAGGAACCAGGATACCGATGTCGATTACTGCCGAACGCAAGACCGAGGTGGTTCGCGAATACGCGACGCACGAGGGCGATACGGGATCGCCGGAAGTGCAGGTGGCCATTCTCTCGGAGCGGATCAAGAACCTGACCGACCATCTGCAGGTTCACAAAAAAGATTTTCATTCCCGGCGCGGGCTGCTGATCATGGTTGGACAGCGTCGACGACTCCTGGACTACGTCAAAGGCCGGGATCAGGCGCGCTATGAAGGCCTGATCGAGCGGTTAGGATTGCGCCGATAACGGGGCCGTGCCGACCGTGCGTCCTGTCCTCCCGATCGCCGGCCTTGTGCCGGCCGACGGCGGCGTACGTACGCGGCGAATAGCCCATAGAGCGACGAGATTATCTTCGTTTTCATCACACCACAGCGACATCGCGAGCCGGCCGGCGCGCTGTCGAACACAGGCCGGGCCGACGCAAGGGGCGATGCCGGGTGCGCGAGTTGCGCGCGCGGCACGGCGCTCCTTGCGCGGGTCCGGTCAGAACAATCCGGCCGCATGCTGGAAGGACTAATGGACCATGTTTACCGTACATAAACAGGAAATCGAATGGGGTGGGCGTACGCTTACCCTGGAAACAGGCCGCATGGCGCGGCAGGCGGACGGGGCGGTTCTCGCCACGTACGGCAATACGGTGGTGCTGTGCACCGCGGTCGGTCAAAAGACCCCGAAGGCGGGCATCGATTTTTTCCCGTTGACCGTCAACTATCAGGAAAAGACCTTCGCGGCCGGCAAGATTCCCGGCGGCTTTTTCAAACGCGAAGGCCGGCCCAGCGAAAAGGAGACACTGACCTCGCGGCTCATCGACCGGCCGCTCCGGCCGCTGTTCGCCAAGGCCTACCGGAACGAGACGCAGGTCATCTGCACCGTGCTCAGCCACGATCTGGAAAACGATCCGGACGTGGTCGCCATGGTCGGGGCCTCGGCGGCGCTGACAATCTCGGGCCTGCCGTTCCTGGGGCCGATCGGCGGCTGCCGGGTGGGCTACAAGGACGGCGAGTTCATTCTCAACCCACGCTATGACGAGCTGCCGGATTCGCAGCTCGACCTGATCATCGCGGGCACCCGCGACGGCGTGCTGATGGTCGAGTCCGAAGCCAAGGAGCTGACCGAGGAGATCATGCTCGACGCGGTCAACTTCGGCCACCGCGGCATGATTCCGGTGCTCGACGGCATCGTCGCCCTGGCCGAACGCTGCGCCAAGGAGCCGTGGGACGTGCCGGGACCGGCGCCGGAAGTCGAGATTCTGAGCGAGCGCCTGGCGGCCGCCTACGGCAAGAGAATCGCCGAGGCCTACCGCGAGCCGGACAAGATGGCGCGGCAGGACATGGTCGCGGCGGTCAAGCAGGAGGCTCTCGCCAGCCTGGCCGAGAACGACGCGGAATTGGCCGCGGCTCCCGGTGTCCTGAAAAAGTTGGAAAGCAACATCGTGCGCGGCTCGATCTTGACGACCGGCAAGCGCATCGACGGACGCACCACATCGGATGTCCGGCGCATCGATTGCCAGGTCGGCGTGTTGCCGCTGACCCACGGGTCGGCCCTGTTCACCCGCGGCGAGACCCAGGCACTGGTGACCACCACCTTGGGCACCGGCCAGGACGAGCAGATCATAGACGCGCTCGAGGGCGACTATCGCGAGGCCTTCATGCTGCACTACAACTTCCCGCCCTATTCGGTGGGCGAGGCCAGTTTCCTGCGCTCGCCCGGGCGGCGCGAGATCGGTCACGGCAAGCTCGCCTGGCGGGCCGTGCGGCCATTGCTGCCGGCGAAGGAGGATTTCCCCTATACGATCCGCGTGGTCTCCGAGATCACCGAATCGAACGGCTCGTCCTCCATGGCCACGGTGTGCGGCGCCTCCTTGTCCATGATGGACGCGGGTGTGCCGCTCAAGCGTCCGGTCGCCGGCATCGCCATGGGCCTGATCAAGGAGGACGAGAAGTTCGCCGTCCTCTCCGATATCCTCGGTGATGAGGATCATCTGGGCGACATGGACTTCAAGGTGGCCGGCACCGAAGCGGGCGTCACCTCCCTGCAGATGGACATCAAGATCACCTCGATTACGCCGGAGATCATGGAGATCGCGCTCAAGCAGGCGCGCGACGGCCGCCTGCATATCCTGAGCGAGATGGCCCGGGCGCTGACCCAGGCCCGCGAGGACGTGTCCGACAAGGCGCCGCGCATCACCGTGATCTCGATCCCCAAGGACAAGATCCGCGAGGTGATCGGCACCGGCGGCAAGATCATCCGCGAAATCTGCGAATCGACCGGCGCCAAGATCGATATCGAGGACGACGGCACCATCAAGGTCGCCGCGGTCGACCAGTCGGCCAGTCAGGCGGCCATCGACTGGATCCGCTCCATCGTCGCCGAGCCGGAAGTCGGCGTGATCTATAACGGCAAGGTCGTGAAGATCATGGAATTCGGCGCTTTCGTAAACTTCCTCGGCCCGCGCGACGGTCTGGTCCATATCAGCGAGCTGGCCCCGCAACGGGTCAGCACCGTGGGCGACGTGGTCAAGGAAGGCGACGAGGTGAAGGTCAAGGTGATCGGCATGGACGATCGCGGCAAGGTCAAGCTGTCCATGAAGCGCGTGAACCAGGAGACCGGCGAGGACCTGGAGGCTCAAGCGAGTTGACGCCGCGCCGGCCACACCAGGTAGGCTGTGGCAGAGCAAAGTTGAACGGGCGGCAGCGCAGGCGTTGCCGCCCGTTTTTCGACAGGTGATCGACGTACGGACGACATAGATGTTGGCATTGCCCCGGGTGATGGGCCACCGCGGTGCCGCGGCGCTGGCACCGGAGAACACGCTGGCGGGAATTCGCCGCGCCGCCGCCACTGGCGTGCGCTGGGTCGAATTCGACGTCATGCTCACCGGCGATTCGGTGCCGGTTCTCTTTCACGACGACAATCTGAAGCGGATCACCGGCCGTGACGCCTTGATGGCGCAAACGACGTACAAGGATGTGCGCGCCCTCGATGCCGGCGCCTGGTTCAGGCCGGAATTCGCCGGCGAGCCGGTCCCGACCCTGGAGGACGGTTTGGCGCTGATCCGGGAGTTGGGTCTGGGCGCCAACATAGAGATCAAGCCGACATCGGGACGCGACCGCGAAACCGCCGCCGCGACGGTGGAGGTGGTCGAGCGGTGTTGGCCGGCGGCCGAACCGCCGCCGCTGATCAGCAGCTTCAAGCGCGACAGCTTGGCGGTTGTCCGAGATCGTGCCGCGCGCCTGCCGCGCGGTCTGCTGGCGGTGCGCCTGCCGCGCGATTGGCTTTCGGCGGCCCGCGTCTTGGAGTGCAGCACCGTGCACGTGGCCGGGCGCTGGCTGACGGCGAAGCGGGCGGCGCGCATCAAGGCCGCGGGCTACGGCCTGGCGTGCTTTACCATCAATGATGTGGCGCAAGCGCGGACCTTGCTCGACTGGGGCGTCGACAGCATCATTACGGATTCGCCGGATGTGATGGTCGCGGCCCTGTCCTAGAGTATGCTCTAATCGTGCGGCTCGTTCAGGCGCTGCGGCGACGGGATGCCGACCTTGTTATAGCCGCCGTCCACGTGGTGGATTTCGCCGGTCACGCCAAGGGCCAAGTCGGAAAGCAGATAAAGCCCGGCGGACCCCACTTCCTCGAGCAGAACGTTGCGGCGCATCGGGGCGTGATCGCGACTCCAGCGATAGACGAAGCGGGCATCGGCGATAGCCGAGCCAGCCAGGGTGCGTAGCGGCCCGGCCGAGATGGCATTTACCCGCACCCCCTGACCGCCCAGGTCCACGGCCAGGTAACGGACGCTTGCTTCCAGGGCCGCCTTGGCCACGCCCATGACGTTGTAGTTCGGGGTCACGCGCTGGGCCCCCAGATAGGTCAGGGTGAGCAGGCTGCCGCCCTCGCGCATCAGGGGTGCCGCACCCCGGGCCACAGCGGTGAAGGAATAGCAGGAGATCAGCAGTGTCTTGGAGAAGTTGCGCCGGCTGGTATCCAGATAGCGGCCCTTGAGCTCTTCCTTATCGGAATAGGCCACCGCATGGACGACAAAATCGAGGCTGCCCCAGGCTTCGCCGATCAGACCAAAGACCGAGTCGATCTGCGCCGGGTCGGACACATCGCAGGCGAGCACCAACTTCGAGCCGATCGAGTCGGCCAGCGGCCGCACGCGGCGCTCGAAGGCCTCGCCCTGATAGGTGAAGGCCAGTTCGGCGCCGTGCTGGCTGAGACTGGTGGCCAGGCCCCAGGCGATCGAGCGGTCATTGGCGACGCCCATGATGAGGCCGCGCTTGCCGGCCATCAACGCGCTGTTCGCGGTCACGCCGTCCCCCTGTCATTCATTGTGCCGGCGAACGGGCCGGCGGTTCTAGTTGTCGCAGCGTCGGAAAACCAGCGAGGCGTTGGTGCCGCCAAAGCCGAAGCTGTTGGACATGACGCAACTGAGCAGCGCGTTGTCTTCGCGCGCGCGGACGATCGGCGCGCCTTCCACCTCCGGGTCCAACGTCTCGATATTGGCCGAGGCGGCGACGAATCCATGTTCGAGCATGAGTAGCGAAAAAATCGCTTCGTGTACGCCGGCGGCCCCTTGCGCGTGGCCGGTCAACGACTTGGTCGAGGCGATCCGCGGCATATCGGCTCCGAAGACCTCGCGCACGGCGGCCAGCTCGATGGTGTCGCCGACCGGCGTGGAGGTGCCGTGCGCGTTGATGTAGTCGATCTTGGTGTTGCCCAGGCCGGCCAGGGCCTGGCGCATGCAGCGCACCGCGCCCTCGCCGGAGGGCGCAACCATGTCGGCGCCGTCCGAGGTGGCGCCATAGCCGATCATCTCGCCATAGATCTTGGCACCGCGCGCTTGCGCGTGCTCCAGGGCTTCCAGGACGATGGTGCCGCCGCCGCCGGAGATGACAAAGCCGTCGCGGTCCTTGTCGTAGGGGCGCGAGGCGCGCTCGGGCGTTTCGTTGAAGTGGCTGGAAAGCGCGCCCATGCCGTCGAAGAGGACCGACAGGCTCCAGTGCACCTCCTCGCCGCCGCCGGCGAAGACGATATCCTGTTTGCCCATCTGGATCTGCTCGTAACCGGTGCCGATGCAGTGGGCGCTGGTCGAACAGGCGGACGAAATGGAGAAGCTCAAGCCTTTGATCTTGAAGGCAGTGGCCAAATTCGCCGAGGTCGTGCTCGACATGCACCGCGGCACCATGTAGGGGCCGACCCGCCGCGGTCCCTTGGTGCGCGCCGTATCGGCGGCCAAGACCTGGTTTTCCGGCGACCCGCCGCCCGAGCCCATGACCAGGCCCGTGCGCTCGTGCGAAACCTCGGCCGGGCTCAGGCCGGCATCGGCGATGGCTTCTTGCATGGCCACGTAGTTGAAGGCGGCGGCGTCCCCCATGAAGCGGCGCAGGCGCCGATCGATGGCGGCCTCGAGGTCGAGCTGGATATTGCCGTGAACCTGGCTGCGGAACCCCATCTCGGCATAGGTATCGGCAAAGCGAATGCCCGAGCGCCCGGCCCGCAGCGCGTCGAGGACTTCCTGCTTGTTGTTGCCGATGCTGGAAACGACGCCCAGACCGGTCACCACGACACGCCGCATGATAATGCCCTCAGCCGCCGCCGCCTTAGGCGGGTTCCGGCGCGGTAAAGAGGCCGACCTTCAAGCCGGTCGCCTCGCAGGCGGTTTCCCCGTCCACTTTCACCAGACCATCGGCAACGCCCAGGACAAGCTTGCGTTTGATGATCCGCTTGAGGTTCAGGTGGTAGGTCACCAGTTTGGCCGTGGGCAGGATCTGGCCCATCAGCTTGACTTCGCCCACGCCCAAGGCGCGGCCGCGCCCCGGCGCGCCAAGCCAACCCAGGAAAAAGCCGGCCAATTGCCATAGGGCGTCCAGTCCCAGGCAGCCCGGCATCACCGGATCGTCTTCGAAATGACAGCGGAAAAACCACAGGTCCGGCTTGAGATCGAACTCGGCAACGATCTCGCCTTTATCGTGCTTGCCGCCCGTATCGGCGATCCGGGTGATCCGGTCGAACATGAGCATCGGCGGCAGCGGCAGTTGGGCATTGCCGGGCCCGAACAGCTTGCCATGGGCGCACTGCAGCAGTTCCTCGTAACTGTAGGTGTGATTGCGCTCTGTCAACGGCCTCACCTGGGCAGGGAAGAGATGCAGCGAAGCCGCCGCACATGAATCCGCTGGCGCAACAACCGGATCGGCCGCCCGAGCCTAGGCTGTCGCACCGTTTTCGCGGGCGAGACTATAGCACACTCCACCGGCTGGCGATCAACCGCATTGGCCACGGCATTGGGGGCCCCTGTTCCGCCGGATAGGGGTAAATAGTTAATTGAATCAGTTCCAAAAAACGCCTCAATTGACTGATTTAGACCTTTAATTCTAACCTCTCATCGGCCATATATGTGGCTATGGTGGCACAACGTCCATATAGCGATTTGATCGACCGACTCAAGGCCGCCGGCTTGCGGCCCACCCGCCAGCGTCTGGCGCTGGCGCGGTTGCTCTTCGAAAACGGCGACCGGCATCTTACCGCCGAGCAGCTGCATGGCGAAGCGATGGCGGCCCGGGTCCCGGTTTCTCTGGCGACGGTCTACAATGCCTTGCATCAGTTCACCAGCACGGGGCTGCTGCGCGAGGTGATCGTGGAGCCGGGACGCTCATACTTCGATACCAATGTCACCGACCACTATCACTTCTTCCACGAGGATAGTGGCCAGCTGGAAGACATCGCCGGCGAAGACGTTCGCCTTAGCGCCCTGCCGTTGCCGCCGAAGGGCAAACGTATCCGCCGTGTCGACGTCATTATCCGCGTTAATTGTGGCGACTGATAATCACTCGCGCGTCGTCCGTTAGAAATATTCTTGGAATCATTCTAATTTATTGACAGAGTGCTGCCAGCCGTTTATCCAACGGTCATGGCCAGGCCCGTTCGGCCACTGGATCGAATTGCGATCACCCAATCGCCGCAAACGAGGGAGAGCATCATGGCAAAGCTCAAGGGTTCCAAGACCGAGGACAATCTCAAAGCCGCGTTCGCCGGCGAGAGCCAGGCGAACCGCCGCTATCTCTATTTCGCACAGAAGGCCGACGTCGAGGGCTACAACGATGTCTCGGCCGTCTTCCGCTCCACCGCCGAGGGCGAGACGGGCCATGCCCATGGCCATCTGCAGTTTCTCGAAGAAGTCGGCGATCCGGCCACCGGCGAACCCATCGGCGATACCTCCCTCAACCTGAAGGCGGCGATCGCCGGCGAGACGCACGAGTACACGGACATGTACCCGGGCATGGCGCGGACCGCTCGCGAGGAAGGTTTCGACGAAATCGCCGATTGGTTCGAGACCTTGGCCAAGGCCGAAAAGAGCCACGCCGGCCGCTTCCAGAAGGCCCTCGAAACCATCCGATAGGCCGGTGCCGGCCGACCGCGACCGGGGATGGCCCGGCGCGGCGGCGGCCATCATTACAAACCCAGGAGCGAGGCATGCGCGAAGGCGGTCTCGACGCGCCGGTACGTCATCCGTTGGATTGGCGCGCTCCGGAATTTACCGACGCCGAGAAGATCGACGCGGAAATGCGCCGGGTCTTCGATATTTGTCACGGCTGCCGGCGCTGCTTCAACCTGTGCGACTCGTTTCCCACCCTTTTCGATCTGATCGACGAATCGGAGAGCGGCGAACTGGACAGCGTGGCGAGCGCCGATTTCGCCAAGGTGGTGGACGGCTGCACCCTGTGCGACATGTGCTTCATGGTGAGCTGCCCCTATGTGCCGCCGCATGAGTTCAATCTGGATTTTCCGCATCTCATGCTGCGCTACCGGGCCGCGGAGCTGAAAAAAGGCAAGGGCGGCGGCCTGGCCGCCGAGTTGAGCAAGACCGATCGCAACGGCAAGCTGGCAAGTCACATCCCCGCCCTGGCCAACTGGGCCAGCGACACGGACAACCGGCTGACCCGGCCGATCCTGGAGACGGTCGCCGACGTGCACCGGCAGGCGGCGCTGCCCAAGTACCACGGCACGACCTTTGCGGCGGCGGCTGCGGCGGCGCCTAAGGTCAATACGGCTGCCGCCGCCCATGGCCGTAAGGTCGTTCTCTATGCCACCTGCTTCGTCAACTACAACAACCCGGCGATCGGCGACGCGGCCCGCCGCGTGCTCGCCCACAACGGGGTCGAATCCGAGGTCGTGTATCCGCGCTGCTGCGGCATGCCGCAACTGGAGCAAGGCGATCTGGCCACGGTGGCGGCCGCCGCCGGCGATATCGCCGAGTCCATGGCCCCCTGGTTGGACAAGGGCTACGACGTCATCGCCCTGACGCCGTCGTGCGCCTTGATGCTGAAGTTCGAATGGCCGCTGATCCTGCCCGACGACGCGCGCATCAGGCGCCTGGCCGAGGCGACGTACGACATCGCCGAATACGTGGTCGATATCGCCAAGACCGAGGGTTTGGCGGAGGGATTGCGGCCGCTGCCCGGCGGGGTGGCGTTACACATGGCCTGCCACGCGCGGGCGCAGAACATCGGCGCCAAGGCGGCCGAGATGCTGCGCCTGGTGCCCGACGCCGATGTGACCGTCATCGAGCGCTGCTCCGGCCACGGCGGCTCGTGGGGTGTCATGAAGGACCACTTCGAGACCGCCCTCAAGATCGGCCGACCGGCGGCGCGGCTGGCGGCCAAGAGCGGCAAAATCTATCTCGCCTCCGAATGTCCGTTGGCCGGCGCGCATCTGGTGCAGGGGATCGAGCGGCTGGCCGAGGACGGTGAGCCGGCGCCGGAGAGCGCCCATCATCCCATCGAGCTTTTCGCCCATGCCTATGGTTTGGGGGCCTACGGCTCGGGGGACGGCGGATGACCGGCACGAAAAAACACGAGATCGGCCGCGACGACATCATGCCGATGGCCGATTACGCCCGCGACCGCACCGAGCGCCGGCGCGCCGTGGTCGCGCTCAAGCGGCGGCGGCGGCTGGAGGTCGGGCCTGTCTGCCTGTTCCATTTCGAGAGCTACGAGACCATGTGGGCGCAAGTCCACGAGATGCTCCACATCGAAAAGGGTGGCGAGGCGCAGATCGCCGACGAGCTGGCGGCTTATAACCCGCTGATCCCCAAAGGGCGCGAACTGGTGGCGACCGTCATGTTCGAGATCGACGAGCCGGAGCGTCGGCAGGCCCTTCTCGGCAAGCTGGGCGGAATCGAGGAAACCGCGTGCCTACGCATCGGCGGCGAAACAATTCGCGGGCAGGCGGAAGCGGATATGGACCGTACCAGCGCCGCCGGCAAGGCCTCGTCGGTGCAATTCATCCATTTCCCCTTCAGCGACGCCCAGGTAGCCGCGTTCCGCGAACCGGGGGCGGAGATTCTGGTCGGCTTCACCCATCCCCATTACGGCCACATGGCCGTCATGCCGGAAGAGGTGCGCGAGGCCCTGGCCGAGGACTTCGACTAAACGGCCTCAAGACTCGTCGTTTCGACAGTGAAATAACCAAGACAGCATCTCGGGAAATAGCAACGTTAGGGGACGGGGCTTGACGGGCCGCTTATCATTCCTTTATTAAACAATTAAACACATGTTCATATGTTGTGATGTTTAATAGGCGCGGTCGCGGCCTTCGAATTCGCGGCCGCGGATAGTCTGAAGGCACCAAGACATGGAACACCTGCCCGTGGATAAAGTGGCCGCCCTGGCCGACGTTTTTCGCCTGATGGGGGACGGCAATCGGCTGCGCGTGTTGCTGCTGGTGCGCGATGAGTCGCGGCCGGTCGGCGAGATCGCCGCGGTCACCGGCCTCTCTCCGTC
>JAJFGI010000128.1 GCA_021776215.1 Kiloniellaceae bacterium | reverse complement strand
CGCCTTCGCGATCGCCGGATTCCGGCAGATTTTCTGGACCGAGGACGGCCTGGGCGAGAGCACCCCGATGGAGGTCTTGTCCCTGGCCATGGTCGACTCCGCCGGCGGCGCAGTCACTCTGGCCATCGGCCTGGTCGGCGTGATGGCCTTGTTCCTGGGGCTGATGAAGGTGGCCGAGGCCGGCGGCCTGCTGGTCATTATCGCCCGCACCGTGCGGCCGCTGATGGTGCGCCTGTTTCCCGAGGTGCCGGCCGACCACCCGGCGATGGGCGCGATGATCCTGAACATGTCGGCCAATGTTTTGGGCCTGGGCAACGCCGCCACCCCCTTCGGCATTCGCGCCATGCAGGAGCTGGACAAGCTGAATACCCACAAGGGCACGGCGACCAACGCCATGGCCCTGTTTCTGGCCATCAATACGTCCAGCGTGACCCTGCTGCCGACCGGGATTATCGCTTTGCGCGCCGCCGCCGGGTCGAACGATCCGGCGGGCATCCTGCCGACCACGTTGTTCGCCACCATTGTCTCGACGACGGTGGCTATCCTCTCGGTCAAGCTCTATCAGCGAATCTGGCCGGCGCCCGGTGCCGAGGACGCCAGTTCCGAAAGCCCTGGCGAGGCCGAAGTAGCGCCGGCATTGCCGGAGGATGCGGCGCACCTGCAGACCAGTGCCGCCGAAGGGTATCCCGGGTGGGTGTCGCTGGTGGTGCTGGGCGCGGTCGCGGCGCTGGTCCCGCTGACGATTCTCTACGGCAAGGTGATTTCGCCCTGGATCATCCCGGGGCTGATGGTCGCCCTGCTTGCTTTTGGACTGCTGCGCAAGGTGCCAGTCTACGAGGCGTTCGTCGAGGGCGCCAAGGACGGCTTCCAGGTCGCCTTGCGCATCATCCCCTACCTGGTCGCGATCCTGGTGGCCGTCGGCATGTTCCGGGCCAGCGGCGCCATGGAGCTGTTGGTCGCGCCGTTGGGGCGGATCACGAATCTTTTCGGCTTGCCGCCGGAAGCGTTGTCCATGGCCTTGCTGCGGCCGCTCTCGGGCTCCGGCGCTTACGGCATCGTCGCGTCGGTCATCGAGGATCCATTGATCGGTCCGGACAGCTACACCGGCTATCTGGTCAGCACTCTGCAAGGATCGACCGAAACCACCTTCTACGTGATCGCGGTTTATTTCGGGGCCGTGCAGATTCGCCGCATCCGGCACACCCTGGCCGCCGGCCTGACCGCCGACTTCGCCGCGGTGGTCGCCGCCGTGATCATCTGCACCATCCTCTTTACCTAGATCCTGTATTCGCTAAGTCGTCGTCCCGGACTCGACTTTCCTCCACGCCTTTGGCTTGGCAAGGAAAGTCAGTGATCCGGGATCCAAAGTCCGGCAGCGGGGTGGCGGAGAGATGGATCCCGGATCGCAAGGCTCGCCACCCGAAAATCGTCGATTTTCGGGCTCGCCTAGCGTCCGGGATGACAACAGGCCAGATTATGAATCGACGCCCTTGACCGCTCGGCCGAGGCGGCGGGACCGCGCCAACGTTGAAAGAGTCGTCGATGAAGTTTAGTTTAGTTTAGTCGATGCGCGCGGTGCCCGCGCCAGAATGGGCCGCGCAAATGGGAGGTGCACCATGAAGAAGTTTATCAACAAAATCGACGATGTCCTGACCGAAAGCCTGCGCGGTTTCGCCGCCGCCCACGGCGACATCGTGCGGCTGCAGGAATCGCCCACCTTTGTGGCCCGCGCCGGGGCGCCCGTAAAGGGCAAGGTCGCCTTGATCTCCGGCGGCGGCGCCGGCCACGAGCCGCTGCATGCGGGCTTTGTCGGCACGGGCATGCTGAATGCCGCCTGTCCGGGGCAGGTTTTCACCTCCCCCACCCCGGACCAGATGCTGGCGGCGGCCGAATCCGTGGAGGGCGGCGGCGGTGTTCTGTTCATCGTGAAGAACTATTCCGGCGACGCGATGAACTTCGAGATGGCGGCCGAGATGTATGGCGGCACGCAGGCCAGCATCCTCATCAACGACGACGTGGCCGTGGAGGATTCGAGTTTCACCACCGGACGGCGCGGCGTCGCGGGCACCGTCATCGTGGAAAAGATTATCGGCGCCGCCGCCGAAGGGGGCGCCGACCTGGCCGCCTGTGCGGCCCTGGGTGAGCGGGTGAACAAGGCCACCGGCTCCATGGGCGTGGCGTTGACCAGTTGCACGGTCCCAGCGGCCGGCAAGCCGACCTTCGACATCGGCGGCGGCGAAATGGAGATGGGCGTCGGCATTCACGGCGAGCCGGGACGGCGGCGCGTCAAGCTGGCCAGCGCCGATGCCATCGCCGAAGAGATCGTCGGCGCCATCGTCGGCGATCTGGCGCCGAAGCGCGGCGAGGATGTGCTTCTGCATGTGAACGGCTTCGGGGGGACGCCGCAGATGGAACTCTATCTGATGTATCACGCGGCGGAAAAGCTGTGCCGGGACCAGGGGCTGAAGATCGTCCGCTCGCTCGTCGGCAACTACACCACGTCGCTGGACATGGCCGGCTGCTCAATCACGCTCACGCGCCTCGACGACGAGATGATGCGATTGTGGGATGCGCCGGCGCACACCGCCGCCCTGCGCTGGGGGTGCTAGTCAGCTACCGCCCCTAGTCGCCGTCGCGGCGGGCCAGGGCGATGACGCGCCGGGCGAAATGGCGGATGGTTTCTTCGACGTCGTGCTGACGCTCCGGGTCGTCGAAGAGCGGCACCTCGATATGGATGGTGTGGTGCCCGGTGCGTTTGCGCGCGGCCGGCTGCAGCTTGCGTGACTGGCCCGGATGCGCCCGCCGGTACGCGGCCAGGAAAGCCTCGCGCTCCTCCGGCGAGAAATGGCAGATATCCATGATCGTGCCGACGTGCCGGGCCGGCACGGGCACCGGATAGACGGGGTTCGAAATCTGTGACACGAAGCTCTTATGCTTGCCGATGGCGTCGGCGATCTTCAGGCGGATGCCGGACGGGCGAAGGTCGATATACGACTGCAGCACCTTTTTGTAATCGGCGACCAGCTCTTCCTTGTTTCGCGGCACCGCTCTACGCGTCCTCACCGCCCAGGGTATATCGGGCGATCGCGGCCTTGGTTGGGGCCAGCGCCGCCGGCGCGACCGACAGCACCCGTAGGCCGGCCTTTAACAGCGATTCCAGAAATTTCGGCTCGGCAGCCATGTCGCCGCATAGGCTGACCTCCCGGCCGGTTGCCGCGCCATGGTCGACGACGCGCCCGATCAGCTCGATCACCGCCGGGTTCAAGGGATCATATAGACCGGCCACGGCGGCGTTGTCACGGCTCGCGGCGGTCACGTACTGCACGAGGTCGTTGCTGCCGATGGAATAGAAATCGGCGTCAAAGGTAGCAATCGCCAATGCCGCTGCCGGCACCTCGACCATCATGCCCAGCGGCGGCAAGCGCGCTTCCACGCCCTCGGCCGAGAGCTCGTCCACTACCTCTTGAAACAGCGCCCGAGCACGCTCCAGCTCGGCGGGGACGGTCACCATGGGTACCATCACCTTGAGCGGGCCGCGCGCCGCGGCGCGGGCAAGCGCGCGTAGCTGGACGCGAAACACCTCCGGCCGGGCCAGGGACAGGCGCAAACCGCGCTGGCCGAGGAAGGAATTCGCCTCCCGCTCGGGGGTCAGGCCGGCGATCGGCTTGTCACCCCCCGCATCGAGCGTGCGCACCGTCACCGGCTTCCCATCGGCCCAGCCAAGCAACCGGACGTAGGCCCGGAACTGCGTCTCCTCGTCCGGCAGGCCGGTGTCGCCGTAGAACAGGAACTCGCTTCGGGTAAGTCCGATACCGTCACACACAACGGGATCGATAACCTCCACAATCGCCGGGTCATCCACATTCAGGCAAACCTGTACGGCCGTGCCGTCGGCGGTTGCGGCGGGCCGGTCCAGATACGCGGCATCCGCCGTCGCATCGGCGCGCAAGCGCGCCAGGCGCCGGCGGTAGCGCTCCAACGTCGCCGCCGCCGGGTGTTGTATCAGGCAGCCGCCCTCGGCATCGAGAACGGCCGCGGCTCCCTCGGTCAGCGCCGAGAAATCCGCATCGAGGCCGATAAGCAACGGGATGCCGCGCGCGCGCGCCAGCATGGCCACGTGGCTGGCCGCACTGCCGTGCGTGAGGACGGCGCCGCGATAGCAGCTCCAGTCGGTTTCCAGGAAACGAGACGGCGGCAAATCCTCGGTCACCAGGATGGCATCTGTTTGCGGTGGCGTTTGCGGTGGCGGCGCCACTGCTGTCTTGTTCGCAAGAGCATCCGCCACCCGGTCGCGCAGATCGGCGATGTCCGCGGCGCGGGCCTGGAAGTAGGCACTGTCCGATTCTCGATAGCCGGCGATCTGTTCATTCATCGCCGCGCGCCAGCCGGCCATGGCCGAGTCGCCGCCGGCAATGGCTGCGAGGGCCGGCGCCGCCAGCTCCGGATCTTCCAGAAAGGCGATCTGCACGGCCAGAATTTCACCGGCCATCGGATCGCTGGTTTCGATCAGCTCCGAGAGGCGCGCTTGCGCGGCGGCGATTGCCGCCTCCAGCGCCCGGCGTTCCTCAGCCGGGGTCCCTTGCGCCACCGCCGCAGCCTCCGCCGCGACAATGAAACGCAAGCGAATTGGCCCGAAGGCGAGCCCAGGCGAGGCAACCATCCCCGCAAAGCTCTGCTCACTCGGCGGCGCGCTCATCGAAATTCCGCTCCACCAAGGAAATAAGATCATGCACGGCTTGCGCCGCATCGGCGCCATCCGCCTCGAAGACAAGGGTTTGCCCGACCTTCACCTTCAAGGCCATGACGCGGACAATGCTCTTGGCGTCCACCCAATCTTCCTCCTCGGCGACGCGCAGGCGAACGGCGGCGCTAAAGCTCTTCGCAAGCTGGGTCAGCTTGACCGATGGGCGGGCGTGCAAGCCGATGGGATGGTTGACCTGGACGCGCCCCTCCACGGCGTCGGAACCGGTCACGCGCTCGGGTTCCAAGGTCATGGCGACAACTCCTCGGCGGTCGCCCGCACGTCTTCCAGCGCGGCGCCACCGGCGGCTTCTACCGCCGCCATGACGGCGCCCTCGACAATCGGCGCATTGCAGATCAGGACCCGGGGGCGCCAGGATTCGTCGAGGAGTTCGATGGCCATTTCGCTGTTGGTTTCGGCGCCGCCGAGATCGACCAGTATGGCGACACCGAGGGGGCCATAGACCTTCTCGATCGCCGCCTTGATGGCCGCGACGTCGGTCCCCAGGCCGCCGTCGGCGTTGCCGCCGCACCACGCCAGGGGCACCTCTTCGCCGACCATCTGCCGAACCATATCGGCAGTTCCCCGGGCGATGTCGGGTGAGTGCGAAACGATTACGATACCGACACGCTCGGTCATACGTCCTCCACCTTTGCCGCGGCCAGGTTGGCCGCGACCACATTGCAAATGCTCTCCACGAGAAGTTGGCTGGATTGCGCGCCGGGATCCAGATGGCCGACGGAGCGTTCGCCCAGGTAGGAGGCCCGCCCCTTGGTTGCCAGCATGTCCCGAGTCGATTCCAGCCCGCACGCCGCCGCATCGCGCACCGCCGTCAGCATATCGGCCGTCGGCGTTCCCGCTTTTGCCGCCGCGCGCACCGCGTCGGCGACGGGAACCAGAACGTCGAGCATGGTCTTCTCGCCCGGCGCCGACTTGCCGCGCTGCTGCACGGCGAGGGCGCCGGCGATCAGGGCCTCGGCCACCGCCGCGGCGGTCAGCGGGTCTGGCGGAATGGCTCTGCCCATGGCGATGAAATAGCTGCCGTACAGCGGCCCGGAGGCACCGCCGACATTCATCACCAGGGTCATGCCGATCTTCTGCAGGGCCTCGGGCAAGGCCATGGCCGCCATGGCCGCTTTCTCCGCTTCGATGGCCGCGAACCCGCGGGTCATGTTAATGCCATGATCTCCATCGCCAATCGCCTGATCCAACGCCGTCAAGGCCTCGGCATTGTCGCGGATGACAGCGGCGGCGGCGGACATCATGGTGTCGAGCAAATCAGGTGCCATGGGCCCTCTCCGCCGGTTTCTTTGCGTCGCTCGTGGGTGCCGCGTCCAACCGTTGGCCGTCCCGGTCAAAGAACAGGGCCGTCCCCGGCAGCATCTGCACCGTCGTTTCCTCACCGACATGCCGCATGGCCCCGGCCCCGACGAGGGCATGCACCTTGTTGCCCTCGCTTTCCATCAAGATCACCGTCTCGGCGCCCAAATGCTCCACCGCGATCACCCGTGCGACGGCGCCACCGCGGCCTAGAATCACGTCCTCGGGGCGAACACCCACCGTCGTCGCGCCGGCCGGACCGTCTGCCAGCCCCAGTGCCCCCACCGGCAACAGGTTGATGCGCGGCGAGCCCAGGCGCATGGCCACATGAACCGACGCCGGCGCGCTGTAGATCTGCCGCGGCGTGCCGATTTGCACCAGCCGCCCCTCGGCCAGAACACCGATGCGATCGGCCAGGGTCATCGCCTCCATCTGGTCGTGCGTCACATAGAGAACGGTCGCGCCGAGGTCCTCCTGGATCCGCTTCAGTTCCACCCGCAGGTCTTCGCGCAAGCGCGCATCGAGGGAGGACAAGGGCTCGTCCATCAGGAAGGCCGCCGGGTCACGGACCAGCGCCCGGCCGATGGCGACCCGCTGCATCTCGCCGCCCGAGAGCGCGGTCGAGAGATTGCTGAGCTTCGCCTCGATGCGCAGCAATCGGGCGATCTCGCGCACCCGCGCCTCGATACGCGCCTCGTCCCAGCGCCGGGACGGCGAGCGCAGAGGGAATGCCATATTCTCGTACACGGTATAGTGCGGATATAGGGAGTACTGCTGAAAGACAAACGCGACATCGCGCTCGGCCGGCGGCGCGCGCGTCACGTCCACCCCGGCGACGCGGATGCGGCCCGTATTCGGCACTTCCAGGCCCGCCGCGAGACGCAACGTCGTGGTCTTGCCCGCGCCCGTCGGGCCGAGCAGGACGACAAACTCACCGTCGCCGACCGTCAGCGACAAATTGTCGACCGCCGTGATGCTGCCGAATCGCTTGGTCGTGTTTTCGAAGACGATCTCAGCCACGGCCGGCCCCATGGATCGACTCGCTGCGCAGGGCGCGCTCGCTGCGCCGGTCGAAGAGCACCAAGGCCTCCTTGGAGAATTCCAGGCCAACCGTCTCGCCGGCGGACACTTGAACCGTATTCGGGCTGCGCACGCGGACGCGGCCGGCCTGGGTATCGACCACGACGATCTGCCGCACGCCCGTATACTCGACACCGAAAACCCGGCCGCGCAGCGGCCCTGTGTCGGACAGCGTAATGTGCTCCGGCCGGGCGCCCAGCACCCCTTCCTCATGCGCCAGTCCGTCGCGCAATCGCGGAATGGGGATTTCGGCGCCGTTCACCCGGGCGTGGTCGCTGCCCGGCGCCAGCGGCCCCATGGCCGGCAGCAGGTTCATGGCGGGCGAGCCGATGAAGTCGGCCACGAACAGAGTGGCCGGCCGGTTGTAAACCTCGGTGGGCGGGCCGGCCTGCAGCACCTCCCCCTGGTTCATGACCGCGATCACGTCGGCCATCGCCATGGCCTCGACCTGGTCGTGCGTGACATAGACCGTCGTGGCGCCGATACGGTCGTGCAAGAGACGCAGTTCCTCGCACATCAGCTCCCGGAACTCGGCGTCCAGCGCGCCCAACGGCTCGTCCATGAGAAAGGCCTTCGGCCGGCGGATGATGGCGCGCCCCAGGGCGACCCGTTGCCGGTCCCCGCCCGTCAAGCCGCTTACCGGCAACTCCAGGAGGTGCTCGATGCGCAGCAACCGGGCCACCTCGGCCACACGAGTGCGCACCTCGGCCCGCGGCACGCCTTGGGAGACGAGCGGAAAGGTTAGATTGCGCCGGACATTCATATGCGGATAGAGGGCGAAAAGCTGGAAGACGAAGGCGATGTCGCGATCGGCGGCGCGGCGATTTGTGACGTCTTCCCCGGCCAGCAGGATGCGGCCGGAGGTCGGAATCTCGAGGCCCGCGATCATGCGCAACGTGGTCGTCTTGCCACACCCGGAAGGGCCGAGCAGCACGAAGAACTGCCCCTGGGCAATGGTCAGATTGGCCTCGCGCACGGCAACGAAGTCGCCGAAGGCCTTGTGGACGTTCTCGAGACGGATCTCAGCCATCACGCCTCCGGAAAATGGCTGACGATGACGAAGCCGATCGTGCCGGCCAGGATGACGGCGAAGGAATTGCTGAACAGCCACAAGGAGAACGGCTGCATCAGCATAAAGACTCCCAAACCGATCAGGGCGGTCGCGCCGTTCTCCCACGGCGCGCGGCGGAAGATGCGCGGCCGTTGGCCGGGCCCGCTCGATACCCGGCTCATTTGCGCACCGCCCCGAAGGTGATCCCGCGCAGCAGATGTTGGCGCAGCAGGACGGTGAAAAAGACGATGGGCAGGAGGAACAGGGTCGTCCCGGCGGCGACCGCCGGCCAGTCCAATCCCCCTTCGCCGATGATGATGGGAATGAAGGGCGGCGCCGTCTGAGCATTGCCGCTGGTCAGCAGCAGCGCGAAGGCATACTCGTTCCAGGCGAAAATCAGGCAGAAGATGGCCGTCGCCGCGATGCCGGTCTTAGCCTGCGGCAGCACCACCTTCCAGAACGCCTGCATGCGGCTGTAGCCATCGACCAGGGCGGCTTCCTCGTACTCCATCGGGATCTCGTCGATAAAGCCCTTGAGCAGCCAGACCGCCAGACTGACGTTGACCATGGTATAGAGGATGATCATGCCCAAATGCGTATCGCTAAGCCCGAGCGCCCGGTACATGAGAAAGATCGGCACCGCCACCGCGATCGGCGGCATCATGCGCGTCGAGAGAATGAAGAAGAGCAGATCGTCCTTCAGCGGCACCTTGAATCGCGAAAACCCATAGGCGGCAATGGTGCCCAGGAACACCGCGAGGAAGGTGGACCCGAAACCGATGATGATCGAATTCATGTACCGCTCGGCAAAGCGCGACGGACCGGTGATCACCATGTTGCGCTTGCGGACGAGTTCGTCGTACCAGGAGGTCGGCGGCGGTAGGCTGGCCATGTATTCGGGAGTCTGCCGCGACCGCGCGGTGAACAGGTTGACGTAGCCCTCCAGCGAGGGATCGAAGACCACCTTCGGCGGATAGGCGATGGCATCGGGCGGCGTCTTGAGACCGGTCAGCCCGATCCAGACCAGCGGAATCATGGTGATCAACGCATAGAGGATGACCAGCAGCGCGGCGAAACGCTGGCCCCAGGGGCTCGGCTCCAGGACCGAACGGGTGCTTGCGGCGCTCATCGCTGCTTCACCTTGTTGAGGAATTTGACGTAGATGTTGCCGGCCCCAAAGACGGTGACGAACAGGATGACGGCAAAGGCCGAGCTATAGCCGGTCCGCCATTTCTCGAAGGCTTCGCGCTTCAGGTTGATGGAGGCGAGTTCGGTCACCGATCCGGGACCGCCGGAGGTCAGTTCGACCACCATGTCGAACATCTTGAAATTCTCGATGGCGCGGAAAAGAACGGCGAGCATGAGGAACGGCAGCACCATGGGCAGCGTGATACTCCAGAACTGCCGCCATTTTGATGCCCGGTCCACTTCGGCCGCCTCGTAGATGTAGTCGGGAATCGAGCGCAGCCCGGCGAGGCAGATCAGCATCACGTACGGGGTCCACATCCAGGTATCCACCAGGACGATCGACCACGGCGCCAGGTTCACATCGCCGATCATGGTGAAGCTGCCGGCGTCGATGAAGAAGTTGACGAGGTAGTTGAAGATGCCGGCCTGCGGTTGATAGATGTAGGCCCAGAATACGCCGACCACCGCGGGCGAGAGCATCATCGGCAGCAGGATCAGCGTCGTCAAGGTGGCATGCCCCTTGAATTTTTGATTGATCAGCAGCGCCAAGCCCAGGCCGAGGAGCACCTGAAAGAATATAGACCATCCGACGAAATGCGCAGTCGCCTGCAGGTAGCCCCAGACGTCCTCGCTTCCGAGCAGGTTGCGGTAGTTGTCGAGCCCGACCCATTGGACCAGCCGCCCCGGCTGGTTGGCGCGGTAGTTCGTAAAGCTGAGGTAGATGGTCCACAGCAGCGGAAAGATATTGATCGCCAGCAACAACAGGATCGTTGGCGAAATGAAGATCCAGGCGACGGCGCGGTCCGACAACCCGTGCGCGCGCTGGACCGGCTTACCGGGCCGGGCCACGGCCATCGATGCTTCTGTCGTTTCGGTCATTGCCTAGAACACCCAGGAATGGCGTGCCGGGGCCACGGACCGGCCGGACGAACGTCCGGCCGGCCGTGCGCAACACCTGGCACCGAATCGCGCGGCCTAGATCTTCCCGTCGTCCTTGAAGACCTGAGTCCAATCCACGATCAGCTTGTCCAGAGCTTCCTGCGCGGTGCCCTTGTCGGCGACCACGTAGTCATGCACGCGCTTCTGCATGGCTTGCAGCAGCTCGGCATAGGTCGGCTCCTGCCAGAAGTCCTTGACCCCGCCCATGGCCTTCAGGAAATCGGCGGCGAAGGGCGCGGTGTTGGGGAAGTTTGGATCCTCGAGAACCGCCTTGGACGCCGAATAGCCGCCCAGCGACCACCACTTCTTCTGCACATCCGGCTGGGCGAACCACTTGATGTATTCCAGGGCCATGTCCTTCTTGTCGGAGTAGGCGACGACCGAGATCCCCTGCCCGCCGAGGGTCGATGCCTCCACCTTCTCGGCCGGATTGACGAAGAAGCCGGACTTGTCGCCGCCCACGTCTTCGTCCTTGGCGATGCCCGGGAAGAAGGCGAACCAGTTCATCTGCATGGCCACCTGGCCGGACTTATAGGCGTCCAGATTAGCCACCATGTAGGCGTCCGAATGACCCGGAGGTGTGCAGCACTTGTAGAGATCCTTGTAGAACTCCAGCGCCGCGACCGCGTCGGGGCTGTTGACATAGCCTTCCATGTCGTACGGCTTGTCCGGGTTCTGATACTTGAATCCCCAGGCATACATGGCCGCCGTCACGCCCATGGTGATGCCTTCGGAGCCGCGCTCGGTGTAGATGGCGGCACCATAGACCTTCTTGCCGTCGATCTCGCGCCCCTGAAAGAACTCGGCCACCTGCTTAAGCTCGTCCCAGGTCTTGGGCACGCCGATGTCACGGCCGTATTTCTCCTTGAAGGCCGTCTGGATTTCCGGCCGGGCGAACCAGTCCTTGCGATAGACCCAACCAAGCGCGTCGCCCATGGCCGGCAGCGCCCAATAGTTCGGTGTCCCTTTCGGCCAGGTCGAATAGGCATAGACCGTGGCCGGCAGGAAGTCGTCCATCGAAATGCCGTTCTTGTCGAAGAAATCGTTCAGCTTGATGTAGTGGCCGTAGGTCGCAGAGCCGCCGAGCCACTGGCTGTCGCCGATCAGCAGGTCGCACAGCTTGCCGCCGGAATTGAGCTCGTTCAGGAAGCGGTCGGCGAAGTTGGTCCACGGCACGAACTCGAACTTCATGGCGATGCCCGACTGGGTCGTGAAGTCCTTCGACAATTCGGCCAAGGCGTTCGCCGGGTCCCACGCCGCCCAACACAGGGTCAGCTCTTTCTGCTGGGCCTGGGCCGGACCCGAAATAAACGCACCAAGCGCCGCGGCTAGCGCGGTCGCGGCAATGCCCTTACGCAACTTGTACATACTTCTCCTCCCTAGAGTGGTCGCAGGTCGTTGGAAAATTTGTCGCCGGCGCGGCGGTAGCGGCCGTGGCCCGGTCGGTTTAGTTGTCGGAGATTATTAAACTAAACTAAACCGGTGTCAATGCATCAGCAAGTTCTGTGGCAAATTCGGCCACTCACCGGAAAGATCAAATGCTCCATGTTGCCTATTCACGTCCGAGGGCTACATGATGGGGCGAAGGGCTCGGCCCACCGGGGCGCCAGGGAACGGCGCCCCTTCGATTGAGAGGGAGCAGGATGCCGACCGGAATAGGACGTGCCCGGCCAACAATCGGCTCGATCGCGGTCTTGGCGATCGCGACTCTGGTCATCGTCCTGGCAGCAACAGGAGCATGGCTGCCGCGGGCGTACGGGGCCGAGGTGCCGGCCAAGCCGGACGGCTTTCCCGAGCGGCCGCTGACGATCATCGTGCCGTATGCGGAGGGCGGCGAGTCGGACCTGTTGAGCCGAGCCATGGCCGCGGCGTTGGAACAGGTCGTCGGCGCCAAGGTCGTGGTGGTCAATCGGCCGGGCGAGTCGGGCATGGCCGCGGTGCCCGAATTCATGACGGCACCGGCCGACGGCTATACGCTGTTCGAATCGATGGAAGAAGTCGCGGCGAATTTCGC
>JAJFGI010000127.1 GCA_021776215.1 Kiloniellaceae bacterium | reverse complement strand
GGACTCCATGGCCGGAAGCCTGGCCGCCGAATGCGGCAAGGTCAAGGCGTGGCCTGAGGTTCGCAGCCTTCCGCGCCGGGGGCCCGGATGCAGGAAGACGGCCACTCCGGCCTTGCTTGACGTCGCCGCCGGTGGCAAGGTGCCGCCGCTTTTCCAGCCCCAGCGCCGCCGTAGCTCAGGGGTAGAGCACACCCTTGGTAAGGGTGGGGTCGGAAGTTCGATTCTTCCCGGCGGCACCATCGCCCCAGTGCTAGCGCCCTGTCCCACGCGCCTATCTAGCCACAATGACCCCCGCCCAGTCGGAAACGCCGAAACCGTTGTCGCCGTGAGACAAGACGGGTCTGGCCGGGGCGGCCAACTTGGGGCAAGTATGAGGCGTGGCGCCGGTCGCCGGCGGGACCGAGGGTGGCGGGATGAATGTCATGACGGATGAGGCCAGTCTGGGCGCCAGGCCCGGCGTCGGCGCCGCGGGCGACGCCAAGCAGCAGATCGTCGATCTGCTGCGCGGCTTCAGTGCCGAGACAACGCCCGGCTCCGCCGCCAAGGTGGCCGACTTTCGCGAGCATCTGGCGCCTGGCACGACGGTCTATGTGACCTTCCTGCCCGGCTCCAAGTTCGCCGATACCATCGCGGTGTGCACCCGGCTGGCGGCCGAGGGGATGCGCCCGGTGCCGCATGTCGTGGCGCGCAGCATCGTGGACAAGGCGATGCTGGAAGACGGGCTGCGCCAGTTGTCGGACTCGATTGCGTTGCGCCAGGTCCTGGTTATCGGCGGGGCGGTGACCACGCCGGTTGGCGCCTTCACGGACTCCATGCAGCTTCTCGAGACTGGCCTGTTCGACAAATACGGGGTGACGACCATCGGCGTGGCCGGGCATCCGGAAGGCAGCCCGGATATCCCGGATGCCGCCATCGAACACGCGCTCGCGTGGAAGAACGCGTTTGCGGAGCGGACCGGCGCCACGCTCTATATCCTCACCCAGTTCTGTTTCGAGGCGGCGCCGGTGATCGCCTGGGACAAGCGCCTGCGGGCCAGCGGCAACCGCCTGCCGATCCACATCGGCATCCCCGGGCTGGCGACGTTGAAGACCTTGCTGGGGCATGCCAAGGCCTGCGGCATCGGTCCGTCCATGCGCTTCCTGACGCGCCAGGCGCGCAACGTGACCAAGCTCATGACCGTCTCGGCGCCGGACCGCCTGGTGACCGATCTCGCCGCCTACCGCGCCAGCGACCCGGCGGCCGGCATTGCCGGCGTGCACGTTTATCCGCTCGGCGGCCTGCGCCGCTCGGCGCTGTGGAGCGCCGCGGTCGCCGACGGCCACTTCACCCTGAAGCGCGATGGCAAGGGTTTCGCCGTCGACGTGGACCTCGGTTAGCGGCGCAGCACCCATGGCCGACTATCGAATTCTATATTGGCAGACCATTCCCTCTATGATCGAGGCAACGGACGGCACCGACAAACGCAAGGTACAGCTCAGCGACCGCTTCCAAGCGTTGATCGATGCCGTGGCCATGGAACAAGGGCTGGCGGGAACGGACGCCTATCTCGAACAATGGCGCCGCGGTCGGGCCAAGACCCGCGAGGGGTCGGCCGAAGAGGTGACCGCCGCCGTGCAAGCCGAGCTGGAGGCAGCATTTGCGGACATCCGCGCCGCCGCCACGGGCAAGGCTTGAAACGCCAGCTTTGCGTGTACACTCGCGCCCTATGGCTAGCGATCGAAACGATGGGGCGGGATTAGGATCGCACGGGCGGTTCGTGCCGCAGGGGCTGACCATCCCGACCGACCCGTTGCTGCGCATGCAGGGCTACCGCGACCTGACCCGTGTGCGCGACCGGGTGCGCAAGATCGCCGCCGCGGCGGCGGCGCAGGCGGAAAGCCTGGTCGTCCCCGACGCCCATTACCGGCGGGTGCGCATCGAGGCCTGCGGCGCCACGAGCTTACGCCTGGAAACGGGAACGGTTTTCCACAGCAACGGGTTCGCCAAGGGACTGAGCGGCTGTTCGGAGGTGGTCGTCTTTCTGCTGACCGTGGGCCCGCACCTGGACGACGCGGTCGCCAAACTGAGCACGGACGACGATCTGGTCACGGCGCTGTTCCTGGAAATGGCCGGCTGGCTGGCCATCGAGAGGGCGACCAAGCAATTGGCCGAACACCTGTGGTCCTTGGCCGGCGCCGAGGGATTGCGCCTGAGCCGCCGCCTGGCACCCGGTTATGCCGACTGGTCGCTGGAGGGGCAAAGGCCCCTCTTCGATTTGTTCGCCGGGGTCGATCTGCCGGTACACCTGTTGGAAAGCAACGCCATGATGCCGAAGAAATCCCGCTCCGGCCTGTACGGCCTGGGCGCGGCGGCGGACGACTAATCTGTTTTTTTGCCCGTCAGACATACCGGGCACACGCACGACATGTGTCCGGTGCGAATGAAGAACGCCTCATAGTCGAAGTGGCGCTCGACACTCAGGCACCAGCAGTCGGCGGTTCCGGCGCAATTAAAAGCGCGCCCGCAATTCGGACAGGTCCCTCTCGGCAGCTTTGGCGGCGGTGGGCCGGTCATGTCGTCGTCGCTTTGTGAACGGCGCCCCGGTCAGATTTGGCGAAAGGCCGCGTTGTTCCGACCGGAACCTCAGGCGCGCTTGGACATCCGAACGAAGTTGTCCATGGATGCCCAGTGCCAATGGACCAAGCTTACCCAACCGCGCTGGCGCCATTCCAGCCAGACATCGTCCGGCAACCCATTGAACGCTTTCTCGCTGATCACGCGCAGACCGGTGAGCTGGCGGTGCGTGCCACCCTGAAAATCGACCCGCACGTTTCGATTCTCGAGCATGTCGCGCGATTTGATCTCGTCGACAAACGCCGCCGTGACCGGCGCCTGGGCTTGGAATGCCACGCAGAATTCCAAGGCGCGCTTGGACCGCTCGCTGGGCTGACCATTGATGAACAGCGGCTCGGCGTCCGGATTGTCGGCCAGATCCACCACCAGGTCGCTGGCCGTATCGATGTAGAGGACAACCTCGCTTTCGGTCGCGCCGCGCCCGTTGATGAATGGATACCGGCGCACATAGGCCGGAACATACGCATCGCGCTCCCAATTCCCCTTGGCGTCGACGAAAAGGTTTTGGCCCTGACCATACCCCAGGACGGCGATGGGCACCGCCGAATCGTCGGCGGCGAAAACAATGGGATAGTTCGCGCACGCCAAACGAAACTCCTCGGCGTGCAGAACGACAGCGTGCGACGTCGCCGCAAAGCGAAAGTCACCTGGCCGCCGCAGCCCTTTGCCGCCGTACGCGGATGCGCTCAGGGCCTCCGGCTTCGAATAGAACAGCGGCAATTCCGCCGATGCTTTCTGATCTGTGGCCTCGGCTTTGTCGCTTTTCTCCGGCATGGCAGACGCGCACCTTTTGGCTAGCAGCGAGGGGCTACGGCGACCCACGGGGGCCGCCGCGAGACCTGGAATCGTGCGATTTCGTTATTTGACGCACGTTATCCGATACTTCCGTACGATGGCAATTGTTCTCTCCCTGCCCCTGTGGGCCCGCCCAATGAGACGTGCCGGGTACTCGACTTGGCAGCCGGGCCGCCATCTGCCATGAATGGGGCCAGGAGGCACCAGCGGCGTGGCGGCCCAACGTCACGGTGAACTGGAAGGACGGAATGCCCGAGCCAGTGCTGCCAAAACCACTGCTGAGCGTGCGGAATCTGCGCATCGAGTTCCCGACACGGGCAGGTATCCTGCTCGCCATCGATGATGTGTCGTTTCATATCGACGAGGGGGAAATTCTTGGCGTAGTCGGCGAATCCGGCGCCGGCAAGTCGATCACCGGCATGTCGATCATCGGCCTGCTGGACCCGCCGGGCCGGATCGCC
>JAJFGI010000126.1 GCA_021776215.1 Kiloniellaceae bacterium | reverse complement strand
CCAGAAAGAAGGTCGCCAGAAAGAAGGCGACGACCCGGAAAAAGACCGCCAAGAAAAAGACCGCGGCAAAGCGTAAGAAGGCGCGCTAAACGGCGCCGATCCGACGCCGACCGGCGGTCCGGGCGATCCGGCGTTTCCGCGCGGCGCCCGCATCGCTCATCGCGTGCGGCGCATGCTCACGGGACGGTGCGGGTGCGCATCGACATCCGCATGGCAACCTCCCCCAGAATTGGCTCCGCGCCAATTCCTAGGGTAATTCGCGCCGCCCGCGCTGGCCGGATTCGGACCTCATTGTCGATGCCCGCTCGCCTATGGTCCGATGACTTTGTAGGATGGGCCGATGTTGGACTTCGATACCTGCAACGCCGCACGGTTGCGCCGCGATCCCGCCTATGACGGCCGGTTCTTCACGGCGGTGAAAACGACGCGGATCTATTGCCGCCCGGTCTGCCCGGCCAAACAGCCGCTGACGAAGAACGTCACCTTTTATCCGACCCCGGCGGCGGCGGAGCGCGATGGCTATCGGCCTTGCCTGCGCTGCCGCCCGGAAACCACGCCCTTCTGCCCGGCCTGGAACGGCACGAGGACCACCGTCGGGCGGGCGCTGAAGCTCATCGAGGACGGCGTGCTCGACGACGCGACCGTGGACGAATTGGCCAGGCGCCTGGGAATCGGTACCCGTCACCTGTCGCGGCTGTTCCAGCGCCATGTGGGAGCCAGCCCGGTGCAAACCGCAAAGACGCTGCGCGTGCACCGTGCCAAATGCCTGTTGAACGAGACCGATCTGCGGATTACGGAGATTGCCTACCGCGCCGGCTTCAAAAGCTTGCGCCGCTTCAATGCGGCATTCGCCGAACTCTACCGACAGGCACCGTCCGATCTTCGGAAACGTAAAGCCGGGTTACCGGGTGAGAGGATCTGACAAGTCGTTGACGGGCTGGGGCGGCGGTATCAAAATCAGGCACTTCCTGCGCGGCCAAGAACAGAGATTCTCCGGGGCGCCCGGCCGTGACCTAGGCTGCCAGTCGGACCAGGTGAGCGGATGCCGGAGAGATCGCCTTGGCCATAGGCAACCTCGCCAGATCGATTCGAAAGAAATAGCTCAGCAATCATGTCGACGTTGAGACGCGCATTGAGATCGGCGACACGATCCAGGCACGATCGCGTGGATGCGCTTTATGGATGTCTTTCGCTCGATCGCCGTGAGGGTCTGGCGCATTTCCTGCACGCGCATACGGTTGCTCTCGACGCCATCGAACAGGCGATTCGGGCGAATAAGCCAAGCATGGACTGCCCGCTGCACCTGTCCGCAATCGCTCGCCGCGACCTCGCCAGGCTTGGCGCCCCTTGTCCGTCTCCAGGAATCTTCCCGGAACTAGCCGACGCCCATCCATGGGGCCTGATTTATGTTATCGCTGGTGCTCATCTTGGCGCCAGAGTACTTAAAGAGCGCTGGAAGCGATCTACCGATACGGCCGTACGGCAAGCGGGCGAGTATCTGTCGGCGTCCGAAATGAAGACGTACTGGCCTATTTTTGTGAAACAATTGAACGCTCTGGAGCCGACGCCGGCGGAAACGAGTTCAATATTGTCGGGCGCCGACGCGGCATTTGCGGTATTCGAGCAGGCGTTTAGAATCGCCGAGGCGGCCATGCATGAGGGGAGATGATGGCGGACATGGACCCGGAGGTCGGCCGTGAGGATATCGACCTGACGAATTGCGATCGGGAACCGATCCATATTCCCGGCCGCATTCAGTCTTTCGGCGCCCTGATTTCCATCTCGGCAGACTGGATCGTCAATCACGCGTCCACCAATGTCGAAGAGTTCCTGGGCATCGGCGCAACGCAGCTGATCGGACGCCCCGCCGCCGACTTTCTAAGCGCCGGCGCGGAGCACGAAATTCGCACGCGGCTGCAAATGCTGAACGCGGCCGATGCGGTCGAGCGCCTGTTCGGCATTCAGTTGATCGAAAAGAGCACACTTTTTGACGTAGCGGTCCACCTCTCCGGCCGCTCCATTGTCATGGAAATCGAGCGCCATCGGGGCGATCGCAATAGCGACTATGTCTTCCATATCCGTCCAACGATCGATCGCATTCGGCGGGCAGACACGATCGAGGCCCTTTGCAACGTCGCCGCGCGGCAGCTGAAAGCGATTACCGGATTCGACCGGGTCATGGTTTACCGCTTTGCTCCAGATGATTCCGGCGAGGTGGTGGCCGAGGCGCTGCAGCCCGACATGGAGGGCTTCAAGGGCCTGCACTTTCCGGCTTCGGACATTCCAAAGCAAGCGCGGGTTATGTACACGCGAAACTTGCTGCGCATCATATGCGACGCGAACGATAGCGGCGTCCCGATCGAACCCGTGCTCAACCCAGAGGGCGAGCCGCTCGATCTGACCATGAGCACGACGCGGGCCGTCTCTCCAATTCATCTCGAATATCTAAGGAACATGGGGGTCGCAGCTTCCATGTCCGTTTCGATTATCAGGCGTGGAAAACTGTGGGGACTGTTCGCCTGTCACCACAGCACGCCGAAAATTCTGTCCTACGAGGCGCGAACGGCGGCGGAGCTGTTCGGGCAGCTATTCGCTTTCGTGCTCGACCAGAAGGAGAGCGATCTCGAACGCGAAGAGGCGGGGCGGGCGCAAGTCCTGCACGATGAGATCATGGCGCAACTCGCCGAGGGCAGCACGATCGGCGAGAACTTCGATATGATCGCCGATGCCGTCGGATCGGTGATCCAACATGACGGTGTGGTCGGCTGGATCAAGGGCCAGTTCCAGTCGCGCGGGCTGACGCCGACGCAAGATGAGTTTCCGCCGCTCCTACAATTCCTTAATACGGCAGCGGCCAGCAAGATCTATGCAACCGACAGCCTGGTAAAACTATTTCCGCCGGCAAGCGATTACGCCGAGAGAGCCGCGGGGATTCTCGTTCTTCCGGTCTCCCGCGTACCAGGCGATTATGTCGTGCTGTTCCGGCAGGAAATTGCACGATCGGTCAATTGGGCCGGCAACCCGGAAAAGCCGGTGGAGGTGGGAGACAGCGGCGCCCGGTTAACACCGCGAAAGAGTTTCGAGGCTTGGCAGGAGGTCGTTCGCCACCATTCCGCGCCATGGACTCCGGGTCAGGTCCGCGCAGCCGAATCGCTGCGGATGACATTGTTTGAGGTCGTTCTCAGGCTGACGGACGCGACTTTGCAGGAGCGGGGCAAGGCGCAGGAGCGACAAGAGCTGCTGATCGCCGAGTTGAATCACCGTGTCCGGAATATTCTCAATTTGATCCGTAGCCTTGTCAGCCAAAGCCGGCGCGACGCGACGGACATAACGGAATTCACCAACGTCATTGGCGGCCGCATACACGCACTTGCAAGAGCGCACGATCAAATCACCCAGGAAAACTGGAGCCCCGCATCGGTCCGAGAGCTGATCAATACCGAGGCCGCCGCCTATCTCGGCGACAATGCCGGCCGCGTGAAACTGTCCGGTCCGGATGCCCTTCTTGAACCGACGGCCTTCACGACACTCTGCCTGGTCATCCATGAAATGATTACGAATTCCGCCAAATATGGGGCGCTGTTCAACCCCCATGGCTCGATAGATATCTCGCTGAGGGAAGAGCCTGACGGAGCTCTCCGAATTGACTGGAGTGAGCAGGGCGGTCCTCCGGTGAGGGCGCCGACCCGCCACGGGTTCGGTACCACCATCATCGATAGATCGATCCCGTTCGAGCTTCACGGCAGCGCCGACATTCGCTTCGAAGTCCCTGGCGTCCAAGCGTCGTTTTCGATCCCGCCGGAATATGTCGCCGGTTTCCGCTCATCCGGTGACGGACGCGATGAACAGCGGACGGCAATCGAGGACCACCGGCCACTTGCGGGCGCCGCGCTTGTCGTCGAGGACAATATGATCATCGCCCTCGACGCCGAGGAATTTCTGAGCGAGTTGGGCGCCAATAAGGTTGTCGTCGCCGGCAATGTCACCCAGGCGCTTAGCGCCCTTGCGAAAAGGGACTTCGCCTTCGGCCTATTGGATGTAAATCTTGGCTCGGAAACGAGCGAGCGTGTGGCGCAGACGATGGTTGATAAAGGTGTCCCCTTCGCTTTCGCGACGGGCTACGGAGAGATCACGGTTCTTTCAGAAAAATATCCCGACGCCCCCGTGGTCCGGAAGCCCTATGCGAAGGACTCGCTGGGTGCCGCGATCGCGCGGCTCAATTGAAGCACGAAAGATACCGGCTTTTCGCCATTGTCCGCTTTGGTTCGGGTCGATGACCTAGGCCGCCGGCCGGGCCAGACGCGGGGCGCCGAAGAGGTAGCCTTGGCCGTAGTCGATCTCGTATTCGAGCAGCTCGACCAGGCGGTTCTCGTCCTCGATCTTTTCGACGATCAGATCGATGCGGTGGCGGCGCAGGGCGCGCAGCAGGCCGTGGTCCAATTGCGCGCCGGAGAGGAGACGGTCGATCTCGATCTTGACGAAACGGATCTGCCGCTCCGCCAGGGCCGGCGGATCGATATTCAGATCGGTGATGCGGTCGAGCGAAAAGCGGCAGCCGAGATAGGCGAGCCGGTCCAGCAGGGCGGCGCCGGCGTCGCTCCAACGAGTGAAATCCGCCTGGCTGAATTCGAAGACCAGATGCGGCGCCAGTTCCTCGTTACTCTCCAGGAACTCGACGAAATCGCCGAAGAAATCGGCATCGGCCAGGGTGTGCGGCGAAATGTTGCAGAAGAAATCCACGTTCTCCTTGGTGCGATGCACCTTGCGCACCAACTGCACGCAGCGGAAAAGCAGCATGTTGTCGATGGCGGTGATCAGGCCGGCGCGCTCGGCCAGGGCGACGTATTGCTCGGGCAGGATCATGGCCCCGTCGCTGGTGCGCAGGCGGGAGAAACATTCGTAGAAGCGCCGCTTGCGCTGCGGCAGGCTGACGATCGGCTGCAGCACCAGGTCGACCCGGTCGTCGCGCAGGGACGCGCGCACCACATCGAGAATGCGCTCGGCATCCATGTCCCGGGCGACCGGCGGCAGGGGACTGCTGTCTTTGGCCCGGCCGGACGGCTGCGGTTCGAGGCGCGGCATCAGGGTCTTGAGGACCTTCACTTCGGCCATCACCTCTTCGATGGTCCGGCCGTTGGGGCCCAGGTTGCCGGCCTTGACCGCCGATTCCAGGGTCTCGCGCAGGGTCTCCACCTCGCGGCGCAGGGTTTCGATCTCCTCCCGCTGGTCGTCCACGTCGTAACCGAGGGACAGGAGCTGCCGGCCGTGATCGGTCGCGCGCCCGGTGCGGGCATAGATCTCGTGCAGCAGGCCGCCGCCGATCAGGGCCACGGCCCCGGCGAGATAACCGGTGATCGCATCGACCGCCAGGAAATGCGGCGCAAAGACCGCGAGGCCGGCCGCCAAGCCCATGTAAAGACACAGGAAGACCAGATGCAGGAGAACGTGCATAATCTCTTTCGGGCCAGTCGCGGAGGTGCGCCCCACTGTGCCGCCGCAGGTCTTGAAGGAGGGTTAACGAGAGGTTTTTATGGGCGGCCCAGAGGGCAGGAGTCAGAGGACAGAAAACAGATGGCGGTGACGATCTATCACAATCCGCGTTGCTCCAAATCGCGGCAAACCCTGGATATCCTGCGCGGCCGGGGGATTGAGCCGGCGGTGATCGAGTATTTGTCCGACCCGCCGGATGCGGCGACCATCGCCTCCCTTCTCGATCTGCTGGGCGTGGAGCCGCGCCAGCTTATGCGCACGGGCGAGCCGGTCTACCGGGAACTTGGCCTTGCCGATCCGGCCCTCGGCCCCGACGCCTTGATCGCGGCCATGGCGGCGAACCCGATCCTGATCGAGCGCCCGGTCGTGGTCGCCAACGGCAAGGCCGCGATCGGCCGGCCGCCTGAATCGGTGTTGGACATTCTCTAGCCGCTCAGCGGTGATCGGCGCCCACGGCCTCCGCCACGCCGGTAAAGCCGTCGCGACGCACGTGGGCCGCGAGACCCTGCTTGATCGCCGCGATCAAGGCGGGGCCCTGATAGACCAGCGCGGTATAGAGCTGCAGGAGCGAGGCACCGGCCCGCACCTTGGCATAGGCATCGGCGGCACCGGCAATGCCGCCGACGCCGACCAGGGGCACCTTGCCGGCGGTTAGTCGGTACATATCGGCAAGCACCGCCGTCGACGGGGCGAACAGCGGCCGGCCGCTCAAGCCGCCGGCCTGGGCCCGGTGCCGGCCGTGCAGGTCCGCCGGCCGCGCCACCGTGGTGTTGCTGACGATCAGGCCCTGCACCGCGCCCGACAGGGCAACGGCGGCGATGTCCGCCCGATCCGCGTCGGTCAGATCGGGGGCGATCTTGACGAGCAGCGGCGGCCCCCGGCGCGGCAACGCCTGGGAGACCGCACCGGCCACCCGCTCGATGATCCGTTCCAGCGCCCGCCGGTCCTGCAGCGCGCGCAGGCCGGGCGTGTTCGGCGACGAGACGTTGATCACCAGGTAGTCGGCATACGGCGCCAACGTCGCGGCCGCCGCCGCGTAGTCCGCCGCCGCGTCGGCGCCGTCGCGGTTCTTGCCCAGATTGACGCCGAGCAATCCGGTGCCGCCGGCCGCGCGCCAGGCGCGCAGGCGCGCCGCCACCGCGGCCATGCCGTCGCCGGCGAAGCCGATGCGGTGGATGACCGCCGCGTCGTCGGGCAGGCGAAAGATGCGTGGCCGCGGGTTGCCGTCCTGCGCACGCGGCGTGACCGTGCCCGCCTCGACAAAGCCGAAACCGAGCGCCAGGAGCGGCCCCACGGCGCGCGCGTCCTTGTCGAAGCCGGCGGCCAGGCCGAGCGGGTTGGGAAAATCGCGGCCCCACAGGCGCGTGCGCAGCAGCGGATCGTCCGCCACGCGCGACACCGGGCTCAGGCCCCGGCGCAAACCCCACAGGGTCAGCCGGTGCGCGGTCTCCGGATCGAGGCACCGGAGCAGCGTCCCCGCCAGGCGAAATCCAACCACCCGTCAGGACCCGTCCAAGGGCGGGAAGACGTGCCGGCCGTCGGGCCCGAGAGGCAGTGGCTTGACCCAGCGCACCGCGCCCACGGGCAATGGTCCGTAGAGGTGCGGGAACAGGGCGCCGCCCCGGCTCGCCTCCCACCGCAGGGCCGCCCCGGGAGCCGCCTCCAGGGCCGCCGGATCGACGGCGACGAGTACCAGGTCGGGTTGTCCCGCCCGGTGCTTGGCGGCACTCGCGACCACCTGGTCCGGGCCGGAGAAGTGGATGAATCCGTCCGCCCGATCCTGCGACGAGCCGGGATAGGATCCGGCGGCCCGCGCCGCTTCCCATTCCGCGCGCCGGCAGATGTGATAGATCGCTTGGTCGGTCATGTGCCTCCGGCACACCCTTTCCGTTGCGCCCGCTTAACGGCCGGCGCGACCTTAGAGCATGATCCGGCCGGACGAAAGCAACCGCGGCCGCCCCGCCGCAATATGCGACGGAAAGCGCGCCGGACTTGCGAATTGCGGGAGACCGGCCGGGCCTCTCTCCCGAAAAGACCGGGATCGGGCGGCAACGGCGGCCGCCAGGCCGCTGGCACGCAACTTGCTCTTCTCCTTATCGAGATCATCGGGAGGAGGAGGGGACGCCGGATGGGGCAACGGGATCGTGAGGCGACCGGCAGCCGGCACCTCAGGCACGCGCTGGCGGCCGTCGAGGCCATGGGCGCGACCGAGGCGATCGTGGTTCCGGCGACGCCCAGCCCCCGCATGCTCGTGGCGGGCGCCCGCGCCGGCCGGGTGGCGACGGCAACCGCGGGGCGCGTCTACCGCGCCATGGTCCTCGCCGGCCGCCGCTGAACGGGCGTGCCGGGCAGGTCGTGTACCTTTTCGGTGGCGCACGTCGTTTTTCGGCTTTTTTTCCTGATGCGCGGGCGGCTGGTTTATAAGACCATGTTCCCATGCTCAAGCATACCGACATCTGGCACGCAATCGACCGGCTGGCCGCACGGTACAGCCTGTCGGCCTCCGGACTGGCGCGCCGCGCCGGCTTGGACCCGACCACCTTCAACAAAAGCAAGCGCATCACCCGCGAGGGCAAGCAGCGCTGGCCGAGCACCGAATCGATCGCCAAGATTCTCGAGGCGACCGGCGCGTCGCTGGCCGAGTTCGTCGGCGAGATCGGGGGGCAGAACCAGGGCGCCCTGGCGCGGCGCATCCCGGTCATCGGCTACGCCCAGGCCGGCAGTCAGGGGTATTTCGACGACACCGGATATCCCGCCGGCGCCGGCTGGGACGAAGTTCTCTTTCCCCAGGTGAGCGATCCGCACGCCTATGCCCTGGAAATCAGCGGCGACAGCATGGAGCCGGTGTATCGTGACGGCGATACGATCGTGGTCTCGCCCGGCGCCCACATTCGCCGCGGCGACCGGGTGGTGGTCAAGACCACCGGCGGCGAGGTGATGGCCAAGGAGCTGGCCCGGCAAAGCGCGCGCAAGATCGAACTGGTGTCGCTCAACCGGGCGCACCCGGACCGCGCGTTCGATGCGGAAGAGATCGCCTGGATCGCCCGCATCGTCTGGGTCAGCCAGTAAGGCATCGAGTGAGGCGTCGGGGGCAATGGCGCGGGCGGTGGCGGGCGCGCGCTTTAGGGTGGCGGGCGCGCATGGCTGTGCTAACCTGATCGCCGCGTATCCCGGCGCCCGTGCAGCGCCACCCGGTCTTCCACAGGGGAGACATCCAAATGAAGGCGATCCATTTCATCGACGGCCAGTGGTGCGAGGGTAACCCGCCCCTTCTCGGCCCGCTGACTCATGCGACGTGGATGGCGTCGGTGGTTTTCGACGGGGCGCGCGCCTTCGCCGGGGTAACGCCGGATCTGGATCTGCACTGCCAGCGGCTGACCGATTCGGCGAACGCCTTTGGCCTGCAACCGATGCTCTCGGCCGGCGAGGTGATGGAAATGGCGCTCGACGGCATCGGGCATTTTCCCGCCGGCAGCGAGCTTTATATCCGCCCCATGTACTGGGCCGAGGAGGGCGCCGACAAGTTCTTCGTCATGCCCAAGCCGGACAGCACGCGCTTCTGCATGACCGTGTTCGAGGCGCCGCTGCCGCAGCCGGGCGATTTCTCCGTCTGCCTGTCGGCCCGGCGCCGACCGGCGGCGACCATGGCGCCCACCGATGCCAAGGCCGCGTGCCTCTACCCCAACTCCGGCCGAGCCCTGGCCGAGGCGGCGGCGCGCGGCTTCGACAACGCCGTGGTCCTGGACCCCGAGGGCAACGTCGCCGAGCTGGCCACCGCCAACATTTGGATCGCCAAGGACGGCGCGGCGCATACGCCGGTCGCCAACGGCACCTTCCTCAGCGGTATTACCCGCTACCGGGTCGGGCAGCTTCTGCGCGACTCTGGGATCGAGGTGCACGAGCGCACGGTGACCTGGAAGGAGGTGCAGGAGGCCGACGAAGTCTTCACCACCGGCAACTACTCCAAGGTCTTGCCGATCACCCGCGTCGAACAACGCGACATGCAGCCGGGGCCGGTCTATCGCCGGGCGCGCGAGCTCTACTTCGATTGGGCGCACGCGGGAGCGGCGAAGGCGGCCAAGCGCGCTTAGATTCAGTTCTCGTTGAGTCGTCATCCCGGACGCGACTTTCCTCCAAATCTTTGAGTTGGAGAGGAAAGTCAGTGATCCGGGAGCCATGGTCCAGCGGCGAGGCGGTAGAGAAATAGATCCCGGATCGCAAGGCCTAGGTCGCCAAATCGCTGGCCAGCAACGCGAGGCAGGTGACGACGCCGGCGCCGGGCACCCAAATCTTCACCGTGAAGCCGCCACCGTCAGGGGCCGTGCCGGCACGCCGCTTGAGCAGCAGCAGCGCCATGTTCACCAGCGTGAAGATCACGAGAACGATCCGCGACGTCCACTCGGCAAGGCCCTCGAGCGGGAACGCCAGAGCGAGGATCAGCACCACCGCCGTGACGGTTCCCGTGGCTATCAGGGGGGTCCGGGTCCGCGGATGAATCCGCGCAAAGACGGCGGGCACGCTGCCTTGCTTGCCGAGACCGTACAGCACGCGAGAGGCCATGATGATCTGGATGATCACACCGTTGAGCGTTGCCACGACGGCGACCGAGGTGATCGCGACCGGCGAGGCGCCGGTTATGTGAGCGAAGACGAAGCTGAGCGGGGCGCGCGACGCGGCCAGTTCGTCGATGGGGACGGACAGGACGGCAACCGAGGTGACCAGGACGTAAAGGAGCGTCGCCAGGCCCAGCGTCAGGAAAATCGCCCGGGGCAAGGTGCGCTCGGGGCGCTTCACCTCTTCCGCCAGGTTCACCATGTCCTCGAAACCGATGAAGGCGAAAAAGGCGAGCAGTCCCGCGCCCGAGATCGCCGTCCAGGCACCAAGATCCGCGATCGGCGGGATCACCCGA
>JAJFGI010000125.1 GCA_021776215.1 Kiloniellaceae bacterium | reverse complement strand
AGTTGCGCGCGATCTATGATGCCGTGGTGCTGGCGACGGGCGCGCCGGTCGACCGGCCCCTGGACATACCGGGATCGGATGCGATGGGGGTCTATGGCGCGGCGGCTTTCGTCGGCTGGTACAACGGTCACCCGGACTTCTGCGACCTCGATCCGGACCTGAACACTACCGCCGTCGCGGTCATCGGCAACGGCAACGTGGCCATCGACGTGGCGCGGGTGCTGGTCAAGACACCGGCCGAGATGGCCGCCGGCGACTTGGCGGAGAACGCGGCCACGAAAATCCACCGGGCGCCCATCGAGGACGTCTACCTGATCGGCCGGCGCGGGCCGGCGGAGGCCAAGTTCACCAACAAGGAGCTGAGCGAGATGGGCGACTTGACGGCGTGCGCGCCGGTGGTCGATCCGGCTCAGATTCCCAGCACCATTGGCGGCAAGATGTCGGACCGCGACCGTCGCCTGCGGGAAAAGAACCTGGCGACCTTGCGCGACTTCGCGGCGGGCCCGTCCGGCGACAAACCCAAGCGCGTGCATTTCCTGTTCTTCGCCAAGCCCGTGGAAGTGCTGAGGGACGGACAGGTGCGCGGGCTGCGCTTGGAGCGGACACGGGTGGACGGCGGCCGCGCCGTGGGTACCGGCGAGTTTTTCGAGATCCCCTGCGGGGCGGTTGTATCGGCGATCGGCTATCGTATGCCGCCGCTGGACGGCGTTCCGGTGGACGAGGCCAAAGGTGTGGTGGTCAACCAGGACGGCCGGGTCGAGGCGGGGCTGTACGTGGTCGGCTGGGCCAAGCGCGGCCCGGTGGGCGTCATCGGCACCAACAAGGCCGACGGCGACACGGCGGCACGGCAGATCGGCGAGGACAGCAGCGGAAGCGGCCGGGCCGGCGGACCTGCCCTGGAGGCCTTGCTTGCCGAGCGCGGTGTGCGCCGGGTGTCCTTCGCCGACTGGCAGCGCATCGAGGCGGCGGAGAAGGCCGCCGCCCCGGCCGGCGCGCCCCGGCGGAAGTTGATCAGGATCAAGGATATGTTGGCGGTTTTGGAGGACTCTAAGGCCAAAGTCACTGAATCGTGACGCGCCCTTGCCGGGAAAACCTGGAACGCTCGTGGAGAACAGGACACCGTGGGCGCGGGATGATTTGGGACAACCTGGCGCTTGGCCCTTTCTAGGACGGTCCGATGAGCCTATATGTGCGCTGGGATAGGATATTTGGCCGACCCGCCGAGGGAGGGGTCTTAGATGGAAGGTTCCGCGGCGCTTAGACGCGCCTCGCCGCAGCGCAAGCAGCTCGAGTCGGCCGTTGTCCGGTTCGCCGGCGATTCCGGCGATGGCATGCAGTTGACCGGCGGCCGCTTTACCCTGGCCACCGCGCTGGCGGGCAACGATCTGGCGACATTCCCCGATTTTCCGGCGGAGATCCGCGCTCCGGCCGGCTCGACCTACGGTGTCTCGGCATTTCAGATCAATTTCGGCGGCCGCGAGATCAAGACCTCCGGCGATACGGTCGACGTGCTCATCGCCATGAACCCGGCGGCCCTGAAGGTCAATCTGGCCGACGTGCATGCCGGCGGCCTGCTGCTGGTCGATATCGGCGCCTTCGGCGAGAAGAATCTGCGCAAGGCGGGCTACGATCACGATCCCCTGGAAGACGACGGCCTGAAGGGCTTCCGCGTGATCAAGATCGACATGTCGCAACTCACGCTGGATGCATTGAAAGACACCGGCCTGTCGAAGAAGGAGGCCCAGCGCTGCAAGAACATGTGGGCACTGGGCCTGGTCTATTGGATTTTCGATCGCGACCGGCAAACCACGGTGGATTGGCTGACCGGGAAGTTCAAGAGCCAGCCGGAGATCGCCGCCGGTATGGTGGCGGCCCTTAACGCCGGACACGCCTTCGGCGAAACGGCCGAGATTTCAGCCGATATCGGCGCCTTCACCGTGCCCGCGGCGGCCATCGGCGCCGGCGTCTACCACAACGTGACCGGCACCGAGGCCATGGCTTGGGGCCTGGTGGCCGGGGCGACGCTGGCCGAGTTGAAGATGGTCTTCTGCTCCTACCCGATCACCCCGGCGTCGGGCATCCTGCATGGGCTGGCCCGCCTCAAGGAATACGGCATCGTTACCTTTCAGGCGGAGGACGAGATCGCCGCCGTTTGCGCCGCCATTGGCGCCTCCTACGCCGGGGCCATCGGGGTGACCTCCAGCTCCGGTCCCGGCATTGCCTTGAAGGCGGAAGGAATTGGCCTGGCGGCGGCGACCGAGCTGCCGCTGGTGGTGATCAACTCGCAGCGCGCCGGACCCTCCACCGGCATGCCGACCAAGACCGAGCAGTCCGACCTCTATCAAGCGGTCTTCGGTCGCAACGCCGATTGCCCGCTGGTGGTGCTGGCCGCCCGTTCGCCGGCCGATTGCTTCGATACCGCCATCGAGGCGGTTCGCCTGGCCACCAAGTACATGACCCCGGTGATGCTGCTGAGCGACGGCTACATCGCCAACGCGTCGGAACCTTGGGCGCTGCCGGATGCGAACGGCTTTGCCCGTTTCCCGGTGAGCCACCACCACGAGACGAATGGTTTCCAGCCCTTCCTGCGGGATCCGGAGACGCTGGCGCGGCCGTGGGCGATTCCCGGGACACCGGGGCTGGAGCACCGGATCGGCGGATTGGAGCGGGACTACGACACCGGCAATGTCTCCTACGATCCGGACAATCATCAGCGCATGACCGACGCGCGGGTGGCCAAGATCGCCGGCGTGGCGCGTGAGTTCCCGCCGCAGCCGGTGGAGCTGGGCAACGACCATGGTCCGATTGCCGTGGTCGGCTGGGGCTCCACCTACGGGCCGATCAACCGCGCCGTCGGCAACCTGCGCGAAGAGGGCCTGGACGTGGCCCATATTCACCTGCGCCACATCTGGCCGCTGCCGACGGATCTCGGCGATCTGTTAAGGCGTTACGAGAAAATCCTGGTACCGGAAATGAACACGGGGCAACTGATTACCCTGCTGCGCAGCGAGTACCTGGTGCCCGCCGAGGGGCTGAACAAAGTCACCGGCAAGCCCTTCGCCATCGCCGAGGTGGAAGCGGCGGTTCGCGCCCGACTGGAGGCTTGAGATGAGCGTCGTCGCCCCCATCGAGAAACTGCAGCCCAAGCACTACGCCTCCGATCAGGAGATACGCTGGTGCCCCGGCTGCGGCGACTATGCGATCCTCAAGGCGGTCGAGCGGACCCTGGCGGATGTCGGCGCGCGGCCCGAGAACACGGTGTTCGTCTCGGGCATCGGCTGTGCCGCGCGCTTTCCCTATTACCTGTCGACCTATGGCTTCCACAGTATTCATGGCCGCGCCCCGGCGATCGCCACCGGCATCAAGCTGGCCAACCCGGATCTCGACGTGTGGATCGTCAGCGGCGACGGCGATGCCTTGTCCATCGGCGGCAACCACCTGCTGCACATCCTGCGGCGCAACGTGGACGTGCAGCTCCTGCTCTTCAACAACGAGATCTATGGTTTGACCAAGGGCCAGTATTCGCCGACGTCGCGGGCCGGCACCCGCACGCCGTCGACACCGGAAGGCTCCATCGAGGCGCCGGTCTCCGCCGCGGTCTTCGCCCTGGGCACCGGCGCCCGCTTCGTCGCCCGCGCCGTGGACACACAGCAAAAGCATCTGCCCGGCGTTCTCGCCCGGGCGCACGCGCACAAGGGGGCGTCCCTGGTGGAGATCCTGCAGAACTGCGTCGTCTACAACGACGGCGTGTTCGCGTCCTTCACCGACCGCGAGGTGGCGGCGGACCGGCAGATCCATGTGGAACACGGCAAGCCGTTGCGCTTCGGCGCCGATGGCGAGAAGGGCTTGCGCCTGCGCCCCGGCACCCTCGAGTTGGAAGTCGTGCACCCCGGCGACGGGGGCGTGGCCGAGACGGATGTATTGGTGCACGACGAAACCAACCGCACCCTGGCGGGCCTGCTGGCGCGCATGACGCCGCCGGCCATGCCGGTCGCTCTAGGTGTGCTCTACTGCGATCCGACGCCAAGCTACGAGCGGCAGGTGGCGGCGCTGGTCGATGCGGCGACCGCGGGCCACAAGGCCCCGGATCTGAATGCCTTGCTGCGCCGCGGGCATACCTGGACCGTCGGTGCGCCGCGGCGGGAACTGGACACGCCGGCAAAGGGTTAAGCGGTCTTTCTAACCTCCGTTATCAATCCGGAATCGCGAGGCCGGGCAATCCGCCGGCGCTCGTCAGGGCGCGGCTGAACCAGCCCTCGGCGATCAGCTCGTGCACGGCGGCCATGTCCGGCGCCATGGCCCGGTCGTGATCCAGGAAGGCGGCACGGCCACGCACCGCGGCCAGGGCCTTGCGCAACGGCGGACTGGTGGTGAGCGGCCGGCGCAGGTCGATACCCTGGGCGGCGGCGAGCAACTCGATGGCGACGATGTTGCCGCTGTTGAAGGCCATCTCGCCCAGGCGCCGCGCGCCGTTGGTGGCCATGGAGACGTGATCCTCCTGATTGGCCGAGGTGGGCAGGCTGTCGACGCTGGCCGGATGCGCCAGCGCCTTGTTGTCGCTGGCCAGGGCGGCGGCGGTCACATGGGCGATCATGAAGCCGGAATTGAGGCCCGGCGCGGCCACCAGGAAGGCGGGCAGGGCGCTCATGTGCGCATCGGTGAGCAGGGCGATGCGCCGCTCGGACAGGGCGCCGATTTCGGCGATGGCGATGGCGATCATATCCGCCGCCATGGCCACCGGCTCGGCGTGGAAGTTGCCGCCGGAGAGAATCTCGCCGGTGTCGGCAAAAACCAGCGGGTTGTCGGAGACGGCGTTCGCCTCGCGCTCCAGCGTGGCGCCGGCGGCGGCCATCACGTCCAGCGCCGCGCCCATGACCTGCGGCTGGCAGCGCAGGGAGTAGGGGTCCTGGACCCGGTCGCACTCCAGGTGCGAGGCGCGGATGCCGCTGCCGGTAAGCAGTCCGCCGAGCAGTCGGGCGACGGCGATCTGCCCCGGCTGGCCGCGCACCTCGTGGATGCGCGGATCGAAGGGGGTATCGCTGCCCAGCGCCGCGTCCACGCTCATGGCGCCCGCCGTCAGCGCGGCGGCGAACACGTCGGTCGCCGCGAACAGGCCGTCCAAGGCCAAGGCCGTGGAGACCTGGGTGCCATTGAGCAGGGCCAGGCCTTCCTTGGCCGCCAACTCGATCGGGCGCATTTTCAGGCGCTTAAGGGCCGTGGTGGCGGCCATTCGCTGTCCGCCCAGATCGACCTCGCCTTCTCCCAACAGGACCGCGGACAAATGCGCCAGGGGCGCCAGGTCGCCAGAGGCGCCGACCGACCCCTTTGCCGGAATGACCGGGATCGCCCCGCCGTTCAGCAAGGCCAGCAGGGCGTCGATGACCTCGCGGCGAATGCCGGAGTAGCCCCGCGCTAGCCCGTTGATCTTCAGCAGCAGGACCAGGCGAACCACCCGCTCGCTCAAGGGCGCGCCGACGCCGGCACTGTGGGAAAGCACCAGGCGGCGCTGCAACTCGCTCAACTCGTCCGTGTCGATGGTGGTGCTGGCCAGGCTGCCGAAGCCGGTGTTGACGCCGTAGACCCGCTTGCCCCGGCGCAGGACCGCGGCCACGGTTTCCGCCGAGGCGTCGATGGCGCCGGCATAGGCCTCGTCGAGCGTGACCGGCCGCGGCGCCTGCCAGAACGCGCGCAGATCGGCCAAGGTCAAGGCGCCGGGGGACAGG
>JAJFGI010000124.1 GCA_021776215.1 Kiloniellaceae bacterium | reverse complement strand
TGGCGCGCTCCGGCTTTCACTCATCCATCAACTACCGCTCGCTGATGGCTTTCGGGCACGCCGACAAGGTCACCGACCCGGCGGAGAAGCTGGCCGCGTTGGCCGCCTTCTCGGAACGGATCACCCCGGGGCGCTGGGCCGAGCTGCGCCCGGCGACCGACCAGGAGCTGAAGGCGACAACGGTCCTAACCCTGCGCCTGGAAGAGGTCTCCGCGAAGATCCGGACGGGCCCGCCGGGCGACGACGAAGCGGATTATGCGCTCGACGTTTGGGCCGGTGTGGTCCCCGTGCACAGCGTGACCGGGGCGGCGGAAGACGATCCGCGCTTGAAACCGGGCGTTGCCCAACCCGCCTACCTGAAGACCGTGAAGATCGGGTAGCGGCGCGGAATGCGGACTACTGAGCCTGGCCGGCGCGGGTGGTGACTTCCTCTTGGCGCCGGCGGATTGGATCGGGCCAGCGGGATTTGATGAAGTCGATGGCGGCGTCGATATCCTCGTCGCTGAGCCGGTCGGCAAATCCGCCCATGGCGGATTTGTAGTCACCGCCCACCAGGGCCGCGGTGCCGAACTTGGTGATCTGGAAAAGCTGCTGATCCGGGTGGTGCCAGGTATGCCCCGTCTCGTCATGGGGGGGTGCCGGCAAGAGGCCGTCCGCCCCCCGCTGCCGCCAGTTCTCCTGGCCCGCCAAATCGTTGCCGTGACACGACGCGCAATAGGTCTGGTAGACCTCCTGGCCGCGAGCGAGGCGCGGTGCATCGTTCCGGCGCTGGCCGGGCGCAAAGTAACCGAAATACAGCAGCGCCGAAGTAACAAACAGCACGACAACGACAATGGCGAGAATGACAGACTGGCGCCGTTTGCTCCACATGACATCCGCCCCCCTTCCTGGCGTAACCGAGAGTGCGGCAGACTGGAGGTTCCAGCCGGGGGAAGGTCAAGCCGGCGAGGAGGGCACGCCGCCGTGCTTGTGCTCCGGCTGGCAATGCGGCTCCACCGGCGTTACAGCGGCGTCGCGGGCGGCCAACGCCGCCACTTCGAGCAAATGCGCGACCTCGACAAGCCCGTGCCGCATTGCCCGATCAACCAGAATATCGAGCGCCTCGGCCAGGCAGGTGGGGAAATCGTCGCCGGACTCGGGCAGACACGGGTCCGCAGCTTCGCCCTTCGCCCCATATTCCGGCAAAGGCTCCGGATTACATTGCTTCATCGATGCTCCGCTGATCGGCGGGTACCGCCGGCAGGCCCAGCGGCCAACCGGCACTGCGGCCCTAAATGGCATGTTGCAAAAGGGTAAGCAAGACTCGGACGCTCATTTCCTGTCCGATCGAAGGAAATTGGCCCTTGGATCAACCGCCGCGCCTGGAAAATATCAACAAATCTCGGCGAATTATCTCAAAATTGAAATAAAACGCAATACACACGGATTTTGCGTAAAATATTAGATAAATTACCAAGTAAAACATACGGTCAATGAGGTTTTTTATTTGACTTTATTTGACGATCCGGGTATCGTGTGGCCATGCAAGTACCAAATCCTCTGGTGCCCCCGCCAGTGGGGTCTCCGGGCGGCGCCCCGGCATCCGTTGCCAACGCGCCGAACGTCGCGGAGACGCGGCATGAGACCTCGCGCCCGGTTACGGCCGGCAAAGGCAGCGAACGCGCCCGCTCCGACGGCGAGCGGCCGCGTTCCGAGTCCACTGGCAAGGAACAGCACCGCGGCCGGCTGCTCGACATCTCCGTCTGAGGTGCCGCCGCCCGCCGACCCAACGCACCCGCCGGGGCGGGTGCGATCTGGCGTCCGCATTCAACACCCCAATATCTGATCAGCACGGGGCCGTAGCAGGGGGGCCGCGAAGAGGCCGCGGTCGGCCAGCAGCGGTCACCCGGCAGCGGCACACCAGGAGCGCCGGCCGCGGCCCGCGTAAGGACGGGCGAGCCCGGCCGCCAGAAGGCTGTGTCCCAGATCCTCTCCGTTTGCCGCGAGAACGCGGGCCAGCACCCGGCCGCCATACTTGCCCAGGCTGATGTCATACAGGCGCACCTGGGCCGGGCGCCCGCCGATCGAGGGCAGGCGCGCCACCAGGTGCGCGCGCGCCCGGGCCGCCATCTCTCGCTCGTAGGGACAATCACCTTTCAACTCGGGCGCATCGATACCGGCCAGCCGAACCCGCGTTTCCACATCCTGCCCGAGCCAGATGCGGGCGCTGACCTCAAGGGTATCGCCGTCGAGGACCCGCAAGACCTGGGCCCCGATCGGGCCCGACAGGCGCTCCCCCGCCGGAGAGAGCGGCGCCCCAAGGCCACCCAACACAACCCCAGTCAGTAAGGCAATGCCCGGTAGCGAGAACATCCGTCTCTTCTGCCAGCGCTTCAGAATATCTATCATAGGTTGAATATTAGCGCGGGAGGGCGCCGCAATAATAGGTATTCTAGGATAATATACCCGAGACCGGACGGCTACAAGGAACAAACACCGAACAACGACAGTGGCGGAACCAACCCGCGCCGACTCAAAAGTCGACGCAAATTCCCTTCCGTTCCCAGTCGCCGAAGCGGGTCGGCTCGGGCCCTTCCGGACCCCCGATCTCCCGCAGCCCGCCAGACGGCGCGACCGGTGTGCGCACCGGCGCCGCGTCGCCGGGCGGCACGGTGCCACCGACCGGCGTCTTCGGCTCAACAGGGCCAGACTTGTCAGAGCCCGGCCGTCGTACGCGGTGTTCGACGAAACGTTTGCTCATCAGTTCAATATGAGCATCGCCGAAAGATCTGCCAAGGCTTGACGGCGCCCGGCAGCCGGGCCAACTACGTACAACGACGGCCAGTATGGTCGGGTCACCTTCGCGTCGGGTCTACGAGAGTTTCTCCGGGGTCATGAATTACCTGCGCACGGCCGTGCTGCTGGCTGCCCTGACGGGGCTTTTCCTGGCCGTCGGTTTCCTCATCGGCGGCGAGGCGGGTATGGCCATCGCACTGGCCCTGGCGATCGCCACCAACGCGTTCGCGTACTGGAACGCCGACAAATTGATTTTGCGCCTCTACCGGGCGCGCGAAATAGACCGGGCCGCCGCCCCCACGTTCTATGGCACGGTCGAACAACTGGCGCGCAATGCCGGATTGCCCATGCCGCGCGTCTATCTGGTCGAGAATGAGCAGCCCAATGCTTTCGCCACCGGCCGCAACCCGGAGAACGCCGCCGTCGCCGCGACGACCGGCTTGCTCAAACGCTTGAGCGCGGATGAGGTTGCCGGGGTCATGGCCCACGAGCTGGCGCATGTGCGCAACCGCGATACCCTGATCATGACCGTTACCGCGACCATCGCCGGTGCCGTTTCCATGCTCGCCAACTTCGCCTTTTTCTTTGGCGGCAACCGGAACAATCCGTTGGGCATCGTCGGCGTTATCCTGGTCGCGGTCTTAGCCCCCCTGGCGGCGTTCCTGGTGCAAAGCGCGATTTCCCGCAGCCGCGAGTTCAGCGCCGATGCGATCGGCGCCGAGATCAGCGGCCGGCCCCTGTGGCTGGCCTCGGCCCTGGAGAAGATTCACATGGCCGCCGGGCAAATCGACAACCGCGACGCCGAGGCCAATCCGGCCACCGCGCATCTGTTCATCATCAACCCGCTGCACACGCACCGTATCGATAGCCTCTTCTCGACCCATCCGAGCACCGCGGCGCGGATCGCCCGCTTGCGCCGCATAGCGCAGGAGATGGGCCAAGACGGCGGACCCTGGGGCTGAACGCCGCGCGCCAAGCACGCCGAAATCGGGCCGAGGCGCCCGACGCCAGGGCAATAGCCTTGGGTGTGGTCGCCACCGTGCTGCGCCGCTATCGACCCCTCGACGATGTCCTGGCCAACGACAAGGGCATGGCGCAGCTGGCGCCGCGCGACCGGGCCTTTGCCCGCTTGTTGTGCGCCACGGTGCTGCGTCGCCTGGGTCAGATCGACGCCCTGATCGATGCCAGCTTGAACCGCCCCGGCAAGCGCGGCTTTGCCGATGTGCGCGATTTGTTGCGTCTTGGCGTGGCCCAGCTCGTCTTTCTCGGGACCCCGGCGCATGCCGCGGTGAGCACCACCCTTCTGCTCGCCCAGGGACCGCGTCTGGCCGGCTACAAAGGGTTGCTCAACGCGGTCTTGCGCCGCCTGGCGCGCGACGGCGCCGAGCTGGCCGCCGCCCAGGATGCGCCGCGCCTGAATACGCCCGACTGGCTTTGGCGTAGCTGGTCGGCCGCGTATGGCGAGGCAACGGCGCGCGCCATCGCGCAAGCCCACGGCGAGGACCCGCCGCTCGACATCACGGTCAAGAACACCCCCGACCTGCACGTCTGGGCCGACCGTCTGGGTGCCGAGGTCCTGCCCACCGAATCGCTGCGCCTGCGCGGGGCCGGCGACGTCAGTCAGCTGTCCGGCTACGGCGAGGGCGCCTGGTGGGTGCAGGACGCCGCCGCGACGCTGCCGGCCCGGCTGCTCGGCGATGTGGCGGGAAAACGGGTCATCGATCTGTGCGCGGCACCTGGCGGCAAGTCCGCGGCACTGGCTGCCGCCGGCGCCGAGGTGACCGCCGTCGAGCAGGTGCCCGAGCGCCGGGCGCGCCTGGCCGACAATCTGGCGCGCCTGGGGCTGCACGCGGACATCGTTACCGCCGATGCCACCGCCTGGCGGCCGCCGCAACCGGCCCCGGCGGTATTGCTCGACGCGCCGTGCACGGGCACCGGCACCATCCGCCGGCATCCGGATATCGCTCATCTCAAGCGGCCGAGCGATGTGGCCGCCTTGGCGCAGGCCCAGGACCGTCTGCTGGCCGCCGCGGTCGAGATGCTTAGCCCCGGCGGCTTGCTGGTCTATGCTACCTGCTCGTTGCAGCCGGAGGAGGGGCCGGAGCGCATTGCCACGCTGATCGCCGGCGGCGCCCCGGTCGAACGCATTGCCGTGCAGGCGGCCGAGGTCGGCGGCCTGAGCGAGCTAATCGACGGCACCGGCGATCTGCGCACCCTGCCGTGTCATCTGCCGGCGCATGGCGGGATCGACGGGTTCTACGCCTGCCGCCTGCGGCGCCAGTGACTCTCGGCGCTGAAACGTCCCTGCGCCCAGGCGCTTGCGAGGCGCGGTGCATGCTGATACCAAGGGATTCATGCAGCGACCGGTTCGCATCGCGCCATCGATTCTGTCGGCCGACTTCGCCAACTTGGGCCAAGAGGTACGCGCCATGACGGCGGCCGGCGCCGACTACATCCACGTCGATGTCATGGACGGCCATTTCGTGCCCAACATCACCATTGGGCCAGCGGTGGTCGCGGCTTTGCGGCCGCACTCCACGCTGCCGTTCGATGTGCATCTGATGATCGCGCCCGTCGATCCGTTCATCGCCGAATTCGCCGCCGCCGGCGCCGACATCATCACCATCCACCCGGAGGCCGGGCATCACCTGCATCGCAGCGTCCAGCACATCAAGGGGCTTGGCAAGAAGGCGGGGATCGCCATCAACCCGGCGACGCCCGTGAGCGTGGTCGACCACCTGCTCGGCGATATCGATCTGATTCTCGTGATGAGCGTCAACCCGGGGTTCGGCGGCCAGGATTTCATTCCCGCGACCCTGGACAAGCTCACCGCCCTGCGCCAGCGCATCGATGCCAGCGGCCGGACCATCGACCTCGAGGTGGATGGCGGCATCAACGAGGCGACCGGCCCGCAGGCCGTCGCCGCCGGCGCCGACATCCTGGCCGCCGGCTCCGCCTGCTTCCGCGGCGGCCCCTCGGCCTATGCCGATAATATTCAGCGCCTGCGCGACACCCCGACGGTGGTCCGCAGCAGCGCCAGCGGCGGATAATGCCCGCGCGGGACATTCCATACCCGCATCGCATCGCCAGCGGCGGCCGCGCCCTGGCAGAGGCCACGGAGCATCTGCGCACTCTCGCGCGCCTGCCGACCGCCCAGGCACTCGCCCGGCTGGCCTACGATCTGAAGCGGCCGATCTTCGCCCTGCCCTTCTACCGCTTGTCGTTGCCGGGATTCACGCCGCTGACGCTGGCCGTCTCGCCCTCCGACGCGTGGCCGGGCGACGCCAGGCAGGGCAGCGATATCCTGCAGGGCAGCTTCGACTTTGCCGGGCGCCGGATTACCCATTCCGCGCCGTCGTGGGCACCGCTGGGCGCCGAGCCCGCCTGGCTGGCGGAGCTGCACGGGTTTGCCTGGCTGCGGGACCTGCGTGCCGTTGGCGGGGATGGCGCCCGTCGCTGCGCGCGCGAGCTTGTCGGTGGCTGGCTGACGGCACACGAGTCCTGGACGGCAGCAGCTTGGGACCCGTTGGCCACGGGACGTCGCCTGTCCCATTGGCTGGGGTGCTACGACTTCTTCGCCGCCAGCGCCGAAATTTCATTCCGTCATCGGCTGCATCGCAGCATGACCCGGCAGGCGCAGCATCTCGGTCGGGTGTTGCCCGCCGGCCTGGCCGGCGCCGACTTGATCGCCGCCCTGAAAGGGTTGATCTACGCCGGGGTGTGTTTGCCCGACAGCACCGGCTGGCAGGAGCAAGGTTTGGCGATCCTGAGCCGCGAGCTGCCCCGGCAAATCCTCGGAGACGGCGTCCACGCCGAGCGAAATCCGGCACGTCACATGGCGGTCTTGCGCGATCTCATCGACCTCCGGGCGCTGTTGCACAAGGGCGAAGTTCTGGCCGGGCGCGGTGCCGCCGGCGAGGTCCATGCGGGACGCCGCGGCGTGCCCGCGGGATTGCAGGCGGCAGTGGAGGCCATGGCCCCAGCGCTGAGGATGTTCCGGCACGGCGACGGCGGTCTGGCCGCCTTCAACGGCGGCACCGAGGAAGAGGGCTGGCAGGTGGACATGGTCTTGCAGCGGGCCACCGGCCGCGCCCGCGCGCAATCCCAGGCACCGGACGGCGGTTTCCAGCGGCTGTTTGCCGGCCGCACCGTTGTCCTCGTCGATGCCGGCGCCCCGCCGCCGCCGGGCCTGGACGGCGTCGCCCATGCCGGCACCTTGAGTTTGGAGATCAGCATCGGACGGGAGCGCATGATCGTCAATTGCGGCGCCCGCCCGGGCGATCCCGGCTGGCGCCAAGCACAACGGACGACGGCGGCGCACTCCACCCTGATCGCCGGCGACACCAACAGCGGCGAGCTTCTGGAGACCGGCGGCTTTGGCCGGCGGCCGCGGGTTCGCCGCTGCAAGCGCGCCGAGACGGACGGCAATCTCTGGCTGGATATGAGCCACACCGGCTACCAGCGCCCCTTCGGCCTGCGCCATCGGCGGCGGCTGTTTCTCGCCGCCGACGGGACGGATATCCGCGGCGAGGACCGGCTGCAACCCAGGGGCAAAACCGGTGGCAAATCGCAGGCGTGCGATTTCACCATCCGCTTCCATCTGCATCCGGACGTCAAAGCCAGCGTCGCCCAGGGCGGTGACTCGGCGCTTTTGCGTCTGGCCAAGGGCGGCGGTTGGCAGTTGCGCGCCGCCGCCGTTCGGGTTTCACTGGAGCCGAGCGTCTATCTCGGCCGCAAGGGCGAGATCAGGCGCAGCCAGCAGATCGTTCTCAGCGGCCACGCCGGCCCCGATGGCGCGAACGTCAAGTGGGCGCTGCGGCGAATCGCGCCCCAGAGGGACTAGAGCATGATTAGAGCTTGCCTGTGACGGCGGGTTTCTGTCAGAAGCTGAGCCGGATTCTTTGGCGCAGGGATCGCCGCCGATGAAGTTCAGAACCCATCGACTGCCCCGGCAAACGATCGCCTTTCTGCACGATTTGGGCATGGCGGCGCTCTCGTTCCTGTTGGCGCTGGGGCTGCGGCTGGGTGTGGACCCGCTCCTTCGCCTGCCGGCCGATGCCTGGCTCGCGTTGGTTCTGTTCACGATGGTCTGCGGCATCGTCTTCTGGCACGCCGGTCTGTATCGCGGCATTTGGCGCTATGCCTCGCTCAACGATCTGGTCGCGATTGTTCGCGCCGTCACCTTGGCGCTGCTCGTCTTCCTGCCGGTCACGTTCCTGATCACACGCCTGAACGAGCTGCCGCGCACGTCGCTGATCATCAACTGGTTCGTGCTGATCTTCCTGCTCGGCGCCCCGCGCTTGCTCTACCGGATCTTCAAGGACCGCGGCTTCGATCATGTGCTCGAGCGGGATCGTCACCAGCGCGTTCCGGTCCTGCTCATCGGTGTCGGCGACCGGGCCGAGGTATTCATCCGCGAGATGGCGCGGGACCGCGACGGCCCCTACGAGGTGCTCGGCCTCGTCGACGAGAAGGGGACACGGGTTGGCCGGCGCATTCATGGGGTCCCGGTTCTCGGCCATCTCAACGAATTGGCACGCGTCGTCGAGTCGGTGGGCGCCAGCAGCCGGCTACCGCAGAAGATCATCGTCACCAAGCGGCTGGAGCGTGACGATCTTCAGCGCATTCTCGACATCGCCGAAGGCCGCGGTATCGCCATCGCCCGGCTGCGCCGCCTGACCGAGTTCCGCAGCGGCGAGGAGAAACTCGAGCTGAAACCAGTCGCGATCGAGGACCTGCTGGGCCGCACACAGACGACCTTGGACCGGGCGGCGATGCGCCGCCTCATCGAGGGACGGCGGGTCTTGATCACCGGCGCCGGCGGCTCGATCGGCGGCGAGTTGGCGCGGCAGATCGCCTCCTTCTCGCCGGCGCATCTGACCCTGCTGGATAACTCCGAATACGCGCTCTATACCATTGGGCTGGAGTTGGACGAGGCGTTTGCCGACTTGCCGCGCAGCCTCGTGCTCGGCGACGTGCGCGACCGGGCGCACCTCGACGACGTCATGGCGGCGCGCGCACCGGAGCTGGTCTTCCACGCCGCCGCCTTGAAGCATGTGCCCATGGTCGAGGCGAATCCGATCGAAGGCGTCCGGACCAATGTCATCGGCACGCGCAACACCGCCGAGGCATGCCGCAAGGCCGGGGTCGCCGCCATGGTGCTGATCTCGACGGACAAGGCCATCAATCCGTCGAGCGTGATGGGTGCCAGCAAGCGGTTGGCCGAGACCTACTGTCAGGCCCTGGATATCGCCGAGCGCCAGCGCGGCAAGCCCGGCACCCGCTTCATCACCGTGCGTTTCGGCAATGTGCTGGGCTCCACCGGCTCCGTGGTGCCGCTGTTCCACCGGCAGCTCGCCGCCGGCGGCCCGTTGACGGTGACTCATCCGGAGATGACACGGTACTTCATGACCGTGCGCGAGGCGGTCGAGCTGGTGCTGCAAGCCTCGGCGCTGGGCGCCGTAAGCCCGCGCACCGAGGCCGGCAAGATCTACGTGCTCGACATGGGGGAACCGGTGAAGATCATCGATCTGGCACACCAGGTGATCCGCCTTGCCGGCCTGCGGCCGAACAAGGACATCGAGATCGTCATCACCGGCCCGCGCCCCGGCGAAAAGCTGCGGGAAGAGGTTTTCCACGAGGCCGAACCGCTGCTGCCGACGAGCCATCCGGGCCTGCGCCTGGCGTCGCCACGCACGGTCAATCTGGAGCTCTTGAACCGCAGCTTCACTGACCTTGAGGCTTTGACGTCGCAGCGCCGCGAGGCCGATCTGCTGACCATGCTGCACCGCCTGGTGCCGGAGTTCGGCGCCGGCGAAGATTGCGCCGAGACCGCTACCGCCGTTTCGTGAACCGCAAGTCCTGAGGATCGGGCGCCGGCGGGATGCGGCGCCTTCGTCCAATCTCGAACGTGGAGACCACTCCTTGACCGCTGCCGAAACCGTTTGCATCCGACGCGCCTTGATCTCGGTTTCGGACAAGGCCGGCCTGGCCGAATTTGCGCGGGCCCTGGCGGGCCACGGCATCGAGATCCTCTCCACCGGCGGTTCCGCGATGACCCTGCGCGATGCGGATGTGGCGGTCACCGAGGTGTCGGATCACACGGGTTTTCCGGAGATCATGGACGGCCGCGTGAAAACCCTGCACCCAAAGGTGCACGGCGGCATCCTGGCGCGCCGCGACGAGGACAGCCACCGCGCCGCCATGGCCGCGCACGACATCGCACCCATCGATCTGGTGGTCGTGAACTTATATCCCTTCGAGGCCACCTTGGCCGCCGGCGCCGATTTCGCCACCTGTGTCGAGAACATCGACATCGGCGGCCCGGCCATGGTGCGCGCGGCCGCCAAGAATCACGACTTCGTCACGGTGGTCACCGACCCGCTGGACTATGCGGCGGTGACCGCGGAGCTTTCGACGCACGCCGGGGCCACCAGCCTGGCGTTGCGCCGCCGTCTCGCCGCCGCCGCCTACGCCCACACGGCGGCCTATGACGCGGCAATTGCCGGTTGGCTGGCCGCGCAACAGGGAGAGACCTTTCCCGCCCGGGTGGTCTTCGCCGGACGCCGGCAACAGGTGCTGCGCTATGGCGAAAATCCACATCAGGCGGCCGCCGTCTATGCCGGCGGCGCCGCCCGCCCGGGCGTCGCCAGCGCCGAGCAGTTGCAAGGCAAGGAGCTCAGCTACAATAACCTGAACGACACCGATGCCGCCTTCGAGCTGGTGGCGGAGTTCAGCCCGCCCGGCTTCGACCGGCCGGCGGTGGCCATCATCAAGCACGCCAATCCGTGCGGCGTCGCCTTGGCGGACACCCTGGCCGAAGCCTATGGGCGGGCGCTTGCCTGCGATCCGGTCAGCGCTTTCGGCGGCATCATCGCCGTGAACCGGCCCCTGGACGCGGAGACAGCCGGTGAGATCGGCAAGCTTTTCGCCGAGGTGGTGATCGCCCCGGCGATCGAGCCGGCGGCGCGCGAGATCTTGGCGGATAAAAAGAATCTACGCCTGCTGGTGACCGGCACCATGCCCGATGCCGGTGCCCCCGGCATGACGATGAAATCGCTGGCCGGCGGCTTTCTTATGCAGACCCGGGACGATGGCCGCATCGATGCGGCGGCCCTGAAAGTGGTCAGCAAGCGCACGCCCAGCGCCGCCGAGATCGCCGATATGATCTTCGCCTTCCGGGTCGCCAAACACGTCAAATCGAACGCCATCGTCTATGCCCGCGACGGCGCCACGGTGGGCATCGGTGCCGGGCAGATGAGCCGGGTCGACTCGGCGCGCATCGCCGCCTGGAAGGCGCGGGAGGCCGCCGGAGCGCCCGGCGCCGACAATCGCGGCACGGAGGGGTCGGTGGTGGCCTCGGATGCGTTCTTCCCGTTCGCCGACGGGCTCATGGCGGCGGTCGACGCCGGGGCGACGGCGGTCATTCAACCGGGCGGCTCGGTGCGCGACGACGAGGTGATCGCCGCCGCCAACGGCGCCGGCATCGCCATGGTCTTTACCGGGATGCGCCACTTCCGGCACTGACGGCACGGGCCGGCTCGCGCAGCGGCAGCATCAACAGCGCGCCAATTAGGAAGAACACCAGGATCGTCGCCATCCCGGCGCGCTGGCTGTCCGCCCACAGGGTTACCGCGCCGACAATCGCCGGCCCGAGAAAGGCTGTCGCCTTGCCCGAGAGGGCATAGAGCCCGAACAACTCGGTGCGATGCTCCGGCGGCGCCAGGCGGGCCATCAACGATCGGCTGGCCGACTGTGCCGGACCAATGAAGATACCGATGACACAGCCGAGCACCGTGAACGACAGCCGCGTCTCGACCACCAGAATGGCGACGCCGGCGACAAACAAGCCCGCAAGGGCGATGAGGATGGTGCGTTTGGGCCCGATCCAGTCGTCGACCCAGGCAAAACCGGCGGCGCCCAGCCCGGCGGTGATGTTCAGCAGAATGGCAAAGATCAGAATCTCTTCAAAGGTCATGTTGAAGGTGCCGGCCGCGTACAGCCCGCCGAACGCGAAAAGCGTATTCAGGCCGTCGGTGTAGATCATGTGGGCGAGAAGATACCGGCCCGTTTGCCCATGCCGGGGCAGGGACTTGAGGGTATTTCCCAGGCTGCGCAGACCGCCGCGCAGGGTCTCGGCGAGCGGCTTCCGGTGCGGCGGCGCGTCCGGCACGAACAGAAAAAGCGGCAAGGCGAAGAGAGCGAACCATACGGCCACAAAGGGGCCGACGATGCGGATGTTTTCCGCCGCCGCGGCATCCAGGCCGAACAGCGGCGGCACCGGTTGCGCAAACAGCACCAGGCTCAGCGCCAGACAGACAAGACCGCCGGCATAGCCGACGCTCCACGCCCAGCCGGAAATGCGGCCGAGGCGCTCCGGCGGCGCCACCTCGGGCAGCATGGCATTGTAAAAAACCTGGCCGAACTCGAACGCCGCATTGCCGACGGCGATGAGCACCAGGGCCAGGAGGGCGAAAGCCGGGTCCGGCGCGACCCACCACAGCCCCAGGGCGGTGAGCACCGCGGTGGCCGAGAAGACGCCGATCCAGGGCTTGCGCCGCCCGCCCTGGTCGGCAAGCGCCCCAAAAATCGGCGCCAGAATCGCCACCGCCAGACCGGAAAGGGCAAGTGCCTGACCCCATTGCGCGGTACCGATTTCCGGGGTTTCCGCCACGGCGGTGGCATAGTAGGCGGCGAAGACGAACGTGACGACAACCGTCGGATACGACGAGTTGGCCCAGTCATAGCTGCACCAGGCGAGCAACCGCCCCTTGGGGCCAACGCCCCGCCAGCCGCTTGTCGGCCCCGCCTCCTGTCGGCTGTCCCCCATCCCTGTCGCCCCCCCGATGTGCCGCAGAGCCGGCGGCGCTTACCCCCGGCGGCGGGGAGTATACCGCGCGCTCGACGAGTCGGTGGGCACGAATGCACCGGTTCGGAGCAGCCTGAGATTTTGAATCCCCGAAGAATCCCGGGCTCGGGGAGCGGGGTGTACCGACGGCCCACCCGGCATCCCCGGCGCAAGGCCCGCGGAATAGGAAAGCGGAACGGGCAGAGCGTCGTTTCGCGGGGCAGCCTAGGTCAACGCGAAGCCGAGGCCCGCAAGCGCCGTGCCGGACATACCGAGAAATCGGGCGGCCCGGTTACGATGCCGAATGCCGAGCGCCATGCCCAAGGCGCTCATCGGCAGACTGGCGGCGAGGAAAAAATGAGGCAGGCCATGCAGGCTCACCCCGTAGAGGCTTACCGCGGCGCCAATCACCCCCACCAGAGCCGCAATTGTGGCGGTCTCTCTGGTTTCCAGGAATTCGGGCAGAACCGCGCCAGGCGAGGTCACCACGTCGAACATACGGTCTCTCCGATCCATGTCTAGATCCCTGCTATGTTTATGTACACTAAAACCAATACAGCAAAACCACAACAACAATCTTCTGAAACACTGAGATTTTTAGGAAGACTCTTAAAGGTTTCCAACTTTCCCAAAAAAATTAGGGCTATAGAGCCTAGTTTTAAGTATTAATCAGCACACAACTTAATAATTAGGGTTTCATGCCCTATTATGAACATGGCCATATTGCCCTATTTATAACGGCCCTCTAAAACCCCGTGCCCGCCCGGAGCACAAGCCGATAGGATGCGGCCGGAAAGGCCGCTGCCACGGTCCAACCGACGGGAGATGTCTGGCCATGCTGATCGTTACCACCGATGCCATCGAAGGTCGGCGGGTCACCGCCTACCTGGGACTCGTCAGCGGCGACGCCATCGTCGGCGCCAATATGTTCCGCGATCTCTTTGCCCGTGTCCGCGATGTCGTGGGCGGCCGCGCCGGTGGCTATGAGAAAGCCTTGCGGGGCGCCAAGGACGCCGCGCTGGCGGATATGAGCGACGCCGCGCAAGCGCTCGGGGCGAATGCCGTCATCGGCGTCGATCTGGACTACGAGACGGTTGGCGAGTCCATGCTTATGGTCAGCGCCAACGGCACCGCCGTCCGCATCGAATAGTACGATGCGCCCTAGCCACCCACCATGGAACGAAGCTGGCGGTTGGCCACCGCCAGCATGGCCAGATCGGGGGTACCCGTGGTCTGCAATTCCGTCAACAACTGCTCGGTGCGGGCGACCAGTGGACGACGCGCCTCGGCCCAGCGGTCGATCATCCCGTCGGCGGCCCCGGGCTCGGTGATACCGTTGACCACGCGGGCGGTCAGCTCGCTTTGGTGGCCGTAGAGGTCGTCGACGATGGCGGTGACCGCCAGCTTGTCCCAGGCGTTGTCGCTGGGCAGATGACCGGCGGCACGGCGGAGCCAATCGAAGCCGAAACGCGCGCCGATGGCGAAATAGGCCCGGCCCACCTCGAGCACGGGCAAGGCCGCGCCGCCGGCGATACGCACGATGTCGCAAGCCGGAACCAACAGCGCCAGACCGGCGACGCGGCGCGCCACGTCGTCGGGAACCCCTTGCCGGACATAATCGGCGACGCGCTCCTCCAAATATTGCCGGTCCGTCTCGGCCAGCAGCTCCGGCAAGTTCGCCGCCAATTGCCCAACGCCGGCGCCATAGGCCTGCGCCTCGGCCTCGATATTCAGGGGATGGGCGCCCAAGCGCAGGAACCAGACGGTGGTACGTTCGATCAGCCGCCCGCATTCGGTGAGCATCGCCGCCTGAACCGCCGCCGGCACCATGTTGTCCAACCTTTCGATGGCGGCGAATAGATCGCGCATCGCCAGGATCTCGCGGCTGATGGCATAGGCCCGCGCCACGTCCGCGGCGCTCATGCCGGTCTTCTCGCGGCACTCGTGCACGAAGGTGATCCCGACCCGGTTGACGATACCATTCGTCACCACCGTGGCGATGATCTCGCGGTGCAGGCGGTGACGCATGATCTGTTGGCTATATTTCCGGCGCAGGGGTTGCGGGAAATAACGCACCAAGTCTTGGCCCATATACGGATCGTCGGGCAGGTCGGACGAGAGCAACTCGTCATAGAGAGTGATCTTGGCATAGGAGAGCAGGACCGCGACCTCGGGCCGGGTGAGGCCGATCTTCTTGTTCAGGCGTTCGATAATCGTCTCGTCGTCCGGCAGGTACTCGATGGCCCGATCGAGACGTCCGGCTTTTTCCAAGGAGCGCATATAGCGCGCCGTGCGATCGAGCAGATGAGCCCCGAGGGCAGCCGTCACCGTGATCGCCTGGGTCTGCAGGTAGTTGTCACGCAAAACCAGTTCGGCGACCTCCTCGGTCATGCGTACGAGCAACGCATCGCGCTGTTTGCGCGTCATGTCACCCGCGGCCTCCACGTCGCCCAACAGGATCTTGATGTTGACCTCGTGATCCGAGCAATCGACGCCGGCCGAATTGTCGATGGAATCCGTATTCAACCGGCCGCCGTGCAAGGCGTATTCGATACGGCCGCGCTGACTGACTCCCAGATTGGCGCCTTCGCCGATGACCTTGGCATGCAATTCGGTGGCATCGACGCGCAGGGACTCGTTGGCCCGGTCGCCCACGTCCGCATGGGATTCGTCGCTCGCCTTGACGTAGGTGCCGATGCCGCCGAACCACAGCAACTCGACCTCGGCCGCCAGCATGGCCCTGATTACCTCGCTGGGCGGGACCTGGTCCTTCTCCAGGCCGAACAGGGCTTTCATTTCGGGCGTCAGCTTGATCGACTTGGCCCGCCGTTCGAAGACGCCGCCGCCTTTGGCAATCAGCTTGGCGTCGTAGTCGCTCCAGGCGGAACGCGGCAGATCGAACAGCCGCTTGCGTTCGGTCCAACTTTCTTCCGGATCCGGTTCGGGATCGATGAAGATGTGCAGGTGGTTGTACGCCGCGATCAGCTTGATGTGCTTGGAGAGCAGCATGCCGTTGCCGAACACGTCGCCGGCCATGTCGCCGCAGCCGATGACCGTGAAGTCCTCGGCCTGGATATTCTTGCCGATCTCGCGGAAGTGGCGTTTGACCGACTCCCAGGCACCGCGGGCGGTGATGCCCATCTTCTTGTGGTCGTAGCCGGCGGAGCCGCCCGAGGCGAAGGCGTCGTCCAGCCAGAATCCGTAGCTCTGCGAAATCCCATTGGCGATATCCGAGAACGTCGCCGTCCCCTTGTCCGCGGCAACCACCAGATAAGGATCGTCGCCGTCACGCCGAACCACGTCGGCCGGCGGCACCACCGCACCGCCCTTCAAATTGTCGGTGATGTCGAGCAGGCCGGAGACGAACAGCTTGTAGCACGCAATACCTTCTTCCTGGACCGCCTCGCGCCCGGCCTCGGCGGGCGGCGTGCGCTTCACCACGAAGCCACCCTTCGAGCCGACCGGCACGATGACCGAATTCTTCACCTGCTGCGCCTTGACCAGACCCAGGATCTCGGTGCGGAAATCCTCGCGCCGGTCGGACCAGCGCAAGCCGCCGCGGGCCACCATGCCGAAACGCAGGTGCACCCCCTCGAGCCGCGGGCTGTAGACGAAAATTTCGCGGAAGGGCCGGGGCCGCGGCAACTCGTCGAGGGCCCGCGAGTCGAACTTGAAGGAGAGGTAGGGCTTGATCGCGCCCTCGTCGGTCCGCTGCGCGAAGTTGGTGCGCAACGTCGATTCGATACAGTTGAGGAAGCGGCGGATGATCCGGTCTTCATCCAGATTGCTGACCGCCTCCAGCGCCGCCTCGATCTCGCCGACCAGCGCCTTGGCGCGTGCCTCGCTGTCGCCCGCGGCCTTTTTGCCCGCGCGCCCACCGACCGACGGTTGCGCCGCGAAGCGCGTCAGGAACAAATCCACCAGACGGCGGGTTATGGTCGGGTTGTTGGCCAGGGTCTGTTCCATGTACTCCTGACTGAAGGGTATGCGTGCCTGCCGCAGGTATTTGCTGTAGGCGCGCAGGACCAAGACTTCGCGCGCGCGCAGGCCGGCGCGCAGAACCAGCTTGTTGAATCCGTCGTCGTCGACAGCGCCCCGCCAAACCTTGGCGAAGGCCTCGTGAAAGGCATCCTTGACGGCATCGGAATCGACCGCCGCGCCGGCCTCGGTCCGCATGGCGAAATCGTGCATCCACACAGCCCCGCCGGCGCCCGTGGGACGGATGTCATACGGAACTTCGCTGAGCACCTTCAGGCCCATGTTCTCGAGCATGGGCAGCACGTCGGAAAGCGGCACGGGCTGGTCCGCCACGTAAATCTTGAAGTGCAGGGTGCTCGCTTCGGCCTGCGCCGGCCGATAGAGATTCATCGCCAGCTTGTCGTTGCCCAGCGCCTCTTCGATGCGGGCAATGTCGAGGACCGCCGCCGGGGCATCGAAATGGTCCTGGTAGTTGCTTGGAAAGGCCAGAGCGTAGCGGTGAAAAAGCCGCAAACCCTGCTCTTCGCCGCGGTCCGCGACAAGGGACTCCGTCAGCCGATCGTCCCAGGACCGGCCGGCCTCGACAAGCCGTTGTTCCAGTGCCGCTATATCCACATCGGGGACTTCGCCCCGCGTCGTTTTGACAATGACATGCAGGCGGGCCAGCGGCTCGTCGCTGAGGTGTGTCGTGAAGGCGGCGATCGAGCCGGCATACGCCTCGGCGATGATGTGCTGGAGCTTGCGGCGCAGCTTCGTGTCATAGCGATCGCGCGGAACGTAAACCAGGCACGAGACGAAGCGCTCGAACGGGTCGCGGCGGACGAACAGCGCGATACGCTGGCGTTCCTGCAAGTGCAGGATGCCCATGGCCGTTTCAAGCAAATCGTCTTCGGTGATTTGAAACAGCTCGTCGCGCGGATAGGTCTCCAAGATGTGCATCAAGGCCTTGCCATCATGGCTCTTGGCGTCCAGGCCGGCGCGCTTGGCGACCCGCTCGATCTTTTCCCGCAACAACGGAATGCCGAGCGGTGAGCGGGAGTAGGCAACGGAAGTGAAGAGGCCGAGGAACAAGCGCTCGCCGGTGACTCGACCCTTACCGTCGAAGCGCTTGATCGCCACGGTATCCATGTGCACCGGCCGGTGCACGGTGGCCCGCCGATTGGCCTTGGTACAGCGCAGCAGCTCCGGCTTCTTCACGAAGTCGCGCACATCGGGTGGCAAGCCGCCCAGATTGCGCAAGCCATCGAAGACCGACACGTTATCGTCGCGCAGCACGCCGAGACCGCTGCCCGTCTGTATCCGCGCCACGGCGGCGGCGCCCTTTCCCTCGAAGCTGTATTCCCGATAGCCGAGGTAGGTGTAGTGGTCGTCATCCATCCATTTGAGGAAGGCGATACCCTGCTCGATCTCGTGGGCGGGCAGGGGCGGCGGCGCCTGTTCCAGGTCGACGATGATCGCCCGCAAGCCTTGGCGCATCTTCAGCCAATCCTCGATGCTGGCACGCACATCGGCCAACACCTGACTCAGGCCCGCGGCAATCTCGGCATGCCGCTCGCTCGGCTGCTCGCTGATCTGCACGTGCATGAAGGATTCGCCGGCCATACCCGCCGCCGCGGTGCCCGGATCACCCAGGGCCTTGAGTTTGCGTTTACTGTCGCGCTTGACGCTCAGAATCGGGTGGACGATGAGAAAGACCTCGGCGCCCAGCCGGTGGATCTCGGCGGTGACCGAGTCAACCAGAAAGGGCATGTCGTCATTGACGATCTCGACGACACTATGGGTCGACTTCCAGCCGTCCTGGTCCTGGTGGGGGGTATAGACCCGAACCTTGCTCGCCCCGGCCTCGCGCACCTGGGCATGGTTCCATAGAGACATGGCCGCGCCATAAAGGTTGTCGGCGCCTTCCTGGATGATGTCGTCCGGCGGCACATGCGCATAGAACTGGCGCACGAAACGCTCCGCCAGCTCGGCCTTTGCCGGCGCCATCCGCTCGCGCACCCGCTCGGCCACGCGATCGATCAGTTGACGTTTGCGTTGCTCGGCCTTCATCGCCATCGCGGAATCTTCCTTATCGGTCGCACGCGGCCAGTTCGCGCATAGGTGGTATCGCTCAAGCTAACCGATTCGCCAGGGCAGCGGGAGGGGCGGCTACCGCGACTAGGGCTCACCGGCCCGCGACGGCAGACCGTTGCGGAGCAGCCGCCGCAGATCGCGGACGGCATTTCGCCGATCCTCTGCCGTGGGTCCCATGGAATCGAGGATGGCGAGCAGAGCAGATTCTTCCGCCGACAGGGTTTTGGCCACCGACAGGTTTTTGCCCGCCGAACGGGACTTGGCCCCCGCGCCCGTCGCTCGCACCGGGGCCGTGGCGCCGCCAGGCAAAGGGTTGGCCGGGCGTCGGTCACCGGCGCGCTGCGGCGTCGACCCCGGCTTGACCGGCGGATAGCGGCGGAAAGCCTCGGAATCGCGTAAGGACTGCCCGATATCGTTGAGAATCCCCGCCAGCTCGGCCGCCTCCTCGGGCCGGATCGCGCCGTCGTCCACGGCGCTCGATGCCCCCGCGGGTGCCAATGTGGCGGAGAGGCCGCGGGCGGCGGGCTTATCAGGCCCGGGTGTCGGCATGGCGGCATGCGGCTCCCGCCGGCCGGGGCCGGTGGGTTTGCGCCCGGTCGCGAGAAACGCCGGCCCAGGGCGGCGCGTCGGCGTGGCGGGGCCCTGGTCGCGGATTTTTGCCGCCGCCGTCCGAGTCAGCACCAGTTCGGAGCGCGGTTCAACTGGGCCAGTCGGTGGTAGGCCAGCTTGCGGCGGTTCCGGCGATGGCGGTTTGGACG
>JAJFGI010000123.1 GCA_021776215.1 Kiloniellaceae bacterium | reverse complement strand
CAGCGCGGCGGTGGCGCCGCCGGCGAGGGCGAGGCGGCCTTCACGCCGCAGATCAGCATCGGCACGTCGGTGCTCATCCCGGAGACCTATGTGGCCGACCTGGGCGTCCGGCTGGGCCTGTACCGGCGCCTCTCCGGCCTGGTGGACGGCGCCGAGATCGAGAGCTTCGCCGCCGAGCTGATCGACCGCTTCGGGCCGCTGCCGGAGGAAGTCGAAAACCTCCTGCAGATCGTCACCATCAAGCGCCGCTGCGTCGAGGCCGGCGTGGACAAGGTCGACGCCGGCCCCAAGGGCGCGGTGATCTCGTTCCACCAGGACACGTTCGCCAAGCCGGAAGGCCTGATCGCCTTCATCCAGAAGCGGGCCAACACCGTAAAGCTGCGCCCCGACCACAAGCTGGTCTTTCAGCACAAGTGGGAAGACCCGGCCGATCGCGCCCGTGGCGTACGCCGACTGATCGACGATCTGGCGCAACTGGCGCAAGGCGCTTAGGTAGGAGGTGTCCATGACCGAGGATCGCGCCCCGACCAAGCCCGTCATCTCCCCGGCGAAGAACGGCCCGCTGATCGTCAAGCACCTCAAGCACTTCACCAATTCGCGGGGTGAGGCCATCGCCACGAAGGAGATTATGGCGCTGTGCCGCTGCGGCCGGTCTCACACCAAACCGTTTTGCGACGGCACCCACGCCAAGGTCGACTTCAGCGACCGGAAACACGACGACCGGATGGCCGACCGGCGCGACGACTATGCGGGCGCCGCGATTTCGATCCACGACAACCGGGGTGTCTGCGCCCATGCCGGAGTCTGCACCGAGCAATTGAAGAGTGTGTGGCGGATGGATGAGGAGCCCTGGATCGACCCGGACGGCGCCGCGGCCGAGGCGATCATCGCCACCATTCGCCAGTGCCCTTCGGGCGCGCTCAGCTATACGCTGGACGGCGTCGAACATCAGGACCTTGAGGGGCCGCCAGCGATCCAAGTGGCCAAGGACGGGCCCTATTACGTCACGGGCGGTATCGCGCTCGAGACCGAGTCCTGGGGCCAGGGTGTCTCGCGCGACCACTATGCCCTCTGTCGTTGCGGCCACTCAAAGAACAAGCCGTTCTGCGACGGCTCCCACTGGTCCGCCAAATTCACCGATGACGAGGCCCATACCATTGCCGCCGCCGAACAGGCCGGACAGAGGCGTTCGCAAACGCCCCGCGAGTGAGGCCTTCTAAGACCGCTGCCGGAGGAGGTCGAGAACCTCCCGCAGATCGTCACCATCAAGCGCCGCTGCGTCGAGGCCGGTGTGGACAAGGTCGATGCCGGCCCCAAGGGCGCGGTGATCTCGTTCCATCGGGACACGTTCGCCAAGCCGGAAGGCCTAATCGCCTTCATCCAGAAGCGCGCCAACGCCGTAAAGCTGCGCCCCGACCACAAGCTGGTCTTTCAGCACAAGTGGGAAGACCCCGCCGACCGCGCCCGTGGTGAGTGCCGGCTGATCGACGATCTGGCGGGGTTGGCCCAGGGCGCCTAGGTCATGGGCTCATTGACGGATGTTATGAGGGGCGATGTCTGCTCAAAAGTCGATGCCGGTCAGCCATAACGACCTCGGCGAACGACTGGGTTTGACGCAGATCGGAAGGCCGCGAGTGCCCACCAATCCGCATTTCTCGAAAGTTCTCAGAATAGGAACACGACATAGCCGGCGTAGACACCAAGAAGAACAACAGCGGTCCCTCGTGTCATCTGACCCAAGATGAGAATGACAACCGCTATTGCGAACGTTGCGGCCAGCATCAGCGGGATATCAAAGATTGCAATTTGACGTGCAATGGGAACCGGCTGGACAATCGCTGTAACGCCCAAAACTCCGAGAATATTGAAAATGTTGGACCCGACAACGTTGCCAAGCGCAACCTCGGAGTGTCGACGGAATGCTGCTATAACGGAGGTCGCAAGTTCGGGAAGGCTGGTTCCCACAGCGACAACTGTTAGCCCAATAACCGCCTCTGATACGCCTATCAAGCGTGCAATCCGTGTCGACGAATCGACGAGAAAGTCGGCTCCCACAATCAACATTGAGAGGCCACCAACGATTGCGGCAGCTTCCCTCCAGCCAGGCATATGTATCGCCATTTCCGCATCAGGAGGTTGGCCGCGCCGTCCTGAGAGCACCGCGTAGATAACATACGCGGCAAGCAGGGTTAGCATCGCAGTTCCGGCGATCCTACCGACAACTTCAAGGAAGCCGAGACCAAGCATCAACACAGCGACAGCGATCAACACAGCGATATCGCGCCGAAGACCGGCTATACGCGTCGCCATGGGAGAGATCAGCGCTGAAAGCCCAAGGATTAGAAGGATGTTGGCTGTATTGGATCCTACGACATTGCCAACAGCAATATCAGGCGATCCCAGCAGGGCTGCCTCCACAGACACCAAGAGTTCCGGCGTTGAGGTGCCAAATCCGACGACGGTCAGTCCGATGATAAGTGGTGGAAGGCTGAGGCGATTTGCAAGTGATACGGCACCACGGACAAATAACTCACCACCGATAAACAGGAGGAGCAAGCCCAGCAAGAAGAGACCTGCATCGAACAACAAACTCGCGCGCCCCGGTTCAGCTACATGGGAAAGAGGATGTGCAAGGTTGCTGGGGTCCCACGCACATCGAACTAAAATATTCATGCGTCGATCCGGTTTCAATGGGCACAGCCCCCGGATTCCCTTTTTGAATCGATGGTGCAAAAGCGACGGACGTTTTCAAACAATCCGATTGACCGCTCTGGGCTACCGGCAGATGCGCCTTGATGTGCGGAATTGTGGCCGGTGTTGGTCATTGAGCCGACATTGGCGCCCTGCCGCTGACACCCTCTGCCTATGAGGACACAATCTAGGTGCTCTGTGGCGCCTCAGCCGTTTCCTGGTTCGCCAGGTCGAAGAGCTGGAACAGCACCTCGGGCGGGTGGGCGCCGGCACGGGCGCAAGCCCGCCTGGCCCCGGGGCGGATGTCTCCTCGATCGGGTTTCCGTGGCGGCAGGTTGATCTGGATCAAGGTACAACCGGCGCTGGCGTGGCACATATTATCAACGTGCGCACGCGCGGTTGTCGCCAGGGCGACATCGCCTATCCGTCCGGAGATGCGTATCGTTCGACGGCACCGCGCGTCCACTCCGATCAAAGCGTTCCAACCATGGCCCGAGGAATCGAGGAGGCTGTTATGACGCTCGTTAAAGATCTGATGACACGGCACGGGGAATGGATCGACCCGAAGACCACTCTTCTGGATGCCGCCAAGACGATGCTCGACAAGGAGATCGGCTCCTTGCTCGTTGGCGAGGATGACCGGATCATCGGCATGGTGACCGATCGCGACATCACCTGCCGCGGTGTCGCCAAGAATCTCGACCCGGCCAAGACGCCGGTGCGCAAGGTGATGACCGAGAAGATCATCTGGTGCTTCGACGACCAGGAGGTCGAAGACGCCGCCCACCTGATGGAAGGCAAGAAAGTCCGCCGCCTGGCGGTGATGAACCGCGACAAACGGATGGTGGGTGTGCTCAGCGTCGACGATCTCGCGCGCCGGATGCATGAGCTATCCGGCGAGGTCCTGGACCAGGTCGCCGCGCACTAGCCGGTGATGATCCTAAGGGCCGGGGTCGGCTAGGCCTGGGGTGCGGTTTCCGCCGTCTCCTGGTTCGCCAGGTCGAAGAGCTGGAACAGCACCTCGGGCGGGTGGGCGCCGGCGAGGGCGTGCTGGCCGTTGAAGATGAAGCACGGCACGCCGTTGATCCCGGCTTGGCGGGCGGCATGGTCCTCGGCGCGCACCGCGTCGGCATCGGCGTCGCTGCCCAGGAAGGCGCGCGCTTCGTCGGGGTCCAGGCCGGCGACGCGCCCGGCCTCGACCAGCACATCGCGGTCGCCGATATCCTCGGCGTTCAGGAAATAGGCGTCGAAGAGGGCCTGTACCACGTCATTCTCCCGGCCTTTCGTATCGGCGAAACGGATCAGGCGGTGGGAATCGACGGTGTTCGGCGTGCGCTTCATGCGCTCGAAGGCGAAGGCGATGCCCTCGCTCTCGCCGGCCGCCTCGACCTGGGCATAGACGGAACGGGCATTCGCGGCGCCGCCGAACTTCATGGCCAGATAGTCGCTGCGCGCCATCCCCTCGGCCGGCATGTCGGGATTGAGCTGGAAGGCGCGCCAACGTGTGGTCAGGCCGGGCTGCGGCCGCTCGGCCAGGGCCCGCTCCAGGCGCCGCTTGCCGATGAAACACCAGGGGCAAATTGTGTCGGAAAAGATGTCGATGTGCATGATTGCCTTACCGTGTGCAGGGGACGGAAGGTGGGGCGGGGGCTTGACCTTTCCCGGCCCCCGCCCAACCATAGCGCGGAACCGCCGGACGGCGAAACCCCGGCCAACCGGGGCCGTAAAGGCGAGAGCAGGGACGCGCATGGACCAGACGCACGCTGTCGCCTCGATCTTCGAACGGGATCTGGACCGCTGCGCTGCCAATACGGCGCCGCTGACGCCGATCACCTATCTGCGCCGGGCGGCCGGGGTCTTTCCGGACAAGACGGCGGTCATTCACGGCGACGCGCGGCTCAGCTACCGCGAGCTGTTCGCGCGCGCCTGCCGGCTGGCCTCGGCCCTGGCCAAGCGCGGCATCGGCCGCGGCGATACGGTGACCATCCTGGCGCCGAACACGCCCGCCATGCTGGAAGCGCACTACGGCGTGCCCATGGCCGGGGCGGTGCTCAATGCGCTCAATACCCGCCTGGACGCGGCGACGATCGCCTTCATCCTCGACCACGCCGAGGCCAAGGTGCTGCTCTGCGACCGCGAGCTGGCCGCGACCGCGCGGGCGGCATTGGCGCAAACCAAGAGCAAGCCGCTGGTCATCGACATCGAGGACGCGCTGGCCCCGGCGGGCGACACCATCGGCGCGATGTCCTATGAAGCCCTGCTCGCCGAGGGTGATCCCGATACCGACACGGGTGAGCCGGCGGACGAGTGGCAGTCGCTGAGCCTGCTCTATACCTCCGGCACCACGGGCAACCCGAAAGGCGTCGTCTACAGCCACCGGGGCGCCTATCTCAATGCCTTCGGCAACATGATCACCTTCGGCCTGCGCTCGGACTCGGTCTACCTGTGGACCTTGCCGATGTTCCACTGCAACGGCTGGACGTACACCTGGGCGGTCACCGCGGCGTTCGGCACCCACGTGTGCCTGCGCAAGGTGGAGCCGGCGCCGGTGTATGCCGCCATCGCCGAGCATGGTGTTACCCACATGTGCGGCGCGCCGGTGGTCTTGACCATGCTGGCGCACGCCCCGGACGAAGCGAAGACGCCCTTCGAGCAAACGGTCGAGATCGCCACCGGCGGCGCTGCGCCGCCGAGCGCCGTGATCGAGGCCATGGAAGCCAACGGCTTTCGCGTCACCCACCTCTATGGCCTGACGGAAAGCTACGGGCCGGCCACGGTTTGCGCCTGGCAGGAGTCGTGGGCGGATCTCGACGACCGGCAGCGCACCGAAAGGATGGCGCGCCAGGGCGTGCGCTATGTCACCCTCGACGGCGCCAGGGTGGCGGCGCCGGAGGATCTGGCGGAGCTGCCGGCGGATGGCGCGACCTTGGGCGAGATGATGCTGCGCGGCAATACGGTGATGAAGGGCTACTACAAGAATCCGACGGCGACCGCCGAGGCCTTTCGCGGCGGCTGGCTGCACACCGGCGATTTAGCCGTCCGTCACACAGACGGCTATATGGAGGTCAAGGACCGCTCGAAGGATGTGATCATCTCCGGCGGCGAGAACATCTCCAGCCTGGAGGTGGAAGAGGCGCTCTATCGTCATCCGAAGGTGCTCGAGGCCGCCGTCGTGGCGCGGCCGGATGCGAGGTGGGGTGAAACGCCGTGCGCCTTCATCACGGCGAAGGCGGGGGCGACCCTCAGCGCGGCGGAGATTACCGATTACTGCCGCGGCGTTCTGGCCGGCTTCAAGGTGCCGAGGACGGTCATCTTCGGGCCGCTGCCGAAAACCTCGACGGGCAAAATCCAGAAGTTCGTCCTGCGCGACCGGGCCAGGGCCCTATGACCGGCTTGGGCGCCCCAGCGGAGGCCGGTGCTGGCCTGTTCGACATCCGGGACCGGGTGGCCCTGGTGACCGGGGCCTCCAGCGGCCTGGGGCGTCAGTTCGCCCTGACCCTCGCCCGCGCCGGCGCCAAGGTCGCCGTCGCGGCGCGCCGGCAGGACCGCCTGGCTGAGCTGACCCGGCAGATCCAGGCCTTCGACGGCCGGGCCATGCCGGTGCCTCTCGATGTCACCAACGCCGCCTCGGTGGCGGAGTGCGTGCGCGCCACCGAGACGGAGCTCGGCCCGATCTCGATTCTGGTGAATAACGCCGGTATCGCCGTCGATACGCCGGCCCTCGATCTGGCCGTGGACGACTGGGACCGGGTCATCGACACCAACCTGAAGGGCGCCTGGCTGATGGCTCAGGAGACGGCGCGGCACATGGTCCGCCTCGGCCACGGCGGCAC
>JAJFGI010000122.1 GCA_021776215.1 Kiloniellaceae bacterium | reverse complement strand
GCTATCCGCCTTGGAATTATAATGCGTCACCTTGCCCCTGATCTTCAGCGCCTCGCTGGGCACGGCAAAAGCTGTGGCAAAGGCCGTACCCGACAGCTTCTGGCAACTGCGGCAGTGACAGAATCCGGCCATCATCGGTTCCGCGCTGAACTGGTATCGAATGGCGCCACACAGGCAGCCGCCGGTGAACGGGGTATGCATGAGTGTCGATCCTTCCTGTTGCGGCCTTGTTGATCGGGTCTATGGCGCGATGTGCGCTTCTAGACAATCGAGGGTGCTGGTCCAGCCCTCCTCGTGCCGGTCCCGGGCGTTTTGGCTCGGCAGACGCTCATGGGTCAGGGTCAGGAGCGTGCCGCCGTCCCTGGCTTCCTGGAAGTCGAGGGTCACCAGCATTTCGATCCCTTCAATGTCGCCGTGACCCCAGACCCAGGTGAAGACCAGCCGCTCGGGCGGTGTCACTTCCCGGTACACGCCGGACAGCGGATAGATGCCATCGGTGTCGTGCATATTCAGGCTATAGCTCCCACCCGAGCGCAGATCGATCTTCACGTCGCGCGCTTCTATATCCTTGGGCCCAAACCATTGCGCCAACTCATTGGGATCGGTCCATGCGCGGAAGACCGTCTCGCGCGGCGCCGCGAAGCGGCGAGTTAACTGCAAAGCCGGGACCGTGGCTGCGTCGGCATTAGCCATTCTTTCCTCCTCAGGGTTTCTCTTTCGTGCTGTTGCTGGTCCGATCCAGATAGTCGGCTAGAGAATCCAGCCGCGCGTCCCAAAACCGGTGGTATCGCGCGATCCAATCCGCGACGTCCCGCATCGGCGCCCCGTTGATCTGGCAGAGATGCAGGCGGCCGTGCCGTTCGCGGGCGAGTAGGCCGGCCCCCTCCAAGACTTTCAGGTGCTTGGAGACGGCGGGCAGGGACATATTGAAGGGTTCCGCCAACTCGCTGACCGTCGTCTCGCCGAGGGCCAGACGCGCCAGGATGGCCCGCCGCGTTGGGTCGGCCAGGGCGGAAAAGACGCCGCTGAGTTGGTCGGTCTGATGCTTAACCATTCGGTTAAATAACAATATTGGCGGACCGATGTAAAGAGGCCTTTCGGTGGGCCCCTGGGCGAGGGAGCGCGGCTGGTACAACCGGGCGACGCGTGCTATCAGCATTTGCCCGGTCCAAACCCAGCGGAGCAGCGTCAGCCATGCAGGAGATCATCCGCCGCCTCGAGGAAATGCGCGCCCGCGCCCGCGCCGGCGGGGGTGAGCGCCGGGTCCAGGCGCAGCACAAAAAGGGCAAGCTGAGCGCCCGCGAACGCGTTGAGATTCTGCTCGACGAAGGCTCCTTCGAAGAGTGGGACATGTTCGTCGAGCACCGCTGCCAGGACTTCGGCATGCCGGAGCAGAAGGTGCCCGGCGACGGCGTCGTGACCGGCCATGGCACGGTCAACGGCCGTCCGATTTTCGTCTTCAGCCAGGATTTCACGGTCTTCGGCGGGGCGCTGTCCGAGGCGCACGCGGAGAAGATCTGCAAGGTGATGGACAAGGCCCTGCAGGTCGGCGCGCCGGTGGTGGGCCTGAACGATTCCGGCGGCGCCCGTATCCAGGAAGGCGTGGCGTCCTTGGCCGGATATGCGGATGTGTTCCAACGCAACGTGCTGGCCTCGGGCGTGGTGCCGCAGATTTCGCTGATCATGGGGCCGTGCGCCGGGGGCGCCGTCTATTCGCCGGCGATGACCGATTTCATCTTCATGGTGAAGGACTCGTCCTACATGTTCGTGACCGGCCCGGATGTGGTGAAAACAGTTACCCACGAGAGCGTCACGCACGAGGAGCTGGGCGGCGCCGTCACCCACACCACCAAATCCGGTGTCGCCGACTTGGCCTTCGAGAACGATGTGGAGGCGCTCTTGGAGCTGCGCCGGTTTCTGGATTTCCTGCCCGGCTCGAACCGCGGCCCGGCCCCGGTGCGCGAGACCAGCGATCCGGCGGAGCGGGAGGAGCCGTCTCTCGACACCCTGGTGCCGCCCGACCCGCACAAGCCCTATGACATGAAGGAACTGATCGAGAAGGTTGTCGACGAGGGCGACTTCTTCGAGATCCAGCCGGCCTATGCCAGGAACATCATCGTCGGCTTCGCCCGCATGGAGGGCCATACGGTGGGCATCGTCGCCAACCAGCCGCTGGTCCTCGCCGGCTGTCTGGACATCGCTTCGTCCACCAAGGCGGCGCGTTTCGTGCGCTTTTGCGATTGCTTCAACATCCCGATCGTCACGTTCGTCGATGTGCCCGGCTTCCTGCCCGGCACCGCGCAGGAATTCGGCGGCATCATCAAGCATGGCGCGAAGCTGCTGTTCGCCTTCGCCGAGGCGACGGTGCCGAAGGTCACGGTGATCACCCGGAAGGCCTATGGCGGGGCCTACGACGTCATGTCGTCCAAGCACATTCGCGGCGATGTGAACTATGCCTGGCCGACGGCTGAGATCGCTGTCATGGGACCGAAGGGGGCGGTGGAGATCATCTTCCGCGGCGACCTGGGCGATACGGCGAAGATCGAGGCGCGCACCGAGGAATACCGGCAGACTTTCGCCAACCCCTTCGTCGCCGCCAGCCGCGGCTTCATCGACGACGTGATCATGCCGCACGGCACCCGGCGGCGGCTGTGCCGGTCGCTTGCTCTCCTGCGCGACAAGCGCCTGGAGAACCCTTGGAAGAAGCACGACAATTTGCCGCTTTAGGAGGCGTTGTTGCTCAAGCTCTATGACAACAATCAGTCGCGCAACGGCTACAAGGTGCTGCTGCTCTTGACGCAGTTGGGGGTGCCGTTCGAGCACGTCGAAATTGATCTGTTCAAAGGCGAGTCCCGCACACCGAAATATCTGGCCAAAAACCCGTTCGGCAAGATTCCGGCGCTGGAATTGGGCGATGGTACGGTGCTGGCGGAATCCGGCGCCATCCTGTGGTATCTGGCCGACGGCACGCCCTATCTGCCGGAGGACAAGCTGGCCCGCGCCGATGTTTTGCGCTGGATGTTCTTCGAGCAGAACATGCACGAAACCAGCGTGGCCGA
>JAJFGI010000121.1 GCA_021776215.1 Kiloniellaceae bacterium | reverse complement strand
AGTGCCCCGCGCGGCTCCAGGGAATTCACGACCAGCCGATTGTTGACGATCTCCAGGCGCGTTACGTGCGCCGCCTTGGCGATGCCGGCGGCGGCCGCATCGGCGTCGCCCAACTCCCAGTCGAGGCAGGTATTGCCCGGCGCCTGCGGCCAGATTTGCGGCGCTGCCGGATCGGCAGCGGCGGCCGTATCCGTGACCGCTGGCAAGTCGGCGTAATCCACTTCGATCGCCTCGCCGGCGTCTTTCGCCTGCGCCAGGGTTTCGGCGACGACGAAGGCTACCGGGTCGCCCACATGGCGGACGCGCTTGCGCGCCAGCACCGGGTGGCCGGGCATGATGGATTCGCGGCCGCCCTTGCCGGTCATGGGCACTTGGCACATGAGATCGCCGATCCCATCGGTCGCCAGATCCGCTGCCGTGAAGACGCCGAGGACCCCCGGCATGGCCCGGGCCGCTGCGGTGTCGATGGTGGCGATCTCCGCGTGAGCATGCGGGCTGCGCAGGACGTAGGCGCGCAGGGCGCCGGCCTGGCGGATGTCGTCCACGTACTCCCCGCGGCCGGTCAAAAACCGCGAATCTTCAAGCCGACGCATGGGTTGGCCGATGCCGAACTGGCCCATTTGTGTCCCTTTTGTTTGTGCTCTGGAGTGTGTGCTGGTCCCGGCGAGATCATAGTCGAGGTGCCCAGGCTGGCTCCAGCGAGAATTCAGCAGCTGCCAGTTGACCAAGCCGACCGCGGGGATTGTATCGACGACGCGGATAGGGTCAATGACGGTGGACGGCCAAGCGCAACGAGCTCTGTCGCTGAGCTTGACCTGAGAGACGTCGGTGATTCTAGATGCGCCGCCTGTTGACGGTGGGACCTTGTTGGCGGAGTGGGGTTTTGGACCAAAGGGTACATGAGCCGAGTGTCGGATCGGGATCGCGAGTGGCGATCACCGGCGTGATCGCCTGCATGTCGGTCTTTGTTTTGACCCTTGGGCTGACATATCCGCTGCTGGCCCTGATCCTGGTGCGCGCCGGGCATAGCGAAGTCACGATTGGCGTCAGTGCGGCGATGACGCCGCTTGGCCTGATCGTTTCGGCGCCGATGTGGCCGGCCTTGGCCCACCGTTTCGGAGCCTGGAACGCGGCGATTGCTAGTGTCGCCGGTACGATCCTGTTCTTTGTGGCCTTGGGGGTGTTTCAGTCGGTCGAGGTTTGGTTCCCGCTGCGCTTTGGGCTTGGCGTGTTCATCGGCGGCGTTTTCATCATTAGCGAAACATGGATCAACCAGCTGGCCAGTGAGCGCACGCGCGGTCGCATCATCGGCATCTACACGACCGTGTTGTCGCTTGGCTTCGCCCTGGGGCCGGTGATCTTGACCCTGACCGGAATCGAAGGTTGGCCGCCGTTTCTGGTTGGCGTATCGGCGCTGACCATTGCCGGTGTCATTCTGGTGCGCTTGCGCCATGCCATGCCGGTGTCTGGCGATGAGGCGCGGACCTCGATGTTGGCATTCCTGCCTTTGGCACCGGCGTTGCTCGTCGCCGTCGGCGTTTTCGGCTACTTCGATCAGGCCGCGTTGTCCTTGCTGCCCGTCTATGGTTTGGCCCACGGCATGAGCCAGAACCTGGCGACCATCGCCCTGGCGGTGCTGGCCGGCGGCAATGTGTTTCTGCAAATGCCCATCGGCTGGCTGGCCGATCATATGCCACGGCGCCTGCTGATGTGCCTGTGCGCCGCGGGCTCCGCGGCCTGCGGTGCGGCGCTGCCGTTCGTCATCGGGCATCCGTTGCTGTTGTGGCCGCTGCTGTTCGTCTGGGGCGGGGTGGCGTTCGGCACCTATACGGCGGCGATGGCCGAATTGGGCCAGCGCTTTTCCGGATCGCTGCTGCTCGCCGGCAATGCCGCCTTCGCGCTCATGTGGGGTGTGGGCGGCATCATCGGACCGCCGGTCAGCGGCGCGGCCATGGAACAGTGGGGTCCCGAGGGTCTGCCGATCACCCTGGCATTGGTCTATGCCGTGTTGGCGGTTTTTGCAGTGATGCGCGGCGGTGCCAGCCTGCTGACGCCGCCGCCGCGCTGATCGGCCGTGCCGACGCTGTTTAGTCGAACGCCTCGTCCCACGTACCCCGTGTCGCGGCGCGGGAGTATTCGGTGGCCCGGTTCTCGAAGAAGTTGGTGTGCTCGACGCCGTTGAGCATCACGTCCATCCACGGCAGCGGATTGCGTGTCGTTCGATAGATCGGCTGCAGGCCGAGCTGCGACAGGCGGCGGTCGGCGATGTAGCGGATGTAGGCTTTCACCTCGTCGGGACCCAGGCCCTCGACGCCGCCCAGCTCGAAGGCCAGGTCGATGAAGGCATCCTCGTGGGTGACGATGGTTTCGCACACCCGGTAGATATCGCGCTCGAAATCCGCGTTCTGCACCTCCGGGTTCTCGGCGATGAAGGTGCGGTACAGGCGGATGATCGACTGGGTGTGCAGGCTCTCGTCGCGCACCGACCAGGAAATGATCTGGCCCATGCCCTTCATCTTGTTGAAGCGCGGGAAGTTCAGCAGGATCGCGAAGCTGGCGAAAAGCTGCAGCCCTTCGGTAAAGGCGCCGAAGACCGCCAGGGTCTTGGCGATATCCGTCTTCGTCTCGACGCCGAATTCCTGCATGTAGTCGTACTTGTCCTTCATCTCCTTGTAGTGGAGGAAGGCGGTGTATTCGGCCTCGGGGATGCCCAGGGTATCGAGCAGGTGCGAATAGGCGGCGATGTGCACCGTCTCCATGTTGGAGAAGGCGGCCAGCATCATCTGTATCTCGGTCGGCTGGAAGACCCGGGCATAGTGCTTCATGTAGCAGTTGTTCACCTCCACATCCGCCTGGGTGAAGAAGCGGAAGATATGGGTGAGCAGGTTGCGCTCGGCGGCGCTGAGATTGCGCTGCCAGTCCTTCACGTCATCCGCCAGCGGCACCTCCTCGGGCAGCCAGTGAATCCGCTGCTGCATCAGCCAGGCGTCATACGCCCAGGGATAGCTGAACGGCTTATAGGCGGGGCGGGCATCGAGCAGGGACATGGGAACTACCGCGTCAGTTAAAATTTCAAACCGTCACCCTCGGCCTTACCCGTGGGCCCGGCAATGACCGGACAAGCCTTTCGGATCGCCGCCGGCAGGGCCGGGCTCCTACCTGGAGCACGGCCCTCGGCAAGCTCGCCTATTGGCAGGCGAGGCACTCGTCGTAGTCGATTTCGCCATTCGGACGCCGGCTCCCGGCATCGCTGCCGTTGACCTTGCCGAGATGCGGGATGACGCGCGGGGAGGTGGCCCCCGGGGCCCCGGCAGTTGCGGCGGCATCGCCCACCGCCGATTCGGCGCGCTGCATCGACTTGGAGCGGCAGTAGTAGAGGCTCTTCACGCCCTTCTTCCAGGCCAACGCGTGGATTTGGTGCAGGTCGCGCTTGTGCACATCCGCGGCCAGGAACAGGTTCAGCGACTGCGACTGGCAAACAAAAGGCGTGCGATCGCCGGCCAGCTCGATCAGCCAGCGCTGATCCATCTCGAAGGCGGTCTTAAACACGTCCTTCTCATCATCGCTCAGGCAATCCAAGTGTTGCACCGAGCCTTCGTTCAGGGTGATCGAGGACCAGGTCTCCTCGTCGTCCCGCCCGCGCTCGGCCAACAGGGCGGTGAGGTGCTTGTTGCGCACATTGAACGAGCCCGACAGGGTCTTGTGGGTGAAGCTGTTGGCGGCGATCGGCTCGATCCCCGGCGAAGCGCCGCCGCAGATGATCGAGATAGACGCGGTGGGGGCGATCGCCAGCTTGTTGGAGAACCGCTCCTGCATGCCGAACTCGGCGGCATCGGGACAGGGGCCGCGCTCGTCCGCCAGGGTGCGCGAGGCGGCGTCCGCCTGGGTCCGGATCTGCTTGAAGATCCGCCGGTTCCAGACCTTGGCCATGACGCTTTCCAAGGGAATGCGGTTCTGCTGCAGGAACGAGTGGAAGCCCATGACGCCGAGGCCGACGGACCGCTCGCGCTCGGCGGAATAGCGGGCCCGGGCCATGCTGTCCGGCGCCTTCGCAATGAAGTCGCTGAGCACGTTGTCGAGGAAGCGTATGATATCCTCGACGAGGCCGGGATGGTCCTGCCACTCGGCATAGGTCTCCAGGTTGAGCGAGGAGAGGCAGCACACCGCCGTGCGCTGCTGTCCATGCTGGTCGATCCCCGTCGGCAGGGTGATCTCGCTGCACAGGTTCGACATCTTGACCGACAGGCCGGCCAGCTTGTGATGCTCCGGGATCGCCCGGTTCACGTGATCGCCATAGAGAATATACGGCTCGCCGGTCTCGATGCGCGCGGTGAGGATGCGAATCCACAGGCTGCGCG
>JAJFGI010000013.1 GCA_021776215.1 Kiloniellaceae bacterium | reverse complement strand
CAGCCGCGCCACCGGCGCCGGATAGTCGTGGCGGGTGAGGATCTCATCCACCACCGGGCCCAGGCGCACCAGATTGCCGCGAATGCCGGAGGAGTCGAGCAGGAAGGGCTGGACCAGATCGTCGTTCGGCTGTGGGTCGGTCGCCACGGCTGGCCGCATCAGGCGAGGCACCAGTAGAGGATGCCTTTTTGCGCATGCAGGCGGTTTTCCGCCTCGTCCCAGACCACCGACTGCGACCCGTCGATGACCGAGGCGGTGACCTCGTGGCCGCGGTGCGCCGGCAGACAGTGCATGAAGATCGCGTCCGGCTTGGCCAGACCCATCACCCGGTCGTCGACCTGGTAGGGCTGCAACAGGTTGTGGCGGCTGGGGCTGTCGCCGGTTTCGTCGCCCATGGAGACCCAGGTGTCGGTGACCACGCAATCGGCACCGGTCACCGCCGTCTCCACCGACGGGGTGACGACGATGCGGCCGCCTTCCGCCTTGGCCCAGTCGAGTACGTCAGCGGGCGGCACCAGCAACTCCGGACAGGCCAGGCGCAGCTCGAAGCCGAAGCGCACCGCCGCGTGAATCCAAGACGCGGCCATGTTGTTGCCGTCGCCGGACCAGGCCACCACCTTGCCGGCGATAGGGCCGAGGTGCTCCTCGAAGGTCATCACGTCGGCCATGAGCTGGCACGGGTGGGTGCGGTCGGTGAGGCCGTTGATCACCGGCACGCTGGCGTGCTCGGCCAATTCCAGCAACTTCGCCTCGCTGGTGGTGCGGATCATGATGGCATCCACGTAGCGCGACAGGACGCGGGCCGTATCGCCCACGGTCTCGCCGCGGCCGAGCTGGCTGCCGGCGCTTTCCAGCACCACCGGCTCGCCGCCGAGCTCGCGGATGCCGACCTCGAAGGAAACCCGGGTGCGGGTCGACGGCTTCTCGAAGATCAGGGCGAGCATCTTGCCGGCCAGCGGCTTCTCCCGGCCGTTCGGCGCCACGCCGCGCTTGAAGGCGCGGCCGGTATCGAGAATCTCCCGCAGGGTCGCCGCCTCGAGCTTGTCGAGGTCCAGGAAATGCTTGGGCTGCGCCATGTCAGGCCGCCTTGACCCAGGCGCCGCAGACACGGTCCAGAATACCGATGGCCTCGTCGATGTGGCTGTCCTCGATGATCAGCGGCGGCATGATGCGGATCACGTTCTCGGCCGCCGGGGCGGTGAGCAGACCGTTTTCCCGCAGGCGCGCGACCAGCTCGCCGTTCGGCACGACGCAGCGCAGACCGAGCAGCAGGCCGGCGCCGCGCACCTCAGCGATGACCTTGGGATGGCGCGCCGCCAGATCCTCCAGGCGGTTCCAGAAGGCCCGCGCCCGGCGGTCCACGCCCTCGAGAAAGCCGTCGGCGAGGATCACGTCCAGCACCGCGTTGCCCACGGCCATGGCCAGCGGATTGCCGCCGAAGGTGCTGCCGTGCGAGCCGGCGGTCATGGGCGCCGCCGCCTTTTCGGTGGCCATGAAGGCGCCGACGGGAAAGCCGCCGCCGAGGCCCTTGGCGACGGCCACGGCATCCGGGGCGATCCCGGCCCATTCGTGGGCGAAGAATTTTCCGCTGCGACCGACGCCGCACTGCACCTCGTCGAACAGCAGCAGCAGGCCGAACTCGTCGCACACGGCGCGCAGGCCGCGCAGGTAGTCGAGGCTGGCCGCGCGCACGCCGCCCTCGCCCTGCACCGGCTCCACCAGGATCGCGGCGGTCCGGCCGCTCACGGCGGCGCGCAGCTCGTTGAGATTGTTGAAGGCGACCTGATCGAAGCCGTCCGTCGCCGGGCCGTAGCCCTCCAGGTATTTCGGATTGCCGGCCGCCGACAGGGTCGTCAGGGTGCGGCCGTGAAAGGCGCCCTGGCAGGTGATGATGCGGTTGCGCTCCGGGTGCCCGGCGTGATGCTGGTAGCGCCGCGCCAGCTTGATCAGGCCCTCCACCGCCTCGGCGCCGGAATTGCAGAAAAAGACCCGGTCGGCGAAGCTGTGCTCGGTGAGGCGTTCGGCCAGTCGCTCGGCCTCGGGCACGCGGTAGAGGTTGGAGACATGCCACAGCTTCTGGGCCTGGGCGGTCCGCGCCTGCACCAGGTGCGGATGGCTGTGGCCCAGGATGTTCACGGCGATGCCGGCGGCGAAATCCAGGTAGCGCCGGCCATCGGTGTCGTACAGGTAAACCCCCTCGCCCCGCGCGAAGGCATAGGGCGACCGGGCATAGGTTGGCATCAAGGCATCGTTCACAGGCCGTAGTCTCCCAGGGACCCGCGCCCCGAAGGCCAAGCCCCGGGCGGCGGAAAAACCGCGACTATTCTAGGATAGACGGGGCCTGTCAACCAAGCTGGAGGCGCCGGCCGCGCCTAGTACACCCGGACGATGCTGTAGCCCCGGCGCTGCAACAGGCGGAGGATGCCCTGATCGCCCGGCAAATGCAGGGCGCCGACGGCGATGAACGTGCCGCCCTGGCGCAAGAGATCCTGCATCCGGTCGACCATCTTGCGGTTGCGATCGTCGACGAATTTTTCGGCGAATAGGCGCGCGTAGTCGCTGCCGGATGTGTCGATGTCCTCTTGGAATTCCGTGTAGATGGCGCCGATGTCGCGGGCAACGTAGCGCCGTGTCAGGTTCTCGAGGTAATCGACAGGCCCCCGATCCTGCGACAGCCCATCGCGTAGCATGGCGACCTGGTTCGCCTCGCCCATCGACTCGAAAACGGCGATCTGCTCCGCCGCCGTTTCCAGTTCCAGAACGGGTATATCCCGGCTTCGCGCATTCGACTGCATCCACTGATCCAGGGGCAATTCGCCCATATACGCGCGCGCGAACTCGGCTTGCCGAAACTGCAGGATAGTGGCCGCCGCCCAGGGCTTTAGCCGGCGCAAGGCGTCGCGATCGATGCCGTTTCTCTCGGCCAGTGCCGCCAATTCGCCGAAGAGTTCTTGTCCAAGAATTTCATCGAGTGTGCGACCGTCCGGTAGAAGCTTGGCCATGCTCAACTGCCGTCGCACATCGGCGGTGATGATGACCTCGAAGACGGTCCGCTCGGCGCGGTTGAAGGCTGACCGGACCGGCGCCGGCAGGTTCCGCACGCACGGGTCGTTGACGTGCATGGTGCCGAACACATAGCTCGGCGCGACACCGGGATGCTCGATCTTCCACAGGAGGCCCTGGCCATACGGCACGCGGCCGGCCGCATTGGCGGCGCTCGCGACGACGACGAGCAGGACCACGACCACGATGACGTGGCGCCACGCCAGGCGAATCCCGATCCGGAGCCCTGCGACCGAACGCATGCGGCACCTCTTCCACGGTTGGCTGAAAGGGGCAGCCTAGCGCGGCATTTCTTGCCAAGAAGTTACGGTTTGATCCGGTAACCGACGGCCAGCATGCGCCAGGCAACCAGGCCGAGCAGCAAACTCATTCCCGATAGCACCGACGCGGCCAGAACCAGGGATGTTTGCGCCTGGCCGATGAAGCCGTAGCGGAACCCCTCGACCGCCTGGAAGATCGGATTGACGTGAAAGGCCCAGCGCACGGCCTCCGGCAGATTGTCGACGGGAAAGAAGGCGCCGGACAAAAATCCGAGGGGGGCGATCAGGAATGTCTCCACGGCGCTGTAACCGTCCCAGCGCTCGGCCCAGATGCCGACCACCAGGCCGAGCAGGGCCATGAGCAGCGACGCGGCAAAGGCAAAGCCGACGATCGCCGTCAGCGAATGCACCGGCAGATCGACGAAGACCGCCACCAGCGCCAGGACGACGGCGCCAACGGTCATGGCACTGGTGGTCGCCGGCAGCACGTAGCCGGCGAGTATTTCCAGCGGGGTCAGGGGGGCGCTGATCACATCGGTGATCATCCCCTCCATCTTGTGGAAGATGATCGGGATGGACCCGCCCTCGAAGGCGCCGTGCGCCATCATGAACATGACGATACCGGGGCCGATGAAGGCGGCCAGGCTGATGCCGGGCCGCGCCTCGCCGCCGCCCAGGGCGAAATGGAAAATGGCGAGAAACATCAGGGCCGAAACCGCCGGCCCGGCCAGGGTTTCGCCGGCGTAGCGGTAGAAGCGAACCGTTTCGCGCTTGTAGAGGGTATAGACGCCGCGCCAATTCACCGGCCCGAATTGGCGCGGGATCGGCGTGGTCGCGACAGGCGGCGGCACGTGGCCTATCCTAGGGTTTCAGCCGGTAGCCGGTCGCGAACATGCGGTGCGCGATCAGCCACAGGAGCGCATTGACCGCCGGAACCACCACCAGACCCAAGGCGATGACACCGTCCGCCCGGCCGATGAAGCCGTAGCGTATGCCGTCGATCAGGTAGAAGAAGGGATTCAGGTGGGCGACGACCTGCCAAGTCTCGGGCAACCGCTCGATGGAGTAGAATGTGCCGGAGAGGAACGAGAACGGGGTGATGACGAAATTCGTCACCGCCGCGATATGATCGAACTTCTCGGCCCAGATACCGCCGATCATGCCGAGCAAGGACAGCATGAGCGAGGCATTGACCGCGTGAAAAAGGAGAACGGCCGGATCATGGACGCGCAGCGGCACGAAGATCCACATGGCCAATCCGGCGGCCAGACCGACCATCAGGCCGCGGGTCACGCCGCCGCCGGCGATGCCCAAGGTCAGCTCGCTGGCGGACAGCGGCGGCATGAGGATGTCCACGATGTTGCCCTGCACCTTGGCGATGAGGATCGAGGACGAGGTGTTGGCGAACGAGTTCTGCATCATGGTCATCATGATCAGGCCCGGCGCCAGGAACTCTATGTAGGGCACGCCCGCAGCCTGGCGCCCGGCGCCGCCCAGGGCCAGGGCGAAGATGGCCAGGAACAGAAGCGTCGTGATGACCGGGGCCATCAAGGTCTGGGTGAAGACGTTGAGGAACCGCCGCACCTCCTTGAGGTACAGGGTCCACAACCCACGCCAATTGACGGCACCGATGAGGCGCGGCCCCGGCGCGCGCCCCTGCACGAAGATGGGATCCATGGCCGTTCACATAGCGCCCGGCGAACGCGTGTGCAAGCGGCGGCGCCCGGAGGTGCCCCATGACCGGCTCAGCCAAGATGGCGCAATCCAAAACGGGACGGCGCGGTCCGCGTAAGGTAACCGCCACCTACCTGCGCAATTCCGCCCTCTACTACCTGGAACGCTACGCCAGTTCGACGGCGAACCTGCGCCGCCTGCTGATGGCCAAGGTGAACCGTTCGGCGCGCGCCCATGGCACCGACCCCGCCGAGGGGGCCGCCGCGGTGGACGCGCTGTTGGCCGACTTCGTCCGCGACCGGGTGCTGGATGATGCCCGCTACGCGGAAGGCCGGGCGCTGGCTCTCTATCGCCGGGGCGCCTCCACCCGGGCGATCCGGGCCGGGTTGGCCGCCAAGGGAGTGGCCGCGGAAGATATCGGACGCGCCCTCGCGACCTTGCGCGACGAATCCGACGACCCGGACCTGACGGCGGCCCTGACCTTTGCCCGGCGCCGGCGCCTCGGCCCCTACCGGCCGCACGCCGCGCGCGCCGACCACCGCGCCCGCGACCTGGCGGCGCTCGGCCGCCAGGGCTTTGCCTACGATGTGGCGCGGCGGGTCATCGACGCCGAGGATGTGGCGTCCTTGGAAGACGAACCGAGGGATCGCTAGTAGCCAGAGTTAGATCAGCGACCGTCCCGGTTTGGCTGCCCTGCCGCTTTTGGCGGTCGACGTTCCCTATTTCATTTTCTTCTTAAAGTACTTGCTGGCCTCGTCCTTGAGCGCCTTGCCGGCGGTGAAGCGCGGCTGCAGAGTTGCCGGCTTGGCCTTGAAGGTGGCCGGCTGGCCGGTGAACGGGTTGGTGCCCTTGCGGGCCTTGGTGCCCTCCTTATAGCGCATCTTGAGGCGGCCGAGCGGGCCGAGAGGCACGCTGCCCGGCTTCGCTTTCTGGGTGTCCTTGAGCGCGAGCTCGGAGACGACCGGCCACAGGAGGTCAAGGAACTTGCTCGCATCCCGGCGGCTGAATTTGCAATCCCACTCGGCGCCGAGTTCCTTGGTCAGGGCCGCGGCGTAGGCGTCGGCAAGCTGGGTCTTCGTCACAGTCATGGCTTTTCCTTCGTATTTAGCTTCGGAGGACTACTGAATCGAAATGCACAGTGCTGGTGATGCCCGATTCTGTGGCCGTAGGCAATCAGCGGTAAATCAAACGCAAAATGGCGCCCCTGAGCGGCTTGCACTTAATGAGTCCACACCCAGCCCTCTCCCACAAAGGGTTGGGGGTGGGGACGGAGGCGCGGTCCACTATATACAACTAGCATCGCGGCTTGGTCATCTATATCGGCCGAACGGGCGCCGGAAAAGCGGCTTGGCGGCCGGCTTACGGTTGACGGCCGCTCCCTGGCCGGCCCATAGATTGGGCGGACGGGTTTTTTTCCTGGAGGAACCAACATGCGACCGATACTTGCACTTGTGGCCGCGCTGATCGTCGCCGTCGGATTCGCGGCCGGCCCGGCGCGCGCCGCCGGCCTGGACAGCACGCCGGCAGCGAAGCAGGACCCGAACTACGTGGCGGCGAAAAAACTCATCGAGGCCGGCACCTTCGCCGAGGCGGTGCCGCTGCTCGAACAGGTGGTGGCGGCGGATCCCAAGAATGCCGACGCGTACAACTATCTGGGCTATAGCCAACGCAAATCGGGCGATCGGCAGGCGGCACTCGGCAACTATCAGAAGGCGCTCGCCCTGCAACCCGACCACCGCGGCGCCAACGAATACCTGGGCGAGCTGTACCTGGAGATGGGTGAGCTGGACAAGGCGAAGGAGCGTCTCGACGTGCTCGATTCCGCCTGCTTCTTCGGTTGCGACGAGTACCGCGACCTTAAGCAAGCGATCAGCACCTACGCGGCCAAGACCGGGGGCTAGGCGGCCCCCTCGGTCGCAGTCGGTATATCGAGGACGCGCGCGACCGCCACGACGGCGAGACGGCCGGTGCGGCCGCGCAACTCGATCTCCTGCCGGGGAAAGCCGCTGAGATCGGCGCCGGCGCGCGCCGCGACCGGCTCCGACAGGACCAATTGCACGTCAAGCTCCTTGCTCATGGCCTCGAGGCGGCTGGCGGTATTGACCGCATCCCCGACCGCGGTCAGCGACGTCGCAGCCTTGTACCCCAGTTCGCCGACGATCACCGGGCCGCCGTGGATGCCGATGCCGATGCGCAGCGGCGCCGGCAAATCGTGGGCCAGCGTGTGGTTCAACTCGTCGAGGCGCTCGGCCATGCCGCGGGCGGCGGCGAGGGCGTTGCGGCATCCCGCGTCGATGCTCTCATCGACGCCGAACAGGGCCATGACCCCGTCGCCGATGAACTTATCGATACGGCCCCCGGCGGCTTCGACCGCGGTGCCCATGGCAGCGAAATAACGGTTGAGAATGAAGACCACGTCGTAGGGCAGCTTGTGTTCGGCCAGGGCGGTGAATCCGCGCAGGTCCGCGAACAGGATGACCACTTCGCGCTCCTCGCCCTGGCGATGCGCGATCCGCGCCAGGGCGTGAAGCGGCGTCGCGGTGGCCGGGAGCAAGGGAGTGACCTCGACGTCGCCGGTCGGCCGAGTCTGGCAGGCCAGGCGAACCGTCGGCGCGGCGGAGATCCGGCGCAGCACCGCCGCCTCCGCCTCGCTGGGCGGCGGCAGTTGGGCCATCCCGGCGCCGATCCGCACCCGACAGGTGGAGCAGCGGCCCCGGCCGCCGCACACCGAGGCATGCGGGACGCCGGCGCCGCGGCTGGCCTCGAGGATGGTGGTGCCCGGCGTGACCGCCACCCGGCGGCCGTCCGGATAGGTGATCCGCACCAGGCCCCAGCGCCGTTCCATCTGCAACCGCAGCCAGCGCGCCAACAGCACCAGCGCCAGCACACCGCCCAAGCCGGCGATGATGGCCGTGTCCAAATCATAGATCAGGGCGACCGCGGCCGCGTCCGGCGGCTGGATGGCGGCTTGGGCTTGCGCCATCCAGGCCGAATCGGCAGCGCGGCGAAGGACCTCGCGGCCGCCGTCGAAGAAGCCGATCAAGGCGAGCAGCGGCAACGCCAGGGCGCCGCCGTAGAGATACGGCACGGCGCGCGGGTACCACGGCTTTAGGCGCAGCCAGTAGTGCATGCCGATGCAGCCATGCAGCCAGGCGACCAGGGTGACCAGAACCTGCTTGGCCGCGAGCACCGGACTGAAGACGAAATAGATCAGCAGGACGTAGGTGTAGCTGTCGTTGACCCCGAAAAACTCGGACGCCACGCGGGTGCCGAGAATGTGCAGGGTCAGGAGCGGCGGGATCGCCAGGCCGAGGATAAGCTGCGCCGCTTGCCAGAGGGGCATGGCCAAGCGGCGGCGGCGGTAGACGGCGGCCAGGGCCAGGCCGCCGTGCAGCAGGAGCGCCCCGTAGAGCAGGACGGTGCCGACCGGGTTGCGCCAGATAGCCAGAAAAACCTCGCGGCCCGCCGCCAACGCCTCGAGGGAGATCAGGCCCAGGGCATGATTGAGCTGATGCGTGAGCAGATATGTGAACAGCACGAGACCGGTGGCCAGGTGCAGGCGGCGACTCATCCGATCCTTCCGACGGCGGCGACAACGACTCCGTTGCCAATCGGCGATGATAGGGGGCAAACGGTTGAGTGGAAATCGCTATCGAAGCGGAGGTACCTTGGGTAGTATGACGACCGATCGAAATCAGCCCGTCGAACCAATGCCCTCCAGTGCGCACACCGTGACGCGCGGCGCAACAGCCGGCGCGCAACCCCTGCCGCCGTCCGGCTATGTCCTGCTGAGCGCGCTGACCCTGTTCTGGGGACTCAACTGGCCGATGGCCAAGATCGTGCTCGGCGAAATACCGGTGTGGACCTTTCGCAGTCTATGCCTGGTGGTCGGCGGGTGCGCGCTGCTGGCGATCGCGCGGCTGGGCGGCCGCTCGCTGCGCGTGCCGACCAGCGAGATCCGGCCGCTTCTGCTCTGCGCCTTGTTCAACATCGTCGGCTGGCATCTCTTCTCCGGGTACGGCATTTCACTGATCGAATCCGGACGCGCGGCGATTATCGCCTTCACCATGCCGATCTGGGCGGCGATGATGGGTTGGTTCGTGCTCGGCGAGCGGTTGACCCTTTCCGGCGTTTTTGGGCTGGGGCTGGGCGTGCTCGGGCTGGCGGTTCTGGTGGGGCCGGATTTGGGCAGCCTGGGCAGCGCGCCGCTGGGATCTTTGTTCATGCTGGGCGCGGCGGTCTCGTGGGCTGCCGGCACCGTCTTTATGAAGCGCTTTCGCTGGTCGATCCCGGTGGGCGTGCTGGCGGGATGGCAGTTGACCGCGGGCGCCGTGCCGGTCGTCCTCGGCGCCCTGATCTTCGAGCAAATCCCCAGCCCGGCGGCGATCAGCGTCGAAGTCTGGCTGGCGTTGGCCTATGTGCTGGCGATGCCCATGGTCTTCTGCCACTGGGCATGGTTCAAGATCGTGCGTTTGTTTCCGGCGACGATGGCCGCGGCGGGGACGCTGGCGATCCCCGTCGTCGGGGTCATCTCGGGCGCGGTCGTGTTGGGAGAGCCGGTCGGCTGGCGCGAGATCGTCGCCTTGCTGCTGGTGTGTGCGGCGCTGACGGTGGTTCTGGTGGTGCCGGCCTGGCGTCAGGCCCGGTCCGCCTGAGGAGTAATCAAACCAGACGGTAGCGTGAGCGGTCCTGGAGCGCCCCCGCGGCCAAGGTCTTTCTGTCCCGCGCCCGCAACTCGTTGGTCAGCGCCGCGTGCTCGACGCCCAGCGCATCGCGATAGATCGACACGACCTGCCACACCGCGGACGGAATCCCGACCTGGGAATAGCGTTGGCCAACCTGAACCTTCGATCGAGTCGCCCGCTGCTTCACAGCCGTAGCCAGCCCCCAGTTATGCACGGCCCGAGCGACCCGATGGTTGCTTAGGCCGGCCGTTCCCACCGCACTTGATCGATTGCCCGGTAGGCCTCGATATCGGTCAGATCCGGCCGCGCCTGCAGCAACTCGCGAACAACCCTATTGGTCTGCCCCGGATAGTCGAGACCGGCCGCCCGCGCATCGGCAAGCGCCGTGCGGATCACCCGCTCCATATGGCTCTCCATGGTCCTTCCCCACTGCTCCAGCTTGCACCCCACAAGCGATTGGGCACTAGTGTACACCCAGGTGGGTGCTCCAAGCCATTGAAAAGACAACGCTCTAGTGCCACCGGCCCGGTTGTTTTCGGCGGTTTTCGGCCATTTGCGCCGCGTGCTTCGCGGCGGATGAGAGCCGCCTGGGCGAGCCGCTCAGATTTTGACCCAGCCGAGCAGGTAGAAAAGGCCCACGAAGACCGCGAGGCCAACCAGGATACCTTCCACCCGGTACAGCGTCTTCCGGCCTTCGTCGCCGGATTGATTGCTCTCCTTAACTGACCTGTACATCCATGCCTCCATTGCTTCGCCAAGCAGGCAAGGACCGGAGATCCCCTCGTCCTCTACGTCCCAACCCCAATTCCCCGACACGTTAGAGAAATGTTAGCACAGAAACGCCGCCGGTGTCCCGCCCCACAAGCCGCCACTGAATTCTGCACGGCGCGCGCCGGCAGAGACGGCGAAATCCGTCTGGCGAGCTATGGTGTCCGGAGCCTCGGCGAGAGCGGGTTTCACCCAGGCTCGATGGTGACGGATTTGCCACGCCCGCGGGGCTAACGCCGCGACGGCCCCGGTTTCACTGGCACCGTGGCGGCGCAAGTGACAGCTTTAAGGCGTTCTTAACCAAGGACTACGACTATGTGGCGCGCCCGGGAAGACTCGAACTCCCAACCTCCTGATCCGTAGTCAGGCGCTCTATCCATTGAGCTACGGGCGCATCGCGGGGCAACCAAGAGAACAACATGTCTTGGTGGCGATCAAAGCGGCCGGACATTACGCGAAGCAATGCGAGTGTGCAAGATCATCAAAACCTTTGCGAATCACAGTGATTCCAGGCAACTTTCGGCGGGGAAATCTGACTTGTACGCCCAGAATCCATCCAGTACTATCGGCGGACACTCCGGGGGGGCGGGCACAACCAGATCTTTCTTTGCGGAAAGCTGCGTTGCGCTTGCAGTATTTGACGGGCAATTCCATGCATAAAAGCGGTACCTACCTTCGTCGTACTGCCGAAGTGCTCGCGCTTTCCTTTCTTTTGGGTGGTTGCGCGCTGACCGACAACGCGCTGCTACCGTCGTCCACCGGCAAAAGCCCGTCCGGCACGTCGACGCAGACCGCCGCCGCGGCGCAGCCGGGATCCGACTCGGCCGCCCCGACCGGCGCACCGGGCGCGGGCCCCCGCCTCGGCACCACTGTATTCGAGGCCCCCGGCGTGACGCCGGCACAGCCAAGCGGCACCCACGTCGGGCAAAAGATCGAGGAGTTGCGCACCGATCTGACGCGCCTGCAGACGCGCATGGCCGAGCACAACGACATGCTGCAAGGCTATCGGACCGCGGCGCGGCAAAGCGCCAGCTCCTACCACAATCTGGTCGGCGAAATAAATGCCCGCCTGCAGGTTGGAACGACCCCCGGCAATCCGGAACTGGTCGCCCAGTGGAATGCGGCGCAAGGCGAGCTGAACAAGGTCGGCGAAAGCATCTCGAGCTTGAATACGCTGTCCAACGAGGCGTCGTCGACGTCGGCTTTGGCCGCCTTCCTGCTCGAATCGACGCGCGCCACCCTCGGGCTGCGCGGCGCGGTAGAGGAAGACCATCGGCAGTTGGCGGTGCTGGAAGACGAGGTCAACAAGACCGTCGTCGTCATCGATCGCCTGCTCAACGAGCTGACCGAGGACGTGGCCCGGGCGCAGAACTATTTCGCCGCCGAGCGGTCCAATCTCACGGCCATGCAAGTCGCCATCGACAACGGCGAATACATCGGCAGCAGCCTGGCCAGCCGGGCCTACGGCGTGCCGGCCCCGGCGCCGGCGGGCGGCGCCTCCGCCCTGGTCGGGCAGCGGCAGCCCCTGGTGGTCATCCGCTTCAACGAATCGAAGGTCGACTACGAGCAGGCGCTGTTCACGGCGGTCAGCCGCGCCCTCGACCGCAAGCCCAACGCCGGTTTCGACCTGGTGGCGGTGGCCCCGAATGTGGGCACGCCGGCGCAAGTCTCGCTGGCCACCAGCCGGTCGCGGCGCAATGCGGAGGGGGTACTGCGGACCCTGACCAACATGGGCCTGCCCGCCGATCGGATTACCTTGTCGGCGACGAGCAGCGCCAACGCCCAGGTGAACGAAGTCCACGTCTACGTGCGCTAAGGCGTTACCCCCTACATCTTGATCAATATCTGCGGCGACCCACAAAATTTGGTTGACGACGCGAGTCGCGGCCTGATAAGAGGGGCGCGCAGGTGCATGGACGCGGGTCCACGAACACAACCCTGACGACCAAGGCCCGGTCGTGTCTCAGATGCCCAAGAAGGGCTGGGGACGCGCCGGGCCTTCGGTTTTCTCGGGTTGGCCTTCGCCAGCAATTCGGCCAAGCGGGTTGGACGCGCGAAACCGGCCGCACCAGGACGACCGGCGATGACACATGAAAGGTGTCGGGAAATCCGCAGCGGCGTCCACGGCGGGCGCAAAAAAATGGAGAGGCGCCAGGTGCGCGGACGCGGGGCCCATCACAACGTGTTCCGGAGAACACTCCTGACGCCTCTCGAACCGGTGTGACTCTCAACTTCCCGATTTATCGAACCGCGTAACCCGAAGGCTTCGCTATCCGGTATCTCGCTCGGTTGGGGTGCGCCGGATTCCGATCGCTCGTTGCGCCCGAAGGCACTTCGATAGGTCGGATCGTGCAACCAACGAGTCTGCCGATCCACGTACTTTCAAGCCCGAAGGATCAAAAGCGCGCAATTCATGTTCGTCTTTCTGGATTTTGATCTCAACATCGAATGCGCCGTGGTCGCGAGAATCTTGTGGACGGATCGCGCGTCGACTCACAATTCATTCACAGGTTTTCCACAGGCCGTATTTTTAGGCAAGGAACGGAACGCATTGTCGGCGTGCCCATGATTCGCTTTAATCCGGGCGCCCAATCATTGGCCCGAGGCTGCCGCACGTGGACGACGCCGCGACACCGCAAAGAACGTTTCCCGTTTCCTGGGATCAGTTGCACCGGGATTCGAAGGCGCTGGCCTGGCGCCTGGTGGAGGGCGGCCCCTGGCGCGGTATCGTCGCCATTACCCGCGGCGGCATGGTGCCCGCGGCCATCGTCGCGCGCGAGCTGGACATTCGCCTCATCGACACGATGTGCATCGCCAGCTATGACGATCGCGCGCTGGGCAAAACCACCGTCCTCAAGGAAGTGCCGGGCGATGGCGACGGCTGGCTGATCATCGACGATTTGGTGGATACCGGGCGGACGGCCAAGGTGGTGCGCGACCGCCTGCCGCATGCCCATTTCGCCACGGTCTATGCCAAGCCGGCGGGACGGCCGCTGGTCAACACCTTCGTGACCGAGGTCAGCCAGGACACCTGGATTTTATTCCCCTGGGATACCGAGTTGCAGTCGGTGCCGCCGATCGTCAAAAACACACGCCGCTAGAGCAGATTTGGGCCGGATGGAATCGCCGAAGGCGATCCATCGACCCGGCGACTCTGCTCTAACTAAATGGTGTAGAGCGGATTCACATGTTTTGTCGAAACCTCAAAGCGGTTCCGAGAAAACATGATCCGCTCTAGCAGACGGGAACGTTGTCGATCAGCCGGACCTGGCCAAGCCAGGCGGCGGCGAAAAGACGCGCCTGCGGCTCCGTATGTGCCTGCGGCGCGAGCGTGTTGCCGTGGCGCAACTCGACATAGTCGACCTTGTCGAAGCCGGCGCTCAGCAACGCCGTGCGCGCCCAGGCCAGCTCCGTGGCGGTATCGCCGCCCGCCAACAATCGACCGGCGACGGTTCGCAACACGTGATAGAGAGCCGGCGCCTGCTGCTGTTGTTTCGGTGTCAGAAATACATTGCGCGAGGACAGGGCCAGACCGTCCGCCGCGCGTACCACCGGCACGGCAGCAATGCGGACCGGCACGCACAAATCGCGCACCAGGCGGCGGACCACCAAGAGTTGTTGATAGTCCTTCTCGCCGAAGTACGCGATATCGGGCTGCGCCTGCAGCAGCAGTTTCGTCACCACGGTCGCCACGCCGGTCATGTGTCCGGGGCGCGTCTTGGCGCACAGGCAATCGGTCAGGCCGGCCACGGAAACGGTGGTGGCGAAGTCATTGGGGTACATCTCGCTGGTTTCGGGCGCGAACAGCAGGTCGACACCGGCGGCGGCCAGCATGGCGCTGTCGGCGGCCAGATCGCGCGGATATCGTGCCAGATCCGCCGCGGCATCGAACTGCTTCGGGTTCAGGAAGAGGCTCACCACCACCCTTTCGCAGTCGGCCTTGGCCTGGCGGACCAGCGCCATGTGGCCATCGTGCAAGGCCCCCATGGTGGGGACCAATCCCACCCGGTGGCCGGCCTGGCGCCAAGGGGCGACCGCCGCGCGCAGGTCGTCGGTGCGGCGCACAATTGGTAGCCCTGCCGCCAAGGCATCCCCAGAGGCCATTTTCCGAGCCGGCGCCGGGGTCATGGCAGCACCTGTAGTTGACCATTCTTTATTAGGGAAACAGCCGTTTTCCGGTCGACGCGCATCTCCAGCCCTCCGCCAAGTGACGGATCGCCACCAGCCCAAGGCCGGCAGCATATGGCTAGCATATGCCGATTTCATGCTGCATCGCAACAAGAGAACAGGATCGGGTGCCGGGCCGATTTCGGCTCGGCCATGCCCTCAGGCGCCTTCGGCGATTTCCTCCAGGCGCTCGCGCTGCGCCAGGCGAACCTTGCCCAGGGGCAGTAGCTCGATGGCGCCCTTCGCCTTGAGTTCGGAGAACGTGCGGCTGACCGTCTCCGTGGTCAGGCCGAGGTAGTCGCCGATATCGTTCCGGCTCATCGGGACGAAGACGGGATCCGCCGCCAGGCCACGCTGCTCGGCCCGCCGCGAGAGCATGAGCAGGAAAGAGGCAATCTTCTCCCGCGCGTTCTTGCGGCCGAGCAGCAGCATCTGCTCCTGGGCCGCGGCCAACTCGTGGCTGGCCATGCTGAGCAGCCGCCGTTCCATCTTGGGGTACTTTACGAGCAACGCCTCGACCTTGCGCCGGGGGAAGCGGCATACCGTCGACGCGATGACCGCCTCGGCACTGTAGGCATAGGTGTCCTCGTTGGCCAAGCCGAGGAAATCGCCGGGAAAGAGGAAACCGGTCATCTGCCGCCGGCCATCGATGAGAAGCTTGTAAACCCTGATCGCGCCGGAGGTCACATTGAAGACATGGACGGCCGGCTGCCCCTCGTCGATCAGCGGCTCGCCGGCGCCGACCTCCATGGTCGTGACGATCGCCGCCATTTCCTGAACTTCATTCTCCTGGAGCGCCGCGCAGAGCGTCAGATGGCGGATCGAGCACGCGGCGCAGGGAGACGGCATCACCTCTTCCCGCGGGACCGCCGGTCGAAGGTGGCCGATGTTCTTTACATCGAAAGTTGCCATGTCATCCCGCCCCCAGGTCGCAATCCGACTATAGCATATCCCCGCGCCGTGTCACCGGACACTATATTGCAGCGCAACATGAACACTATCCAGCCGAGAAAGGCGAAAGCCCGCCTATTCATTGATGTACATCAACGACGCATACTGCCCCGCCGAACCAGCATACTCCGCAGCCCCACCGGAGAACAGACCGTCTTGCGAGATCTGAAAGCACAGCAACTAAGGCCGGAATGCATTGCGCAGGCCTATCCCCTGATCCAGGCGGCCCTCCCCAAGGTGCCGCTGGAGGTGTGGGTGGCGTTCGCCCGCACCTTGGTCGAGCAGCGGGATCGGCCAAAAACCGGGATCATCAGCATCGTCAGCGAACAAGGGTACATCGCCGGACTGAGCAGCTACCGGGTCCACCAGAGCCTGACGCACGGCCAATCGCTCACGGCCGACCATTTCATCGCCCTCGACATGTTCGACCGTCAGGCCGTGGTGTATGCCTTGGCCGAAGCGGTCGAGGCATTGGCCCGCGAGCACCAGTGCGGCGCGATCCACATGAATCTGTTGGAAAAGGACGGCGCGCGCGTCATGGACGAGACGGCCTCGACCCTCCTCAGCCGCGGCCACCGGGTGGAGGCGGTGCGCCTGTGCAAGATCCTGCCACAGCCCGGCGAATCCAAGTGTTAGAGAGGGCTGATTCGCCGCAACCGTTCGGCTAGACTGCCCCGATGGCGCGAACCATTGATCTCCCGCGAGCGGTGTTACATTTCTGCCGACGCAGCGGGATTGCCGTAGCGGCTGCCGTTCTGCTGGCGGCCTTGGCGCAAGCCGCCGCCGCCGCGCCGGCCAAGGCGGAGCGGCAGATGGTCGCCGCCGCCAATCCCCTGGCGGCCGAGGCCGGACGAGACATCCTGCGCGCCGGCGGCTCGGCGATCGATGCGGCCATCGCGACGTCCTTGGTGCTCAATCTGGTCGAGCCGCAGTCGTCGGGCATCGGCGGCGGCGCCTTCCTGCTTCACTACGACGGCAAGAGCGGCGACGTCACCGCCTACGACGGCCGCGAGACCGCGCCCGCCGCCGTGGGCCCGGATCTGTTCCTGCGCCCGGATGGCGAGCCGATGGGCTTCTGGGAGGCGGTGGTTGGCGGCCGCTCGGTCGGCGTTCCCGGCCTCGTGCGCATGTTCGAGCGGGCGCACAAGGCGCATGGCCGCCTGCCCTGGGCGACGCTGTTCGAGCCGGCCATCCGCCTGGCGGAGGAGGGTTTCGCCGTCTCTCCCCGCCTGAACGCCTTGATCGCCGCGGACACGTATCTCAAGAGCGATCCGGCGGCGGCCGCCTATTTCTACGAGCCGGGCGGCGCGCCCCTCGCGGTGGGCACCCGGCTGCGCAACCCGGCCTTTGCCGAGACGTTGCGGCGTATCGCCCGGGACGGCGCCGACGCTTTTTATTCCGGCCCCGTCGCCGAGGCGATTGTCGCCGCCGTGCAGGGCGCGGCGAACCCGGGCAGCCTCGGTCTGGCCGATCTGGCCGGGTATGAGGCCAAACAACGGGACCCCGTGTGCGCGCCCTATCGGGCCTGGCGAGTGTGCGGCATGCCGCCGCCCACCTCGGGCGGCGTGGCGGTGTTGCAGATCCTAGGGATTCTACAGGGGTTCGATCTGCCGGCACTAACCCCGGAGTCGGCCGCCGCCTGGCATCTGATTGCCGAGGCCAGCCGGCTGGCCTTCGCCGACCGCAATCGTTTTCTGGCCGACGCGGATTTCGTGCCGGTGCCGGTCGGCGATCTGCTCGACCCCGCCTATCTGGCGCGGCGCGGCGCTTTGATTTCGCCCAACGCCAGTCTCGGCGAGGCGGAGCCGGGCCTGCCGGCCCAGAACGGGGCCATGCCGGTGCAGCACGATCCGCCGTCGACGACCCACCTGGCGGTGGTCGATGCCGACGGCAATGGGGTGTCTATGACGGCCTCCATCGAGAATGCCTTCGGCGCGCGCCTGATGGCGGCCGGGTTCATGCTCAACAACGAGCTGACCGACTTTTCCTTCCGCCCGGAGGTGGACGGCCGGCCTGTTGCCAACCGGGTCCAGGCGGGCAAGCGGCCGCGCAGCTCCATGTCGCCGACTCTGGTGCTCGACGGCAACGGCAAGCTGGCCCTGGCCGTCGGCTCGCCCGGCGGCAGCCGGATCATCGGCTATGTGGTGAAGTCGGTGGTGGCGGTGCTGGATTGGGGATTGGATATCCAGGCGGCGATCAATCTGCCGAACGTGGTCAACCGCAACGGCGCCACGGACGTGGAGGACGGCGCGTCGTCGGATGCGCTGGCGGCGGGCTTGGCGGCGCTGGGCCACGAGGTAAAGCGCCGGCCCTTGAATAGCGGCCTGCACGGGATCGCAGTCACGGAAAACGGCCTGGCCGGCGGCGCCGACCCGCGCCGCGAAGGCGTCGCCCTGGGCGACTAATGCACCGTCGACACCGGCAGGGTCAGGCGGAAGCAGGTGCCTTCGCCGGTCGAGCGCTCAAGCCGAATATCGCCGCCGTGCGCGCGCATCAGCTCGCGGGCGATGGCCAGCCCCAGGCCGGTGCCGCCCGGCTTCGACGACCCGGTGAAGGGCTGGAACAACTGTTCGCGGGCACGCGGCGCCAAACCGGGGCCGTTATCGGCGACCTCGATGACGATGTGATCGCCGTCGCCGCGGGCATTGACGTCGACCCGGGTGGCGCCGGCCTGGATCGCGTTCTGCCCCAGGTTGAACAGCACCCGATGGAGCTGCTCGCGGTCGGCCTCGATCTCGTAGCGGCCGTCCAGCACGCTTTGCAGCACGGCCTTGCCATTGACCTGCCCCTCCAACGCGGCGCCCACGTCGGCGACCAGGGCACCCAGATCGAAACGGCACGTCTCCACGACAGGAGCGCCTTCGCGGGTGAAGTTGAGGGTTTGGGCGCACAGGTTGACGGCCCGGTCGATGGCGCCAACCAAGGTCGGCGTGACCCGCCGCACTTCCGGATCGTCGCTGGCAGTCAGGCGGTCGGAGACCAGACGCGCCGTGGCCAGGATATTGCGCAGATCGTGATTGATCTTGGTCACGGCCGTGCCGAGGGCCGCCAGCCGGGCCTTCTGCTGCAGGGCTCGGCGCAGACCTTCCTGCATGGTCGCCAGCTCGCGCTGGGCGATGCCGACTTCGTCGCTGCGGGATGACGGGCGAATGATGCCGGAGGCATCCTCGGGGTCGTCGCGGAAGCGGGCCATGCTGTCGGTGATACGGCGCATGGGGCGCACGGTCAGCAGATGCAGGCTGAGATACACAAATGCCGCCGTGAACAGGGAGATGACCAGGGACAACGCGAGAATGCGCTCGGAATAGCCGATCATCTCGCGCCGCAGGGGGGCCTCATCGAGGACCACTTCGACTTGAATGGCCGGGTCCTGGGGTGAGACGCCGACAACCCGCAGGACGCGCCCGCCGTCGCCGAGCAGGGTCATGGCCGCGTCTCCGATCAAGCCGAAGAACGTTTCCTCGCGCAGATCGTAGCTGGCATCGACCGACCCCGGCGTCGTGGTCATCAGCATCAGCTTGCCCTTGTTGGGCCGGGTCAAGGCGACCGAATAGGCGCCGACGTGCTGCAGCAGCTCGCGCTCCAGATCCTCGCCGATGACCTGGTCCGGCGTCGCCTCCAGGGCCAGGATCGCCAGATGTCCGGCGGCCAGGCGTTCCTGCAGGTAGACCAGGCGAAATCGACCGATCGAGGGCGCGTAGATGAGCACCTCGGCCAGCATCACGAAGAAGATCGTCAACAACAAAAGCCGCGCCGACAGGCTCTTGACCAGCGGCGGCAGGCTGAGCTTCTTGCCCGTCATGGGAGGATTTATAGCATGGGCCGCCGAGAAGTATGTCGCCCTTTGCCGGGGTGGCACCGAGGCGACGGGCGGCCATTGCCACATGCCGCGAAACCTCTGGGGGCGCCGAGGTGGCGCGCCGCTACCGACCAAGGGAGAGGGAGGGTTCGGTCGAGCAGCGGACGCGCCGGCACCTCAGCAAACAGAGACTAGCCGTGCGCCGGCTAGTTGCTCTTGGCTTTGCAGGGGTTGCACGGATTGCACGGGTTCTTCGCCGCGCACGGATTGCACGGGTTCTTCGCTGCGCAGGGATTGCACGGGTTCTTCGCCGCGCAGGGATTGCACGGGTTCTTCGCCGCACAGGGATTGCACGGATTCTTCGCCGCACAGGGATTGTCCGACGCCGCGATCTGCACCGGCGTATTCGCTGCCGCCTTGGCCGACGCCATCGGCAGGGCCGCCGCGCCAGTGGCCAGGGTCGCAACGCTCAGGGCTACAAAAGTCTTCTTTAGCATCCACGCCTCCAAGAAAAGCTGGGCCGACTATTCGGCCGTTTTGGGGCTCCGGGGTCTAGGGAACCCTGCGGGTCCCGGCCAGACAGTCCGAATACCGTCTATAGGGAATAATGCGCCCTCGAGCGCCGAATCTCGATTCACGTTCCCGGCATTCGGTTCAAATTTCCGTGAGAGAGCGAGTAGGCGGCGTTTCAACCAAAGCGGGCGAGAAAACGCACCAGGCGCTTGGTCCCGTCGCTGAACAGCCGATCGGTGTAGAAACTGCCGGCGACGCGCTTGCTGATCTCGCCCAACGTCGGGTACGGCGCGATGACTTGGGCCATGTGGGAGAGATTTAGGCCCTTGGATAGGGCCAGGACCCACGGCAGGATGCCCTCGCCGGCATGCGCGCCGACGATGGTGGCGCCGAGAATTTTGCCGCGCGGTGTGGCGATGACCTTAATAAAGCCGTCGGTTTGGCGCTCGGCCAGGGCCCGATCGATTTCGGCGAACGGCCAGCGCAGGATGCGAATACGTCCGTGGGCCTGGCGCGCCGCCGCCTCGTCCAGGCCGACGTGGGCCAGCTCGGGATCGGTGTAGGTGACCCACGGAATCGCCCCGGTATCGGCCTTGGCCGGCAGGCGGAACAGGGCATTGCGCAGCACGATCCCGGCGTGATAGCCGGCAACATGGGTGAACTGATAGCCGCCGCTGACATCGCCGGCGGCGAAGACCCGCTTGTTGCTGGTGCGCAGGCGGGCATCCACCGTAATGCCCGTGCGGTCGTAGGCAATACCCGCGGCATCGAGGCCGAGGTTCTCGACGCCGGGGCGGCGGCCGGCCGCCAGCAGCAGGGTGCTGCCGGTGAGTGTCGCCTCCCCCTCCCCGCTGTCGACGGTCACCGCGATGCCCGGCCCAGCCTTGGCGACACGAAGCACGCGGGTTCCTTCGCGCAGATCCACGCCGTCGGCGCGCAGACGCTGGCGCACCACGTCGACCAATTCGGCATCGTCCTTGGGCAGGATGCTGGCCATCTCGACGATGGTCACTTGCGCCCCCAGCAGGCGGAAGGCCTGGCCCAGCTCGCAACCGATCGGGCCGCCGCCGATGACGATCAGATGCGCCGGCCGCTCGGTCAGATCGAAGACCGTCTCGTTGGTCAGATAGGGCGTCGACTCCAGGCCGGGGATCGGCGGCACCAGGGGCTGCGAGCCGGTCGCCACCACGAAGCGCCGGGCGCGAATGCGCAAATCGCCGGCGGCGACCTCGCGCGGGCCGGTGAACGCCGCGGCGGCTTGTATGACGCGCACGCCGAGACCCTCGAACCGGGCCACGGAATCTTGCGGCGCGATGGCATCGATGACGCCGTGCACGTGGGCGTTGACGGCGGCGAAGTCGACCTCGGGCGCGGCGGCGCGCAGACCCAGGCGCGCGGCACGGGTGTGCGCGTGCGCAGCCTTGGCCGCGACCAAAAGAGATTTCGATGGGATACATCCGTAGTTGAGGCAGTCGCCGCCCATGCGGCCCTTTTCGATCAACACCGTCTCGGCGCCCATCTGCGAGGCGCCGGCGGCCACCGAGAGCCCGGCGGACCCGGCACCGATGACGCATATGTCCGGTTTGATGAGTGTCGGCATTTTCGGCTCTTCTGGCTGCATGCTAGCGCGGCGCGGCGTGGCGCGCTTTCACCTTCTTATAGACAACCGGCAGGACCGCCAAGACGGCCAGTGCGAGGATGGGCAGCAGGACCTCGGGATCGAAGATGATCCCCAGATCGGGCGTCTCGCCCACCGCGAAGATGGCGCCCAGGCCGTTGCCCAAGCTGGCATAGACAACCGTGCCCGGGATGATGCCGATGAAGGTCGCCGTCACATAGGTGCGCAAGGATACGCCGAGGAACGCCGGCACCAGATTGACCAGCCAAAAGGGAAAAATCGGTATCAGGCGCAGCACCAGTAAATAATTCCAGGCGTTCTCGCGAAAGCCGGCCTCCATGCGGCGCAAGCCGGCGCCGGCCTTGGCGCGCAAGATGTCGGCAAATGCCGTGCGCGCCGCCAGGAACACGGCGGTGGCGCCGATGGTCGCGCCGACCACCACGCACGATGCCGCCACCACCGTGCCGAACAAGAAGCCGGCGGCGATGGTCAGCACCGCGCCGGCCGGCAAGGAGAAGGCAATGACCACGGCATAGACGGCGATCAGGACCGCGGCGGCCAGGATTTCGTTCGCTTCCACCTGGGCGCGCAGCCAGTCCCGGTTCTCGCGCAGCGCCTCGAAGCTTACGTACCGGTCCAGATCGAGGGCGAAGAACACGACCAGGCCGGCAGCCAGGACCAGCACCGGCACGAAGCGGCGGAACGAGATACCCATCGTCTTGGCGGTCCGGCTCGGCTCACATTTCATGCGGCTTCGGCTTCTGTGTCGCCGCCGGCCAGCCGCCGCCCTGCCGTTCGGCGGGCCCGGCCCGCCGGTGGGCGGTCTGCGTCGAGGCGCCATCGGCCGCCGTCAGGCGATACCGGGGATGCCCATTTCCAGTCGATCTCTAGCATTCCCCATCCGCCGCAACCAGTCACCAAGGCGTGAATTCCCTGTGAAGCGCGCCCCTGTATCGCCGTTTTCCGCCCGCCGGGGCGCCCCGTGCCCCGGGAGCGGACCGGGCCGCCGCCGGGCCCCGTGGCGGTCGTTGACAGACGGGGTGGCTACCCTTATACACCCTCGGCGAATTCAATCCATCGAAGCAACGGAGATTGTGCCGTGAAGCGCACTTATCAGCCCAGTGTGCTGGTCCGAAAGCGCCGCCACGGGTTCCGGGCCCGCAAGGCTACGGTTGGCGGTCAACGGATACTCGCGCGGCGGCGCGCCAAGGGTCGCAAACGCCTGTCGGCGTAGGCGGCGGTGATGCCGGCCGTCGGCCGTCTGAAGAAGCGGCCCGATTTCCTCAAGGTCGCAGCGGCGCGCATGAAGTGGGTGACGCCAAGCCTTATCCTGCAAGCCAGACAGCGCAGCCCCCAGGACCGGCCCATCCCCGGCGACGACGGTGAACGGCGGGACCCCGCCGCCCAGGCCGTTCGGGTCGGTTTCACGGTCAGCCGCAAGGTCGGCCAGGCGACCGAGCGCAACCGGGCGCGGCGGCGCCTGCGGGCAGCGGCCACCGAGGTCTTGCCCCGGTATGCCCGTCCCGGCTACGACTACGTCCTGATCGGCCGGCGGGCGACCCTCGACCGCTCCTATGACCGACTTGTCGATGATCTGCGCACCGCGCTGTCGCGGGTGACGACAACACGAGACCGTAGCAAACAACCGGGCGGCCGCGCGCGAGGCGCCAAAGGAAACGCATGAACCTGGTAAAGGATCTTCTGATTGGCGCTGTCCGAGTCTACCAGTGGACCCTGTCGCCGATCCTGCCCGCGAGTTGCCGATACCTGCCAAGCTGCTCGCACTATGCGTGTGAAGCCTTGCATCGGCACGGGGTGGTGCGCGGCGGCTGGCTGAGCGTGATGCGCATCGGCCGCTGCCACCCGTGGGGCGGCGACGGCTACGACCCGGGTCCCGAGGAGCTGCGTCCCCTGTTCTCCGGGCGAGGCAAGACCCTGCGTCCGAGGAGCGGATGACGTGATGGACCAACGCAACCTTATTCTGGCGATTGTTCTGTCGCTGGCCATTCTGCTCACATTCCAGTTCCTGGTGGTCGAGCCGCGGCAGGTCGATACCGGCGGCACGGGTGGCCAGGTCGCCGAACAGACGACGCCCAGTCCGCAGGCGGACGGGACGGCGCTGACCGCACCGGCGCCACCGGGAGCTTCCGGGGTCACGGCCGGCGGCGCCCAAGGACCCCTGTCGCGCGCCGACGCGTTGGCGGCCTCTCCACGGGTGCGCATTTCGACCCCGACCCTGAGCGGCTCGATCGCCCTGACCGGCGGCAAAATCGACGATCTGACCCTGCTGGAATACCGGGAGACCATCGAGCCCAACAGCAAGAATATCGTGCTGCTGTCGCCGTCCGGAAGCGAGAAGCCGTATTTCGCCGATTTCGGCTGGTCGTCGGTCGCCCCGGGCTTGGAGCTGCCGAACGCCGAAACGCTGTGGGAGGCGGACGGCAACGTTCTGTCGCCGGGTCAGCCCGTGACGTTGCGCTGGGACAACGGCCAGGGACTGCGCTTCGAGCGCACCTACCAGATCGACGACCGGTATTTGTTTACGGTCACCCAGCGGGTCGTGAACAGCTCGGATGCAGCGGTGGCTCTGGCTCCCTACGGCTTGATCTCGCGCACCGGGACGCCGAAGGTCCTCGGGTTTTATATCCTCCACGAAGGTCTGCTCGGCGTCTTCAACGACACCCTTCAGGAGGTTGACTACAGCGACCTGCAGGAAGATCGCCGCATCGAGCAGCAGACCACGGGCGGCTGGCTGGGCATCACCGACAAGTATTGGCTGACGGCCCTGGTCCCCGACCAGGACAAGACGGTCGAGACCCGCTTCCTCTACGATTCGGCCAGCGGCGCCGACAAGTACCAGACGGATTTTCTTTACGATGCCCTGAGCGTGCCGGCGGGCGGCAGCGCCGAGGCGACCAGCCGGCTGTTTGCCGGCGCCAAGAAGGTGACCGTCCTCGACGATTACCGCGATCGGCTGGGCATCGCGCGGTTCGATTTGGCGGTCGACTTCGGCTGGTTCTATTTCCTCACCAAGCCGCTGTTCTATGCCCTGCACTATATCGCCGAG
>JAJFGI010000120.1 GCA_021776215.1 Kiloniellaceae bacterium | reverse complement strand
GATCGAGCTGTCGTCCGCGAACCAGACCGAAATCAACCTGCCCTTCATCACCGCCGATCAAAGCGGGCCCAAGCATCTCAACATCAAGCTCACCCGCGCCAAGCTCGAGGCGCTGGTGGACGAGCTGGTGCAAAAGACGGTCGGCCCGGTGAAGGCGGCGCTGAAGGATGCCGGCGTTTCTCCCGGCGAGATCGACGAGGTCGTCCTGGTCGGCGGCATGACCCGCATGCCGAAAATCTTCGAAACCGTGAAGAATATCTTCGGCAAGGAGCCGAACCGCAGCGTCAATCCGGACGAGGTCGTGGCCGCGGGCGCGGCGATCCAGGCCGGTGTTCTGCAGGGCGACGTGAAGGACGTGCTGCTGCTCGACGTGACGCCGCTGTCCCTGGGTATCGAAACCCTGGGCGGTGTGTTCACCCGGCTGATCGATCGCAACACCACCATCCCGACCAAGAAAAGCCAGGTCTTCTCCACCGCCGAGGACAGTCAGACGGCGGTGACCATCCGCGTCTTCCAGGGCGAGCGCGAGATGGCCGCGGACAACAAGCTGCTCGGCCAGTTCGATCTGGTCGGCATCCCCGGCGCCCCGCGCGGTGTGCCGCAGATCGAGGTGACCTTCGACATCGACGCCAACGGCATCGTCAACGTCGGCGCCAAGGACAAGGCGACCGGCAAGGAACAGGCGATCCGCATCCAGGCCTCGGGCGGTCTCAGCGACGACGAGGTCGAACGCATGGTCAAGGACGCCGAATCGCACGCCGAGGAGGACAAGAAACGGCGCGCGTTGGTCGAGGCGAGGAACCAGGCCGAGGCGCTGATCCACACCACGGAAAAGACCCTCGCGGACTCCGCCGACAAGATCGCGCCCGCCGACAAGACGGCGGCGGAGGAAGCGGTCGCGGCCCTGAAGACGGCGGCCGAGGGCGACGATCCGGACGAGATCCGGGCCAAGACCGAGGCGCTGGCGCAAGTCTCCATGAAGCTTGGCGAGGCCCTCTATAAGGACGCGGCCGACGCGGCCCAGGCCGCCGAGGGTGGCGCGGGCGATGACTCCGGTGCCGGTGGCTCCGGGGGCGGCGCCGGCGGGCCCGATTCGGCGGCCGGTGGCGACGACGTGGTCGACGCCGACTTCGAGGAAGTCGACGACGACAAGAAAGGCAAGACCGCCTAACCGTCGCCCGGACGCAAACGATCGGGGGCGCGGACGCCATGTTTGAATACACTCTGCTGAACCGCGGATACCCGCCGGCCTCGTGCCGGCGGCGCGGTTGAGCGCGGGACGGCGCACGACGACATGGCTAAGCAGGACTATTACGAAACCCTCGGTGTCTCCCGCAACGCCCGGGACGCGGATCTCAAGTCCGCCTACCGCAAATTGGCGATGAAGTTTCACCCGGACCGCAATCCGGGCGATACGACGGCCGAGCAGCGTTTCAAGGACATCAGTGAGGCCTATGATGTCCTCAAGGATGGCCAGAAGCGCGCCGCCTACGATCGCTTCGGTCATGCCGCCTTCGAAAACGGCGGCGGTCCGCGGTCCAACGGCGACTTCAATTTTTCGGCCGGGTTCGCCGATATTTTCGACGAGATGTTCGGCGACTTTATGGGCGGCCGCGCCGGCGGCGCGGCGCGCGGCGCCGATCTGCGCTACAACATGGAGATCTCGCTGGAGGAGGCCTTCGCCGGCCGCGCCGCCGAGATCCGCGTGCCAAGCAGCGTCACCTGCGATTCCTGCGCCGGCACCGGGGCGGCGGAAGGCTCGGCGCCCACCGCCTGCGGCACCTGCAAGGGCCGGGGCCGGGTGCGCGCGCAACAGGGCTTCTTCACCATCGAGCGCACCTGTCCCACCTGCCATGGCGTCGGCCGGGTGATCGAAAAGCCGTGCCGGGCCTGCGCCGGCGGCGGCCGGGTACAACAGGAAAAGACCCTCAAGGTCAACATTCCCTCGGGGGTCGAGGATGGCACCCGCATTCGCCTGTCCGGCGAGGGCGAGGCCGGCGTGCGCGGCGCGGCGCCGGGCGATCTCTACATCTTTCTGTCGATCAAGCCGCACCGCCTCTTCCACCGCAACGGCGCCGATGTCCTGTGCCGAATTCCGGTGCCCATGACCACGGCGACCCTGGGCGGCAGCATCGAGGTGCCCACCATCGACGGCAGTCGCGCCCGGATCACGTTGCCGGCGGGGACCCAGCACAACCATCAGTTCCGCCTCAAGGGCAAGGGCATGCGGGTTTTGCGCTCGAACGCCCGCGGCGACATGTACGCCGAGGTGGCGGTGGAAACCCCGGTCAATCTGACCAAGCGCCAGGAAGAGCTGCTGCGCGAGTTCGAGACCGAGGGCAAGGGGCGCAAGACCAGCCCCGAATCGGAAGGCTTCTTCTCCCGCGTCAAAGAGTTCTGGGAAGACCTGACGGAATAGCGGCGGCCCGCTTCCGCCTCCCGCGCCGCCATGCTACACCGGGCGCACCACGGGAGAGGCGGGCATGGCAAATACGCGAATCGGTGTCGTTGGCTGCTCCGGGCGCATGGGGCGGTTGGTCCTGCGCGCCCTCGCGGCGACGCCGGCGTGCACCATCGCCGGGGGCAGCGAGGCGCCGGGGAGCGCGGCCATGGGCGACGACCTTGGCACGCTTGCCGGCCTCGGCCCCCTGGGGATGACGGTCGGCGACGACGCGGCGGCGTTGTTTTCCCAATGCGACGCGGTGATCGATTTCACCACCCCGGCGGTCAGCGCGGCGCACGCGGCCTTGGCGGCGCAGGCGAAAGTGGCGCACGTCATCGGCACTACCGGCATGGACGAGGCGCAGATGGCGGCGATCGGCCGGGCGGCGACGCAGACGGCCATCGTCCAGGCGCCCAATATGAGCCTGGGGGTCAATGTGCTCCTCGCCCTGGTGGAGCGGGCGGCGACGGTTCTGGATGCCGACTACGACATCGAGATTGTCGAGATGCACCACCGGCACAAGGTCGACGCGCCCTCCGGCACCGCCCTGGCCCTGGGCCGGGCGGCGGCGACCGGGCGCACCGTGGATCTCGAGGCGGTGGCGCAAAAGGTCCGTGACGGGGTGACCGGTCCGCGGCGGCGCGGGGATATCGGTTTCGCCACCCTGCGCGGCGGCGATGTGGCCGGCGATCACACGGTAATCTTCGCCGGCGAGGGCGAGCGCATCGAGCTGACTCACAAGGCGAGCAGCCGCGAGGTCTTCGCCCGCGGCGCCGTCAAGGCGGCCCTATGGGCGCATGGCCAGCCGCCGGGCCTCTATGCCATGACCGACGTGCTCGGCCTTTAGGCGCTGCCAAGCCGGGCGGCGAGGTTGCTCGCGCGCCGGCACTCGAACATCTTAACGTCACGGCCGTAGTGAAAGGCCATGCCGGCGGGGCGCAGGCCAATCTTTTGCAGCACACGCTGCGAAGCCAGATTGCGCGGATCGGTGACGGCAACGATCCGCGCGAGCCCGATGTGCTTAAAGCCGTGATCCAAAGCGGCGACGGCTGCCTCCGTCGCAAAGCCGCGCCCCCATACCCTGCGAACGAAGCGATAGCCGATTTCGATCATTCCGCTGTCCTCCAAGGGGAAAACGCCACAGCAGCCGATGAAACCGGGGGCGTCTTTTTCTTCGACATGCCAGAACACGTGGGCCGGACTCGCCAGCGCCAAAATCTTCCGCCGTATGTCGGCGCGATGCGGGTCAATATCCTCGGGGGTGGCGCGGAGAAGAAAGCGCATGACGTCGGGATCGCGGTCCATGGCCAGGCGCGCCTCCAGATCCGCGATCCTGGGCGGGTAAAGGCGCAGCCGTTCCGTTTCGAGACTGATGGGCATCAGCGTGCGACAGAGCCGGATATCCTCACGCCGACGTCGGGGCGCACGGCCGGCACGGCGCACAGGCGGTTCGCACCTGCGCGAGGGCGGCGCGCAAGGTGCGCGCCAATTGGGATCGCTCGGCGGGCGGCAGGAAGACGGCGATCTCCAGGCTCTGCCCGTGCGAGCGCAGGACCAATCGGCTATCGCCGGCCGCCTCCTCCTCCAGGAGCACCTGCAGCCAATAGGGCTGGAAGCGCCAGGTCCGCTTCTCGCCCCAGTGATTCACGTGCTCGACCAACAGATTGTTGCGGGAGAGGCGCAAGGTCTCATACGCCCGCGCGCGCCGGTAGCTGATGCGGAAGGCGATGTAAATCAGGGCCACGTCGAGACCGAGGAAACCGACAACCGGCCAGGCACCGGCCAGATAGAAGGCGAGGCCGGCGGCGAAGCTGACGGCGCAGACCGCGATCATGAGAACAAGGAATCCGCGCTGGCTCAAGCTGCGATGCGGGGTCAGCCGGGCATCGAAATAGAGCGGCTCGCGCGGGTGCGCGTCGGTATTCGGGTCGGCCATGGGGTCGGATCATAAACCGGTCCGTGGCGCGCTGGCAAAGCCTTGGCCGGGCGTCGCAAACGCCGCTAGAGTGGCGGCCATGAAAAAGGCCGATGTCGTCACCCTGTTCGACAGACTCGCCGCCGCCTTGCCGGAGCCGAAGAGCGAGCTGGAGTACTACACCCCGTACACGCTGCTGGTTGCGGTCGTGCTCTCGGCGCAGGCCACCGATGCGGGGGTGAACAAGGCCACACCCGCCCTCTTCAGGATTGCCGACACGCCGGCGAAAATGCTGGCCCTCGGGGAGGCACGCCTGAAGGCGCATATCAAGACCATCGGCCTGTTCAATGCCAAGGCCAAGAACATCATCGCCCTGTCGCAGATGCTGATCGACCGGCACGGCGGCGAGGTGCCGCGCGAGCGTGCCGCGCTCGAGGCCCTCCCCGGGGTCGGACGCAAGACCGCCAACGTGGTCTTGAACGTCGCCTTCGGCGAGCCGACCATTGCCGTCGATACGCACATCTTCCGGGTCGCCAACCGCACCGGCCTGGCACCGGGCAAGACGCCGCTGGCGGTGGAGCAGGCCCTGGAGAAGGTGGTGCCGGCGGCGCGCAAGCTGCACGCGCATCACTGGCTGATTCTGCACGGCCGTTATGTGTGCAGGGCGCGCAAGCCCGATTGCCCGGCCTGCGTCATCCGCGATCTCTGTGCTTTCAAGGGCAAGACGACCCTGGAGGCGCCGGCCAAGAAGGTTGGCGGGCGCGGCGCTAAATAGGGCGAGTCGGCCCTAGCTTAGCGGTCGATCCAGGCGGGCGCGCAGCAGCTCGTTCAGGCAGGCGCGGGCCTCGATCCGTTGCGCGGCGCCGTCGCGTGCCTCGATATAGGTGACCTCGCGGCGGCCGGCGGTATCGTAGAGGAAGACATCGAGGACGCAATTGCTGTTGCGGTACTGCCAGATCTCGGCCGGGGCCTCGCGCCGGACCAGCTCCGGCGTGCCGAGGATGGCGCCCAACGCGCCCGGGCCGATGCCCATGAGCCGTTGCGGATTGTCATCGATGAGCGGTTCGGGCGGCAGGGCGGCGATCGCCGGATCGGTCGCGGCGGGCGCTGGGGCGTCGGGAACGGGGGGCACGGCCGGGGCCGCGGTGACGGCTGGCCCCGGCGCCTGGCAGGCGGCCAGCGCAAGGAGAAGGGCGGCTGCCCATCCGCGGGCATGTCCGCGAAACGGCGTGAGGCGCTGTGATCCGGTCACGAGCGGTCAGGTCGGCCGCAACCCGGACCCGCCGTTCGGCCGGGAGTCGGTCGGGCGCGAGTCCGCCGGGCGGGTCGCGTCGCGCACTTCCTGAGGTCCCTGTATGTCGGTGCGGCCGGTGATGCGGCCGCCGCGCTCCACTTCGATCTCGGCGTAGCGGATGGCGCCGCCGACGCGCCCGCCGGCACGCACCGCAAGCAGGCCGCTGACCGTGAGATCGCCGTCGAAGGACCCGCTGACCACGCACTCGCCGACGGCGGCACTGCCGCGGAAACGGCCGGTATCGGCAATCTCCAAGGTGTGCGTATCGGTCAGCTCGGCTTCGACGCTGCCCTCGATGACCAGGCGCCGGCAGGCGCTGATCTCGCCGGTCAGGCGGATGTCGCGGCCGACCACCAGGGTATGGTCCGGGATTTGGCGGGACTCCGGCGCGCCGCCGCGCGGCGCGGGCCGGGCGATGACCTTGGCCGGGGGCGGTGGCGTCTTGGCGGGTGCCGGCGGGGCGGCCACCGGCTTCGCTTTGGCCGTCGGCCTGGGGGCCAAGGTCGCTGGGGCGGCGGTGCGGACGAAAGGCTTCATGGGCGGCGTGCGAATGACCACCGGGCCGGTCTCGTCGTCGCTGGGCTTGACGACCGTGGGCGCGGCGTCGGCCTCCAGGTGGCGCCGGACAGCGCGTGGCGGACGTTTGCCGAAAATCATGATTCCTCCCCCTCTGACGCGGCTCCGCGCGTTATGTGCGGCGGCATGGGCGTCGTTATCTGGTTTCCGCCGGTGCGGTAGCTGAACCACCGGCCCGCCGCAGATCCTCGAACACATGGACCATGAAACCCGTGGCGACGATCGGCATCAGCAGGTTGAGGAGCGGAAGTGTCAACAGAAAGGCGATCACCGCTCCCGCCAGCAGAATGCGTCCGCGATGGCCACGCCGCATCTGTTTGGCCCCGGCCGCATCCAAGCGCCGCACGGCCACGAGCTCGAAATACTCCCGGCCGAGAAGATAGCCGTTGAGCAGATAGAAGACAAAGAGATTGAACGGCGGCACGAACATCAGCAGCAGATAGACGGGCAGGAACAGCACATTGAGAGCCACGGTCACGCCGGCAAAGGCGAGGGCGCCGACGATCGCTTCGCCAATCGGTTGTGCCCGCGCCGGCGGCAGATCCGGATAGTGCCGCCGCTCCACCGCCGCCGCCACGTCCTCGAGCAGGAACGACATGGCCAGGACCATCACCGCGGGAAACAGGAAAAAGCTGGCGATCAGGATGCCGAAAATACCGGCGGCGCCGAAAAGCCACGCGAAGACGCCGCTCCAGAAACCGCCCGAGCCCTTCTCCAGCAGCCACTGGCTCATCGCCTCGCCGCCCCACGCAAGCCCCCACCAGGCGGCGGCCCACAGAACGAGAAAAACCACCAGCGCGGCGGCAACGGAGAGGGTGAAGACGCGGCGAAACGCCGGATCGCCGAGCTGGCGAAACGCAAGATTGAGAGCGGAGATCATGGCACGCTTGTCTAGCCCGGCCGGCTGAACGGAGCAAGGGGCGGCCCGTTCCCCCTTTTCTGCGGGCTTGCCGGCGGGGCCCGGGGGCCTTAGGGTCGCGCCGCTTTCGCGACGAACGCGGCCTGGCCGCTAAAGAACCGAGGACGGAACCCACCCATGGCCGCAAGCCCTCTCGATGTGGTCGGCATCGGCAATGCCATCGTCGATGTCCTGGCGCACGCC
>JAJFGI010000119.1 GCA_021776215.1 Kiloniellaceae bacterium | reverse complement strand
TAGACCCCGGAAATGGGAACGCCCGGTCGGGGGGGATCCGGGCGTTCCGTGCTCCGTAGAGCAGCGGAAGGAAGGCAGGGGACAGTGTCCTTCCGCTTATCGGCCGGTCGCGTTAGCGGTACCGGCTCCTGTCTGTAAATTTAGTGTCAATTTCTCAGGTTGCAATACTGGCCGGGGCGGCAGCCTTATCGAGCGGCTGGCTGCGGCTGGCCGCCCGCGCCCGCGCCGCCGCGCCGAAGGCGGCGAACAGGCGGGTCGAGAAGGCATCTTCGAGCGCCCTATATTCCGGATGCCACTGCACACCAATGGCAAAGGCAGGGGCGTTCCGCACGGCAACCGCTTCTATCGTGCCGTCCGTCGCGACCGCTTCGACGGTCAGGGTCGGCGCAATCCGGTCGATGGCCTGCCAGTGCAGGGAGTTGACCATCAGCGTCTCGCGGCCGGCCAGACGAGCCATGGCGCCACCGGCGCTAAGCGTCACCTCGTGCCGGGGCCCGTACTGCACGTTCAAATCCTCGTGTTGCGGCCGCCGGTGGTCGTCGCGTCCGGGCAATTCGTGCACCCGGGCATGCAGGGTTCCGCCTAGGGCGACATTCAGCTCCTGCATGCCGCGGCAGATGGCCAACAGGGGCAGACCCTCGTCGAGGGCCGCGCGGATCAGAGGCAGCGTGGTGGCGTCCCGGTGCGGATCATGGGGCTCGGCGTCCGGATGGGCCGGCGCGCCGTAATGGCTTGGATGCACATTCGACGGGCTGCCGGTCAACAGCAGGCCATCCAGGCGGGAGATCAGGTCGGGCAGCTCGAGCAGATCGCCAAAGGCCGGAATGACCAGCGGAATGCCGTCGGCCGCCTCGGCCACGGCGCGCAGGTACTTGTCGCCGACCGTATGGTAAGGCATGCCATCGATGGTGCGGCTGCACGCCGGCAGGCCTATAAACGGTTTAGGGCCCAAGGACATGGCGGGGATCGCGGTCATTGGACAAAGCTAGGATGACGCAAGGCGGGGCGCAAGGGCGCGATCGTTCTTGCCACGGCCGCCGCCGCCAGCCATATCTCGGGCCATGAACGACGTCGTGCAATCGCTGCTGCCATGGAAAGGCGCCGCCGGACTGGCGTGGCTGGCGCTCATCCTGGTGGCCGAGCGCCTGGTCCCGGCCGCTCGCGAGCCCGACCCGGGGACCCCTGGCCCATCCGGCCGCTGGCACCGCCTGGGCCGCAATCTCGGCCTGTGGCTGGCCAACGTCGGCCTGTATCCGCTCATCGTCTTGCCGGTCTCCGTGTGGGCGGCGGGGCATACCATCGGTTGGCGGCCGGATTGGTGGAGTGGTGTCCTGGGTCTTGCCCTGGATATCGTGCTGCTCGATTTCCTGATCTTCTGGTGGCACCGGGCCAACCACGAGATTCCGATACTCTGGCGGTTTCACGAGGTGCACCATCTGGACCGGTTTCTGGATGCGAGCTCGGCGCTGCGCTTTCACTTCGGCGAGGTGATCCTTTCGGCCTTGGTGCGCGCTGGACTGATCATGATTTTCGACCTGCCGATCACCTCTGTTCTCGTCTTCGAGACGGTGATCCTCGTGGGCACCGTGTTCCATCATTCGAACTTGGCGGTGCCGCCGAAGGTGGAGCGCGCCCTGGCGACCGTGATCATCACCCCGTCCATCCACTGGGTGCACCATCATGCCCGGCGCCGGGATACGGACGCCAACTACGGGACGATCTTTAGTTTCTGGGATCCTTTGTTCGGCACGCGCAGCCCGAACCCGCGTACCCTGACCATGCCTATCGGTGTGGAAGGCATGCAGGAACAACCGTTTCTGCGCCTCTTCATCCGTCCGTTTACAGCCCGTCGCCGGGCCGCGGCCGTATCGGGGAATAGCAGCGCGTGAAGTATCTGTTTTTGATCATCGGCCTGGCGGCCGCCGCCAGCGTGGCAACCTATGTGCGCTACGATAGCCTGGATCCGTGCGTCTGGCTGGTGCACGACGCGGCCGGCCAATCGGGCCTGCCGCCGGTCGCTGAGGAGGCGCGTGTGCGCGCCGCCTTTCTCGTTCGCGGGATCGCCGAACCGGGACCGTACGATTGCCTGGATGCCTGGTGGCGCTTGCGGTTCGAGGGCGCAAGCCAGAGCCAGTGAGGCGATGCAGCCGGGCTAGCGGCCCTGCGGCTGGGTGCCGCTCTGAATTTCCAAATCGTCGTAGTCGAAGGCGGCGGAATCAACGGGAACGCCGAACTCCGGGTTGACCAGGGAGACCTGGGTGGAAATGCCCTGGGCGTCCACGAGCTCCCACTTGCGCAGGCTCATGGGGGCATCGTTGAAGACCAGGGTCATGGTGCCGGCATCCGCCGACTCCTTGTTGCGCAAGGTCACTTTCAGGACGCCTTGCCCCCGCTCGACCGCGGTAACCTGGACGTCATCGGATAGCTGCACATCCTTGCGGATCAAGAACCACAGCGGCGTTTCCCACAACGGCAGGAAGCTCGCCTGCTTCAGCTCGCGGTCGTAAAAAAGCAGGGTCAGGCCGTCGGCGATAAGCAGCACCGGGCTCGGCGGATCGTATTCGAACCGCAGGCGCCCCGGCCGTTCGACAATCACTTCGCCTTCGGCATAGGTGCCGTTCGAGGATACCTGCACGAACCGGGCGCGCAAGGTCGATAGATCATTGAGATAGCGGACGGCGCGGTGAACCGCCGCCGCGTCGTCGGGCGACAGCGCCGCCAAACCGGTGGCCGCCTTGCTCGGGCCGCCGGCGCTCAGGGCCACGACGGCTGCCAGGGCTGCGGCGGCAATGGTTCGGATCATAAGCCTGACCTGTCCTCTTAAGCGTCTGCCGACCCGGGCACCAGAACCTCGCGTTTGCCCACGTGGTTGGCCGAGCTGACCACACCTTCCGCCTCCATCCGCTCGACGATGCGCGCCGCCCGGTTATAGCCGATCTGCAGGTGGCGCTGGACGAAGCTGGTCGATGCCTTGCGGTGCTGGAAAACCAGGGCGACGGCCTTGTCGTACAACTCGTCGCCGCCCTCGCCGCCGAGGAAGGCGTCGATGCCCGCATCGTCTTCCTCGGTGACAGCCTCGATATAGGAAGGCTCACCCTGCTGTTTCAAGAAGGCAACAACATCTTCGACCTCCTGATCGGTGACCAGCGGCCCGTGAACGCGCGAGATACGCCCCCCCTGGGCCATGTAGAGCATGTCGCCCTGGCCCAGCAGTTGCTCGCCGCCCTGCTCGCCCAGGATGGTGCGGCTGTCGATCTTCGAGGTCACATGAAAGCTGATTCGGGTCGGGAAGTTGGCCTTGATGGTGCCGGTGATGACGTCCACCGACGGTCGCTGGGTGGCCATGATCAAATGTATCCCGGCGGCCCGCGCCATCTGCGCCAGCCGTTGCACGGCCATCTCGATGTCCTTGCCGGCGACCAGCATGAGATCGGCCATCTCGTCGACCACCACCACGATGAAGGGCAGCGGCTCCAGATCGAAGGGCTGCTCCTCATGCACCGGCTGGCCGGTATCCGGATCGAACCCGGTCTGCACCCGCCGGGTCAGGACCTCGCCCCGGCGCAGCGCCTCCTCGATACGTGTGTTGTAGCCCTCGATGTTACGCACCCCCAGGCGCGACATGGAACGGTAGCGTTCCTCCATCTCGCGCACGGTCCATTTCAGGGCGACGATCGCCTTCTTCGGTTCGGTGACCACCGGCGACAACAGATGCGGGATGCCGTCATAGACGGAAAGTTCCAGCATCTTCGGATCGATGAGGATGAATTTGCACTTGTTCGGACCCAGCCGGTGCAGCAACGACAAGATCATGGAATTTACACCCACCGATTTGCCGGAGCCGGTGGTGCCGGCAATTAGCAAATGCGGCATGCGCGCCAACTCGACGATCATCGGCGCGCCGCAGATATCCTTGCCCAAGATGAGCGGCAGCTTGCCGGTGTTTTTCTCGTAGGCGCGCGAGGCCAGCAGTTCGCGCAAGAAAACCGTTTCGCGCTTGGCATTCGGCAACTCGATGCCGATGGCACTCGAGCCCGGCACTACCGCGACGCGCACCGAAACCGCGCTCATGGAGCGGGCGATATCGTCGGCCAGACCGACCACACGGCTGGTCTTGGTGCCCGGTGCCGGCTCTAGCTCGTAGCGGGTGACCACCGGGCCGGGGCGCACCTTGACGATCTCGCCGCGCACGCCGAAGTCATCGAGCACACCTTCCAGA
>JAJFGI010000118.1 GCA_021776215.1 Kiloniellaceae bacterium | reverse complement strand
TCGGTCCATGCCTTCGCCACGGATCCGGAGCGCGGCCTGTTTATTCTGCTGCTCCTTTGCGTGAGCATCGGCGGCTCGCTGATCCTCTTTGCGTTGCGCGGCCCAGCGCTGCAGGCCGGGGGGATGTTCGCGCCGGTCAGCCGCGAAGGCGCGCTGGTGCTGAACAACCTGCTTCTGGTGGCCGCCTGCGGCACGGTCTTTCTCGGCACCCTCTATCCGCTGTTTCTGGAAGCCGCGACCGGCGACAAGATTTCCGTCGGGCCGCCATTCTACAACAAGACTTTCATACCGATCATGGTGCCGCTCATCGCGGTCATGGCGATCGGGCCGTTCCTGGCCTGGAAGCGGGCCGATCTGGCCGGCGTGCTCGGCCGCCTGAAGCTGGCCTTCGCCGCCGCCGTGCTGGCCGCCCTGGGCGCCGTTGCCTTGGAAGGCGGGCCGGTGTTGGCGGTGCTGGCCATGGGCCTGGCGGCATGGTTGCTCGTCGGCACGCTGGCCGAATGGGCGGATCGCATCAAGCTCTTCCGCGCGCCGCTAGGCGACAGCCTGCGCCGGGCCCGCGGTCTGCCCCGCTCGGCGCACGGTATGACTCTGGCGCACGCCGGTCTGGCGATTGCCATGGCGGGCATGACCGCGGCGGCGAGCTGGAAAGTCGAATCGGTGCAGACCATGCAACCGGGCGACAGCGTCGATCTTGCCGGCTACACCTACCGGCTGGACCGGGTGGATCAGGTACAAGGCCCGAACTACACGAGCAACATGGGGCAAGTCACGGTCAGCCGCGGCGATCGCGACGTGGCCCAACTCAGCCCGGAGAAGCGCCTCTATCCCGTGCAACAAATGCCGACCACCGAGGCCGGCATCCACACCACCGGTCTCGCCGATCTCTATGTTGTCATCGGCGACCCGGATGACGCCGGCGGCTGGACCGTGCGCATCTTTCACGAACCCATGGTGCCGTGGATCTGGGCCGGGGCCTTGCTCATGATCTTCGGCGGCGCCGTCTCCCTGAGCGATCGGCGGCTGCGTCTGGGCGCGCCGTCCCGCCGCGCCAAGGCGCCGGCGCGCGCCGCCGCCGCGCGGGCCTAGAAAGGGATCGGTCCGTGGCAGCCAGCATCGCCGTCGGCCGGCGGTTAGCCTACCTGACGCCCGTCGTAGTCTTCGGCGTTATCGCCGCGTATTTCCTCTGGGGCCTCAACCCCGAGCGCAACCCGCGCGATCTTCCCTCGGTGATGATCGATCAGCCGGTGCCCGAGTTCGCCCTATCCCCCATCGACGGCATGGACGGCCCGGGCCTGAGCGCCGCCGATCTGCGCACCGGCGAGGTGACCCTGGTGAATTTCTTCGCCTCCTGGTGTGTGCCCTGCCGGCTCGAGCATCGCTTCCTGATCGAGCTGGCGACGCAGGACAAGGTTCGCCTGTTCGGCATCAACTACAAGAACAAGCCGGAGGAGGCGCGCGCCTGGCTGGCCGAGTTGGGCAACCCCTATGGTCGCATCGGCGCCGATACCACCGGGCGGGTCGGCATCGACTGGGGCGTTTATGGGCTGCCCGAGACCTTCATCATCGACCGCAACGGGCGCATCCGCTATCGGCAACTCGGGCAGATCGATCAACGGACGTTGGACGACACCATCCGGCCGTTGATCCGGGAGTTATCACAATGAGGGCGTATGTCCTGGCGATCATGCTTTTGCTGGCGGGTCTGACACCCGCGGGGGCGGTGCTGCCGGACGAGATACTGGACGACCCGGTGCTGGAGGCCCGCGCCCGCGAGCTGTCGCAGGAAATTCGCTGTCTGGTCTGCCAGAACGAGAACATCGACTCGTCGAACGCCGATCTGGCCCGCGATTTGCGCATCTTGGTCCGCGAGCGACTGGTGGCCGGCGACAGCGACGATGACGTGAAGGCCTTTCTGGTGGCCCGCTACGGCGACTTCGTCCTCTTCAACCCGCCGGTCAAGCCGGAGACTTACCTGCTGTGGTTTGGTCCGGCCTTGATCGTGCTGCTCGGTGTTGGCGGCGTGATCGCCTATTTCGTGCGCCGCCGGCGCAACAACGAGGCCGCGCCGGTCCCCTTGAGCACCGACGAGCGGCAACGGCTCGAGCGGATCCTCGCCGAGGGGGAAACGCCGGAGTCAGCTCGCCGATGATCTTTTGGATTATCGCCGGGGCGCTGACAGCACTTGTCGTCGCCGGGCTGCTGGTGCCGTTGTTGCGCCAACCGCGCGCCACGGCTGATCGCGGCGCCTACGACTTGGCCGTCTACCGCGACCAATTGGCCGAGATCGACCGGGATCTGGCGCGGGGCGAAATCGGTGCCGAGCAGGCGGCGGCCGCGCGCACCGAAGTGGAGCGCCGATTGCTGGCTATCGGCCCGGCCCCCGGAATGCCGGCCGAGGCCGCTGTGCCACGGCCCGCAGCCCACCGGCTCGTCGGCATTGCCCTGGCCGTCGCCGTGCCCGCCGCGGCCGTCGGGGCTTATCTGTTTTTCGGCGTGCCCGGCGCCCCCAGCCAACCGTTCGCCGAGCGTCGGACGACGGCGGACGCGGCCAGCCAAGCGGCGCCGGCCATGACCCAATTGGCCGAGCGTCTGGCCGAGCGCCTGGCGACCACGCCCGACGACCGCGAAGGATGGATACTGCTGGCCCGCACCTACACCGAATTGCAGCGCTTCACCGAAGCGGCGCAGGCTTATGGCGAGGCCATCGAGAACGGCTTCGACGAGGCGGAGATGCACGCCGCCCAGGGCGAAGCCCTGACCGCGGCCGCCGATGGCACCGTTGTCCCGGCCGCGCGCCGGGCCTTCGCCGCCGCTCTCGAGCGCGACCCGGAGGAATCGCGCGCCCGCTATTACGCCGGCCTGGCCCTGGCCCAGGACGGCCGGATCCGCGAGGCCATGGAGGTGTGGACGACCCTGCTTCGGCAAGCGCCGGCCGAGGCGCCCTGGCGCCCGTTCATCGCCGACCAGGTGCGCCGAGCGGCCAGCAGCCTGGGCGAGGACCCGCCCCCCGAGGCCGCGGAGGTTACGCCGCCCCAGACGCCCCCCATGGCCGCAGGCCCCAGCCAGGCGGACGTGCAGGCCGCCAGCGAAATGAGCGAGGAGGACCGCGCCGCCTTCATCCGCACCATGGTCGAACGCCTGGCCAGCCGTCTGCAGGAACAGCCCGACAATCTCGAAGGCTGGCTGCAACTTGCCCGCGCCTACGGGGTGTTGGGCGAGACGGAGCGCGCGACCGAGGCGCTGTCGCGGGCGGAGGCGCTGGTCCAGGACCTGCCCGCCGAGGCGCCGGAACGGGCCGCCGTCGATGCCGCCCGCGCCGCCCTGCCGCCAGCGAACTAGGGGCCGAGTAAGCACCGCTTTTTTCCTTTGAAAGCCGGCCAAAGGCCACTACCCTGACCCCCTAAGACCTTGCAAATACCGTTATAAAAGAAGGTCACAGGGAGAGTTCAGGCCCATGGCGGAAGCCGCCACCAGGCCATTGACCGCCGAGCCGGCCCTCAAGTCGGCCCTCGTCTGCGAGGACGTCCATAAGAGTTTCGGCGCGCTGGAAGTGCTCAAGGGCGTCTCGCTGACCGCCCAGGTCGGCGATGTCATCGCCATGCTCGGCTCCAGCGGCTCGGGCAAGAGTACGTTTCTGCGCTGCATCAACCTGCTGGAGATACCGGATTCGGGGCGTATCTCCGTCGGCGGCGAGTTGATCCGCATGACCAAGACCAAGGCCGGCCGGACCATTCCGGCCGATCCGAACCAGGTCGACCGCATCCGCGCCCGTCTGGGCATGGTCTTTCAGCAGTTCAACCTGTGGTCGCACATGACGGTGCTGCAGAATGTCATCGAGGCGCCGATCCATGTGCTTAAGGTGCCGAAGGCCGAGGCCCTGGAGCGGGCCAAGGCGGTGCTCAACAAGGTCGGCCTGGACGACAAGCTGGACTACTACCCGTCGCACCTCTCCGGCGGACAGCAGCAACGCGCCGCCATCGCCCGGGCCCTGGCCATGGAGCCGGACGTGCTGCTCTTCGACGAGCCCACCTCGGCCCTCGATCCGGAGCTGGTGGGCGAGGTCATGCGGGTCATCCGCCAACTGGCCGAAGAGGGGCGGACCATGATCGTGGTGACCCACGAGATGGGTTTTGCCCGCGAGGTCTCGTCGCACGTGGTCTTCCTCCATCTCGGCCGGGTCGAGGAAGAGGGACCGCCGCAGGAGGTCTTCGGCACGCAAAAATCGGAGCGCTTCCGCCAATTCCTGGCGAGCAACTTGTAGCCGCAGCAGGGAAACCGCAATCATCGAATAGATTAGGATTCAACAACCAAAGGGAGTGCAGACATGTTGAGAAAAATCTTTGCCGCGACCCTCGCGGCGTTGGCAATTACCCTGGTGGCGAGTGCCGCCTCGGCACAAATGAAGAAAGTTCGCATCGGCACCGAGGGCGCCTACCCGCCCTTCAACTACATCGATTCCGACGGCAAGTTGCAGGGCTTCGACGTGGATATCGCCAACGCCTTGTGCGTCGCGGCCAAGTTCGACTGCGAGTTCGTGGTCCAGGATTGGGACGGCATCATCCCCGGCCTGCTGGCGAAAAAGTTCGACGCCATCATCGCCTCCATGTCGATCACCGAGGAGCGCAAACAGAAGGTCGACTTCACCGACCGGTACTACAACACGCCGGCCAAATTCGTCACCAAGGCGGGCGCCAACATCGAGATCTCCAAGGCCGGCCTAAAGGGCAAGTCGGTGGGCGTGCAGCGGGCCACCATCCACGAAAACTTCCTGCGGGACAATTTCGGTGACGTCATCGAGATCCGATCCTACGCCACCCAGGACGAGGCCAACGCCGATCTGGCCGCCGGCCGCGTCGATCTGGTGCTTGCCGATTCGGTCGCGCTCGATGAGGGTTTCCTGAAGACCGACACCGGCAAGGGCTTCGCCTTCACCGGACCCGGCTTCAGCGATCCCAAATGGTTCGGCGACGGTGCCGGCATCGCCGTGCGCAAGGGCGACGACGAGCTGCGCGAAGCCCTAAACAAGGCGATCAAGCAGATTCGCGACGACGGCACCTACAAGAAGATCAACGACAAATACTTTGAGTTCGACGTCTACGGCGGTTGAACCTAGCCACGCAACGCCGCCCGCACCCGGCTTCGGGGCGGGCGGCGGGGCGCAGCCAATGACCGGTTCCGCGGTGGTGCACAGAGGCCAATGTTCGATCTGAAGGGCTACGGTTGGATGCTATGGGATGGCGTTCAACTGACCTTAGCCGTTGCCGTGTGCGCCATGGTGGTGGCTCTTTTTCTGGGCCTGATCGGGGCGTGGGGCAAGCTTTCCTCGGTCCCTGTCGCGCGCCTGGCCGCCGAGACCTATACGACGGTCATTCGCGGGGTTCCCGAACTGATCCTCATCCTCATCGTCTATTACGGCGTACCGACCCTGATCCAGGATGTCGCGGAGACGATGGGCGCCGATATCTTCGTCGATTTCAATTCGTTCATCGCCGGGTTTCTGACCATCGGCTTCGTCTATGGCGCCTTTGCCACCGAGGTTTTTCGCGGCGCCTACCAGGCGGTGCCGCGCGGCCAGATCGAGGCAGCCTATGCCATCGGCATGAGCCGGATGCTCATGGCCCGGCGGATTCTGTTGCCGCAGATGTGGCGTTTCGCCCTGCCCGGCCTGGGCAACGTGTGGATGGTGTTGATCAAGGCAACCGCCTTGATCTCGGTCATTCAACTGCCGGAGCTGATGCGCAACGCCGACATCGCCGCCCGCGCCGTGCGCCAACCGTTCACCTTCTTCTTCGCCGCGTCGTTGATCTATCTGGCGATCACCATCGTCTCCATGACAGTGCAGCATCGCGCCGAGGCCTGGGCCAACCGCGGCGTGCGCCGGAGCTAGAGAATGCGGAGCTAAGGGGCATCCTATGGAGCTGATTTGGGATAGTCTGCCGCGCCTGTTCGACGGGGCGTTGCTGACCATCCAGATCACGGCAATCAGCGTCGCCATCGGTCTTCTGGCTGCCGTGCCGTTGGCCCTGCTGCGCCTGTCGCACAACCCGTTCGTGCGGCTGCCGGTCTATGCGTATATCTTCTACTTCCGCGGCACGCCGTTCATCGTGCAGCTTTTCCTGATCTACTACGGCAGCGGCCAATTCCGCGACACCCTGGAGGCCGTGGGATTATGGATTTTCTTCCGCGAGGCTTATTTCTGCGCCGTCCTGGCCCTGACCCTGAACACCGCCGCCTATACGGCGGAGATCTTTCGCGGCGCCATTCAGGGCGTTCCCTTCGGCGAGATCGAGGCGGCGCGGGCCTGCGGCATGTCGCGCGGCCTCTTGTACCGGCGCATCATCCTGCCCAAGGCCTTGCGCCTGGCCTTGCCGGCCTATTCCAATGAAGTGGTGTTTCTGCTGCAGACCACCTCCATCGTCTCCATCATCGCCTTGCTGGATTTGACCGGGGTTGCGCGGGTTATCATCGCCCGCAGCTTCGAGCCCTATAAGCTCTTCCTCACCGCCGCGATTTTCTATCTGGTGATGACCTACGGCGTCCTCTTTGTCTTCAAGAGAGTGGAGTTCTGGCTCTCCGGCCACCTGCGCGACCGGCCCGACGACTCCCTCGAGGCCGAAGCGGATACGGCCATCTTGCGGTAGGCGGCCCTGCGGTAGGCTTTAGCTCAGGTCGACTCGCCCCGCGTCCCCGTGCGCCGTGTGCCAGACAGCAGTCAACCCGCCATCCCCGGTCAGATCGAGGGAGAGCCAGTTTCGCCGGCGCAGAAAGCGCCGATTGTGGCCGGGTATCTTGAGCGACTGAGTCGACAGGCCCGGCGCCACGGCAATGGGCCGGCGCCCCAACCATTCATAAACAGCGACCACCGGGGCCGGTGGCGGCGGGTTGACGATGCCCGAGGCGGTGAGTTGATAAATTTGCCCATCGCCGCTTTCGACAACACCGAAGGCGCCCAGATGAATCTCGCCGGACAAGGATGTCACCACGGCGCCGGTGCGCGCGGAAAAATCGGCGAGATGGCGAAGCATGCGGGCCCATTCGTCGCGGTGAGCCATGCTTTGCCACTGATCGCGCAAATCGTCCTGAACGCGCTGATAGCGCGGAATGAGGCACATCAGTCGCTCGATCGGCGACAAATCGGCATTGACCAGAGGGACACTCGACATGATCAGGACCGAGCGGCAAGCCTGCAACCCTTCGAGCCCGGCCAGAAAACCGTGCCATCCGTTCTCGTCCATGACCCGCCGGCGCGTTCGCCCCGAGCGCAGGTCGGGCGCGGCGATACCGATGCCGCCGATCTTGAATGCGCACCCGAAGTGGCCGCCGCGTGGATCGGCGAAGTTGTCCGGCAGATCGTCCGCTTTGGCGGCAAGCTGGAACAGGGTGAAATACTCGCGCGCCACCGACCCGACGCCCTGAAAGACCGGACACGCCTGCCGCTCGTCGGGCCAGCTGCCCCAGCCGTCGAAAACGTCGTGATCGTCCCACATCATGATCGACGGAACGGACGCCAAAACCGGCGCCAGTTCCGGCTGCGCCCATAGCCAGCAATACCGGTTGAAATAGTGGTCGACCGTGGCTTGCGCCATGTCCGGCGTGAAGGGCGCGCGGTGGGCGCGGCGCCAGGGCAGGCGCTTCCAGGCGCGCAACGCCGGCACATCCCGCCAGATGCTGTCCGCATAGAGTTGGTCGCCGCCCTGGAGAAGAAGGTGGAAGGGCCGCTTGCGGTGCTCGCCGGCAAGTTGCACCCAGAGCTCATTCCGCGCCGGCGGCGTTTCGTTCACGGTGCCGTTGCACGCGGTATAGGCAAGACGCCGCGCACCGGCCCGGGCCGGCAGAGCGACCGTCCAGGTCTGCCCGCCGATCCCATATTCCGCCGTGGAGGCCGCCGTGCCCAGGGGCAGCGCAAAGTCGTAGCGCCAAAGGCTTCCACCAGGATGGCGGTGCAGAAGGATGGGCGCCGCCGAACCGGCGCGCCCCACCCGGAGCGGCCCCGGCGTATCGTCGGTCGCCGCGACGATCAACGCCGATAAACGCCACCGATCGTCCGTCTGACCCCGGAAATAGAGAATTGGCCCCACCCGCCGCATGGGCCCAGACTAGCCCTCCGCGGTGCCTATCACCACCCGATCGGCGAACGGCCTTGAATTCCGCCGTTTATGCCTGTTGCCGACGCTTGCCGGCCAGGATGCGGCGATCGATATCGGCGCCTTCCGGAACCGTTAGGCCGGCGAGGCGCAAAGCCTTCAGGACGATGGCCCGCTGGGTGGTGCCCTCCTGCGCCGCCAGGATGCGGATCTGCCGGATGACGCTGCGTGGCAAGGTGACCTGAAAGGCCGCATCGTCCTCTTCGTCCGCAAGGTCCGGAAGGTCCGGCGTCTCGGTGGCGAGGAGGGTTTCGATGTCACCGCGCGCCTCGGCAAAGAAATCACCCGCTGACGGCATCGGGCGCGCCACCATGGGCGCAGGGCGGCGCGATCTCAGGCTCACGACCGCCGGCCCCTCCGGCTCGGACGGCACTGGGGCCGGGTGCTGCGGTGTGGAGAGCGAACCCGGCCGCCGAACCGGGGCCTCGGCGGCTGCCTGGACCGCAGCTGGAATATCGGCCGGCGGCGGGGCGGCCGGGCTCCGCGGTGCCATGAACACGGGGTTCTCCGGCGTCGGTTCCTGGGGCCGGCGCAGAAACCTGGGAATGTCCGTCAAGAACGCCTCGTCATCCGCCATAGCCATGCCCCCGGAACCTCATGAAGTTCATAGCTTATGGACATTAAGGTTAATGAAGGGTAAAGAGTTGCGGCGAAAATACTTTCTCAATCAACGTCTTGTATCAATAGACACGGTACCCGATATTTCCTCCGCGCAGACCGTATTGGCGAAATAGGCCATGCTCCGAGAGGGGTCGCTGAGCTATACTCTCTGGTGGGGCGAAGGCAGTTAGGAAAACAGGAGCCGTACTTGGCAGGACGGCGCATATTTAGGCGCTGGTCTGATGGGGCGGGGGGCATCGGAAGCCGGATCTTGATCGCGGTCCTCGTGGGCGGCGGTTTTGGACTGCTGTACGAGTTCAAGACCTCCACCCTGCAGGCCGACATCTTTTCGTTCTTCGCTCGCAATCTTGTTTTCGAGCTGGCGGACGGCCCCAATCCAGAGGCCCGGTACCCGAGCCACGGGCCCTATGACGCGCGCCTGGGCTATGACCGGCTGGGCAACGCCGTGGCCAAACTGCGCGAGCGGTCCTATGCCGTCACGGTGCAGGCGCGCCTGTCCCCGGAGCTCGACCGCCTGGTGGCCCGCGGCGGCTTCGCCGTCTACCGCGAAAAGACGCAGGGCGGCCTGACGGTCCTGGACCGCGACCGGAGACCTCTGTTCGAGGCCCGCTATCCGACCCGCGCCTATGGCAGTTTTACCGAAATACCGCCGGTCCTGGTCAGGACGTTGCTTTTCATCGAGGACCGCGATTTGCTCAACGCCCGGCCGATGCGCAATCCGGCCATCGACTGGAGCCGCATGCCGGTGGTGGCCAATGCCCTGTTCCGCAGGATTTGGGACGAGCAGGCGGAAGTGCCAGGCGGCAGTACGCTGGCCACCCAGATCGAGAAATACCGCCATTCGCCCGGCGGTCAGACCGGCAGCGCCGGCGAGAAACTGCGGCAGATGCTGGCCGCCACCCAGCGCGCCTATCTGGACGGTCCCGACACCTTGGCCCGGCGCCGGCAGATCGTCATCGACTATCTGAACTCGACCCCGCTTTCGGCGCGGGCCGGCTTCGGCGAAGTGAATGGCCTGGGCGACGGGCTCGAGGCCTGGTACGGCACGGATTTCCAGAGTGCCAACCGGCTGCTCCGACAGATTCCCGCGATCCTCGATCCGCTGGACAATCTCCTGTATCTGACCGCCGGCTATACCGGAACCACGGCCACCTCGGCGCCGCCCGACACCTTGCTGGCGCAGGCGCGGATCTACAAGCAGGCGCTGAGTCTGTTGCTCGCGCAGCGCCGGCCGTCGGGCTTCCTGCTGGGCGAGCGGGCCGCCCTGCGCCGCCTCACCGATGCCCATCTGCGCCTGCTTGGCAGTGCCGGCATCATCGGCCCGTCCCTGCGCGATGCGGCCTTGCCGTTGCCCCTCGAGGTCAGCTCCGGGGCGGCCCGGCTGGACCCGGCGAGCGAAACCAAGAGCAAGATACAGCGGACCCTGCGTGCCGATATTCTGACCCTGCTGGACGAGCCCAGCCTCTACAGCCTCGATCGGCTCGATCTGACGGCCCGCTCGACGGTCGACGGCCCGGTGCAGGAAGCGGTCTCCGAGATCGTGCAACGCCTGTCGGATCCGGAATTCGCCGCGGCACAGGGCCTGACCGGCCCACGTCTGCTCGGCCGCGGCGATCCGTCGAAACTGGCGTACAGCGTCACCTTGTTCGAACGCGGCCAGAGCGCCAACTATCTGCGCGTCCGGGTCGACAACCAGGACCGGCCTCTCGATCTGAACACCGGCGTCAAGCTGGACCTTGGCTCGACCGCCAAGCTGCGGACATTGGCGACCTATCTGCAGGCCGTTGCCACCTTGCACGAACGGTATGCGGCGCTGGAGCCGGGCCAGCTTGCCGGTGCCATCGAGGGACGCAGCGATACGCTCACCCTTTGGGCGGCCGAGTATCTGCGCACCGCCCCCGACCGGGACTTGGCGGCGATGCTGGACGCCGCCATGCAGCGCCGTTATTCCGCCAGTCCGAACGAGCGCTTCTTTACCGGTGGCGGGGTGCACACGTTCACCAACTTCGATTCGGCGGACAATGGCCGGATCGTCACCGTGGCCGAAGCCTTGCGCAATTCCATCAACCTGCCGTTCATTCGCCTGATGCGCGATATCGTCGGCTTTTATACGCGCGAGGCGCAAGAAAACACCGATGCGCTGTTGCGCGACCACAAGAATCCGGACCGCGAGGATTACCTGTTGCGGTTCGCCGACCGGGAAGGCAGCACGTTCCTGCGAAAGTTTCACGCCATCTATCGCGGCAAGTCGCGCGACGAGATTCTCGCCATCGCGGCCAGCCGGGCCCGGCAACGGCCAAACGCGCTGGCGGTTGTCTTCCGCTCGCTCAACCCCAAGGCCAATATCGAGGAGTTCGCCAAGTTCGTCGCAGCACAGCGCCCGGGTCAGGCGATCGGCGAGGCGGCGATCAACAAGATCTACAGCGACTTTTCGGCGGACAACTGGTCCCTGGCCGATCGCGGCTACATCGCCCGTCTGCACCCGCTCGAGCTTTGGCTGGCCAGCTTCCTCTACGTCAATCCGGCAGCGACCGGCGACGAGGTCATCGCCGCGAGCGAGGTCCAGCGGCGCGAGGCCTATACCTGGCTGTTTGGCGCCAAGCGCTGGCAGGCGCAGGACACCCGCATCCGCATCGTCCTCGAGGAAGAGGCCTTCGAGCTGATCCACGCCATCTGGAAAAAGACGGGCTATCCGTTCGACAGCCTGGTCCCGTCGCTGGCCACGGCGCTTGGCAGTTCCGCCGACCGGCCCTCGGCCCTGGCCGAACTCATGGGTCTGGTCCTCAACGATGGGGTGCGCCTGCCGGTGGTCCGCTTCGACGAGCTGCATTTCGCCGCCGGCACGCCGTACGAGGTGAAGCTGACCGCGGCACCGGCGCCGGGCGAGCGCGTTTTTCCGCCGGAGGTCGCCGTCACCCTGAAGGCGGCCTTGCTGGATGTGGTGGAGAACGGCACCGGCCGCCGGGCGCGCGGCGCCATCCCAGGCCCCGACGGCGAGGCCCTCCCCATTGGCGGCAAGACCGGCACCGGGGACCACCGGGCCAAGCGGTTCGTCGGCGACCGTCTGGTATCCTCGACCGTCCTCAACCGCAATGCGTGTCTGGTGTTCTTCGTCGGCGACCGCTATTTCGGCACCATCGTCGCGCACGTGAAAGGGGCCGAAGCCGCCAACTACAACTTCACCAGCGCCCTGCCGGCGCAGATCCTCAAGATTCTCGGGCCGGCACTGGCGCCCTTGGTCCAACGCACCGACCGCTACGCCGCAGACGATTTTTCCGGCGCCGGGCAAGCAACCGTACGCTAAGAGGGTCAGCCCCAGGGGCCGCGCAAGTTGCCGCCCCCGCGCGGCCGAGACCCGCGGGCACCCCCGCGCCGCGGCCCGCCGAGCAGCGGAAAGCGCCGGTCGCGGAACGGCCCGATGAGGATCAGCCCGGCGACAAAGCCGCCAACGTGCGCCCAGGTGGCGACTCCGCCGGGGGCGCCCGTGCTCATGGTCGACAGCAGGAACTGCAAGGCGAACCAGATGCCGAGCACCACAAGCGCCGGTCTGCGCATGGTGAAAAAGAGGATCCCCAACGGCACCAGCACCAGAATTCGGGCCCGTGGGAAAAGCAGAATGTAGCCGCCGAGCACGCCGCCGATGGCCCCGCTAGCGCCGATCATCGGCACGACCGAGGCAGGATCCTGCACCGCCTGGGTCAGCGCCGCCGCAATACCGCAGAGAAGGTAGAAGACGATGAACCGCCCATGCCCCATGGAGTCCTCGATGTTGTTGCCGAAGATCCACAGGTAGAGCATGTTGCCGATCAGGTGCAGCCAACCGCCATGCAAGAACATCGAAGTGATGAGCGACAGGGTCGCCGGAATCTTAGCCAGCCTGGGCGGCAGCTCGGCATCGCCAAACAGAACCGCCGGAATCATGCCAAAGGCATAGACGGCGATCTGTGCCTGCTGTGCCGGCAGAGTGACCTGCCACAGGAATACCAGCGTGCAGGCGACGATCAGCGCGATGGTGACCAGCGGCCGGATCGAGGTCGGGTTGTCATCGTGGATCGGGATCATGGGCGGCCCCAACGGCTGTTGGGATCGTTGCTCGGATCCCCCGTGTCAGCCCCGTCGTATTTCGGCGCGCGCGGGACAACGCCTGAGCGGAAATGGTGGAGCCGAGGGGAGTCGAACCCCTGACCTTCGCATTGCGAACGCGACGCTCTCCCAACTGAGCTACGGCCCCGTACGACCCGTCCGGGCGGCAGCCCGAGCCTGGATCGCGCGGATAATGGGAACATCCCCCAGCCCTGTCAAGCAAGCCCTGGCGCCCCGCGCGGCCGCCGGGGGAGCCCCCGACGCACCCCCGGACGCACCCTCGGACGCACCCAGGGCGCGGCTTGTCTCGCGCCGGTGGCGCGGTTAGGCTATCGCCCGATTCGGCGCCGATTCGCGCCTGATTCGCCGTTCTGACCGGGTAGATAGAAATAGGCTAGACCATGATCATCCTTGATCCTCTCCTGCGTGTGCTCATGATCGCCATCGATCTCTACATCTGGGCGGTGATCATCTCGGCCATTCTGTCCTGGCTGGTGCACTTCGGGGTGGTCAATACGCGCAATCAGTTCGTTTCGATGATCGGCGAGTTCCTGTGGCGCCTGACCGAGCCAGCCCTGAAACGGATCCGCCGCTTCGTGCCCATGCTCGGCGGTATCGACATCTCGCCGATCGTGCTCATTCTGGCCTTGATCTTCCTGAAGATGGTGATCGGCAACATCCACCTCGCGTTGGTGCGGGCCCTCTAGGGACCATGTCGTCCGGGCCCGGGGCCGCCAGCGGCCCGTTTGCCCCGACACCGGCCGGTCTGCGTGTGGCGTTACGTGTTCAGCCCGGGGCAAGCCGGACCGGCATCGACGGGCCCAAGGCGCTGGACGACCGCACATTGGTTTTGGCCCTGCGGGTCAGCGCCCCGGCCGAAGGCGGCAAAGCCAACGCGGCGGCGATCAAGCTTTTGGCCAAGACCTGGAAGATCCCGAAAAGCGCCATCGAGATTGTCGCCGGCCATGGCGACCGCCGCAAGACCGTGCTGGTCGCCGGCGATGCCATGGCCTTGCAGGCCCATTTGCAGGCGTGGCTCGCCGGACTGCCGGACTCTAGACCCGGTTGAGCCACCATTCACGTCGGATGTACGGTCGCCGGCGGCGGTTTTGGAACGGCGGGACCGGTAGGACGCCGGCACACTGCGGCGGTTTTCAACCAACCATGAGGGATGCACGATGGCGGATGCGAAAATCATAGACGGCAAGGCCTTTGCCGCGGCCTTGCGCGGACGCATCGCCACCGCGGTCGGCGAGATCAAGAAAGCGCACGGCCTGACCCCGGGCCTGGCTGTGGTCCTGGTCGGCGAAAACCCGGCCAGCCAGGTCTATGTGCGTAACAAGGCGCGGCAGACCGAAGAGGTCGGCATGGCATCTTTCGAGCACCGGCTGTCCGCCGACACCGGCCAGGACGCGCTCATGGCCCTGATTGCCAAGCTCAACAACGACCCGGCGGTCAACGGCATCCTGGTGCAACTGCCGCTGCCCAAGCAGATCGACGAGCAGGCGGTGATCGCCGCCGTCGATCCGGCCAAGGACGTGGACGGTTTCCATGTGATCAACGCCGGCCGCCTGGCGACGGGTGGCCGCGGCGCGGCGGCGCCGCTGATCCCCTGCACGCCGCTCGGCTGTCTGATGCTGCTCAAGGACCACCTGGGGGATCTGAGCGGCATGCCGGCGGTCGTGGTCGGCCGTTCCAACATTGTCGGCAAACCCATGGCCCAGCTATTGCTGCGCGAGCACTGCACGGTGACCATCGCCCATTCCCGGACCCGGGATTTGCCGGCCGTCTGCCGCGGCGCGGAGATCCTGATCGCCGCCGTCGGGCGCCCGGAGATGATCCGCGGCGACTGGATCGGCCCCGGCGCCACGGTCATCGACGTGGGCATCAACCGCATCGAGGGCGAGGCCGGCAAGACGCGCCTGGTGGGCGACGTCGCGACGGCCGAGGCGCGGAGCGTCGCCGGCGCGATTACCCCTGTCCCGGGTGGAGTAGGGCCGATGACCATCGCCTGCCTGCTGGCCAACACGGTGACCGCCACCTGCCGCCAGGCGGGGGTAAGCGCGCCCGAATTCTAGCCCATCCGCGCCGCCCCGGACCGCTGCACGGATTACGCGGCCAAAGTGTGAGGGGCTTCACGCCGAAGCCGCATGGGCGTCGAGCCGCGCCACGAACGCGTCCTTGTCCGCCTGGTCGAGAAACGACGCGGTAAAGGACGTGCGGGCGATGGCGGCAAGCTCCGCCTTGCTCAGCGACAGCGCCTCCTGCACGGCCCGGAAGTTCTCGTTCACATAGCCGCCGAAATAGGCCGGATCGTCGGAGTTGATCGTCACCCGCACGCCGCGCTCCATGAGCGCCCGCAGGGGGTGCCGGCGCATATCGTCGATCACCCGCAGGCGCAAGTTCGACAGGGGGCACATGGTGAGCGCGATGCCGTCGCGGGCCAGGCGCTCGACCAGAGCGTCGTCGTCGAGGGCCCTGTTGCCGTGATCGATGCGCTCGACACCCAGATCGTCCAGCGCCTGCCAGACATAGTCCGCCGGTGCTTCCTCGCCGGCATGGGCGACGGTCCGCAAGCCCGCGGCGCGCGCCCGGGCAAAGACATCGCGGAACTTTGCCGGCGGATGACCGATCTCGGCGGAATCCAGACCAACGCCGATGATCCGGTCCCTGTGGTCGAGCGCCTGGTCCAGGGCCGCATCGGCTTCCGCCGCGCTCTTATCACGTAGAAAGCACATGATCAGGCGGCTGCTGATGCCCAGCGTTTCGCGCCCGTCATCGAGCGCCCGGCTGATACCATCGACGACGGTCGTGAAAGCCACGCCCCGGGCCGTGTGCGCCTGGGGATCGAAGAAAATCTCGGTATGCAGGACATTCTGCGCCCGCGCCCGCTGCAGATAGGCCCAGGTCAGGTCATAGAAATCCTGTTCGGCGATCAGGACATTCATGCCCTGATAGTAGAGATCGAGAAATTCCTGCAGGTTGCCAAACTCATAGGCCGCCGCCAGATCGGCGACCGAGGCATAGGGCAAGGTGACGCCGTGCCGGCCGGCGATCTCGAACATCAGCGCCGGCTCGAAGGTGCCCTCGATGTGCACGTGCAACTCGGCCTTCGGCAAACCTTGGATAAAGGCGGCCATATCACCCATCGTTCACCTCTCTGGTTTTGCCAGCCCTGTTTTCTGGCTACCGAGACTAGCTCAAGTCGCCGGTGCTGGCGACCGGCGGCCGTCCGGGCTGGACGGCGGCGCGACACACTCCGATAATCAACTCCATGAGCGGAACCCTGAACGCCTTGTTTGTCGCCACGCTGGCCTTCGTCGGGGGCCATTTCCTGCTCTCCAGCGCCCCTGTACGGCGGCGTGTGGTTCGCGTGCTTGGGGAGGCCGGCTTTATGCCGGCCTATTCCCTGGCAATTACCGGCGCCTTCATTTGGATGATCGTGGCCTATCGCGCCGCGCCGAACGTGCCGGTGTGGACTCCGCCCGCGGCGATGGCCTGGATCCCGCTCGTGCTCATGCCCATTTCCGTCTTCCTGGTGGTCGCCGGGCTCACCACGCGCAGCCCGACCCTGGTCGGCGCCGAACGGACACTGGCTTACGGCCTGCCGGAGAATCCCGCACCGGGCATCATCAGCATCACCCGGCACCCGTTCCTCTGGGGCACGGCGCTGTGGGCCGCCACGCACCTGACCGTCAGCGGCGATCTGGCGAACATCACCGTGATGACCGGGATCGTCGTCTTGAGTATCGGCGGCATGATGCACATCGACCACCGGCGCGAAGAGACCCTGGGCGCCACCTGGGGCCCGGTCAAGCTGACCACCAGCCTGGTCCCCTTCGCCGCCATTCTCCCCGGGCGCACGCGCCTCGATTGGCGTGGTATCGGGTGGTGGCGGCTGCTTGCCGCGGTGGCGATCTACCTGCTGATCCTGCAGCTGCACACCTGGGCGCTGGGCGTGAGCCCGTGGCCCGCCTAGAGCAGATCCGGGTCGGATGGAATCGCCAAAGGCGATCCATCGACCCGGCGACTCTGCTCTAACTAAATGGTGTAGAGCGGATTCACATGTTTTGTCGAAACCACAAAATGGTTCCGAGAAAACATGATCCGCTCTAGCGTCCGTCGCGACGGCCGAGCAGGCGCAGGCGCAAGGCATTCAGCTTGATGAATCCTTGCGCGTCGCGCTGGTCGTAGACTGAATCCTCTTCGAAAGTCACGTGCGCCTGGCTATAGAGCGAGTGCGGCGAGCGGCGACCCTCGACGATGACATTGCCCTTGTAGAGCTTGAGGCGCACCGTCCCGGTCACCCGCTCCTGGCTGCGGTCGATAAGGGCCTGCAGCATCTCCCGCTCCGGGGAAAACCAGAAGCCGTTGTAGATGAGCTCCGCATAGCGCGGCATCATCTCGTCCTTGAGGTGCGCGGCACCCCGGTCGAGAGTGATCGACTCCATGGCCCGGTGCGCCAAGAGCAGGATGGTGCCCCCGGGAGTCTCGTAGACGCCGCGGCTTTTCATGCCGACAAAGCGGTTCTCGACCAGATCCAGACGTCCAATCCCGTTCGCCCCGCCCAACTCGTTGAGGCGGGTCAGCAGCGCCGCCGGGCTCAACTTCTCACCATCGACGGCGACCGGATCGCCTTTCTCGAAGTCGATCTCGACCATGGTCGGCACGTTCGGCGCCGCCTCGGGGGCCACCGTGCGGGAGAAGACATACTCCTCCGGCGCCACCCACGGGTCCTCCAGCACCTTGCCCTCGGCGGAGATGTGCAACAGGTTGGCATCCACCGAGAACGGCGCCTCGCCGCGCTTGTCCTTGGCGATGGGGATCTGGTGCTTCTCGGCGAATTCGAGCAGGCGGGTGCGGCTGGTCAGGTCCCATTCCCGCCACGGAGCGATCACCTTGATGTCCGGCTTGAGCGCATAATAGCTCAGCTCGAAGCGCACCTGGTCGTTGCCTTTGCCGGTGGCCCCGTGACAGACCGCATCGGCGCCGGTTTCGGCGGCGATCTCGATCTGCCGCTTGGCGATCAGCGGCCGGGCGATCGACGTGCCGAGCAGATAGACCCCCTCATAGAGGGCATTGGCCCGGAACATGGGGAAGACGTAGTCGCGGACGAAATCCTCGCGCAGATCCTCGATGAAGATCTGTTTGACGCCCGCCATTTCGGCCTTGCGCCGCGCCGGCTCCAGCTCTTCGCCCTGGCCCAGATCGGCGGTGAAGGTGACCACCTCGCAGGCATAGGTCTCTTTCAGCCATTTGAGAATGACCGAGGTATCCAGGCCGCCGGAATAGGCGAGCACGACTTTCTTGATCTCGCTCATGCACCGCTCGCGCCGCTAGGGAGTGTGGGGCTCGAAAATCCGGGCGGAGTATCCGGGAATCTCCGCCGGCCGGCAAGATTAAGCGCGCGTTTTCCCATGGAGACGGGCCGGAAGGCGACGAAAACGTCACAAAGAGCACCGAGTGTGACGGCCATCACATCGGTCCTCGACCGGTATCGCTATATCAACGGTAATGGATTGGCGCGCCCGTGCGCTTCCACCAAGGGGAAGGGTGGCGCGATCCGGCGATTTAACTGAATGATCTGATGGAGACACTTATGAAAACGTCGATTCGCAAGACCCTCATCCCGGCCGCCGCCGCGTTTGCCGTGGCCGTCCCGGCCGTGCTCGCCAGCCCGGCCTTTGCCACGGGCAACGCCGCCGATGCGCGCTACGAGGCCTATGTGGCCCAGGAAGCCAAGGACAACGCGGCCGAGCGCGCCAAGGGGGGCGCCCCCAAACAGGTGACCCGTATCGGGATCACCGACTCGGGCGCCCTCTATTCGGAGAATGGTGCCAAGCGGTTCTACCTCGACACCGGCGCCGCGCTGCAGCAGCACTATCGCGGCAACTAAGCGCCCGTATCCGACTTTACCCGAGCCCGACTATAGCCCCTCTCCCGCCACACCGGCGGGGAGGGGTTTTTCCGTTTCCACCGATGCGAGAGAACCGCCTGGGCGCGCTGTGCGGGAGAGGCGCTGACTGGCGCTTTTCAATTGGCCGCATGCGGCCATGATGTCCTGACCACGCGGCTGGCGTATGGGGGAGGCCAGATGGGCCTCCATCAGAATGGCGGCGAAGGTATCCATGGCCGCCGAAGTCGAGCACACATAGGGCGCCCCCGGCCAGGAATTGAACGGGATCAGATTGACCTTGGCCGGAATATCCCGCAGCAGACGGACCAGGGCATGGGCGTCCGCCGGACTGTCGTTGACGCCGTCGAGCATCACGTATTCGAAGGTGATGCGCCGGGCGTTGTGCACCCCCGGATAGGCCCGGCACGCCGCCAGCAATTCGGCCAACGGGTACTTGCGGTTGAGCGGCACCAGCTCGTTGCGCAACTCATCAGTGACCGCATGCAGCGAGACCGCCAGGTTGACCCCCAGCTCCTCGCCGCAGCGGGCCATCATGGGCACCACGCCGGAGGTCGAGAGGGTGATCTTGCGCTTCGACAGGCTCAGGCCTTCCGGATCCATGATGATCCTAAGGGCCTTGGCAACGTTCTCGAAGTTATAGAGCGGCTCGCCCATGCCCATCATGACGAGATTGGTCAGTTGCCGGCCTTCCGAGGGGCTGGGCCATTCCGCTAGGGCATCGCGGGCGAGCATGACCTGGCCGACAATCTCCGCCGCCGACAGGTTGCGCACCAGGCGCTGGGTGCCCGTATGGCAGAACCGGCAGGTCAGCGTGCAGCCGACCTGGCTGGAGACGCAAAGGGTGCCGCGGTCCTCTTCCGGGATGTGAACGGATTCGATCTCCTGGCCGTCGGGCAAGCGCAGCAGCCATTTGCGGGTGCCGTCCCGGGACTGTTGCGCCGTCGCCACCTGCGGCCGCCACAGCACGTGGGTGTCCGCCAAGCGGGCGCGGAAGTCCTTGGACAATGTGGTCATGGCGGCGAAATCGGTGGCGCCTCGGTGATAGATCCAGTGCCACAACTGACCGGCCCGGAAGGCGGGCTCGCCAAGGCCGGCGATCTCGGCCGCCATCTCCTGCCGCGAGAGGCCGACCAGGTTCCGCCGCCCGCCGGTTTCGGCGGGCGGGGCGAATGACCGGGCATGCGCGGACTGGCTCATAGCTGAAGGAGATAAGCGTCCGGCGGCCCCGAGGCAAGCACCCCGAGGGGAGAACCTAGGATCCGCAAGCCTTGCCGATGGCCTCATAGGCCTTGGTAAAGCCTGTCAGAGAATAGGTATCGATCGTCTCGGTCCCGCGCGAGGAGGTCCCTTTGACCACCATGGAGCTGCCCTTGATCATGGCCTTGACCAAGGCCTGATCGGCATTCTTGTCCTTGGCCCAGGCGCCATCCCCTTGGGTGAACAGCTCGAAGGTCTGATCGCCGACGGCGACCTGCGCGGCACTGCCGTCCTTGTACGCATAGCCGGCCAGGATGCTCACCTCGTCGCGCAATTTTTCGCCCGGACGGTGGGTGACGATGGCGTATACATCGCCGCGCTTCTTGTAGTCGCCTTCCGCCTTCTTCGGCTGGCTGGCCATGTAGCAGGCCTTGTTGCCGTTCTCGGTGAATTGGAACGCGCTCCAGTCGCCGAAGTCGCCCAGGCGCTCGATACCCTGGGCCAGCGCCGGGGCGGGTGCCACGGCGGTAAACAACAGGACCAAAATGAGTTGGAAGAGGGTCGGACGGGAGTGTTTCAAGTTTCTGCCTCGTGTTTGGGCGGCCATTATAGGCACGCCAATCCGATCCGCCAGCCCTTTGCCGACTTCGAGAACCACGGTGCCGCGTCACGACGACTCCGCATCACCGGGGCGGGGGCGGCGAATCCGCTGGGCCCCGCGCACGTGCGGCGGCAGCGCCTCGCCGTCAGCGCGCGGATTCAACGGCCGCCGCGCAAATCCGCCACGGCTAAGCAAGCGGTCGTACATGACGATTGCCCCCGCGACCCCGACGTTGACGCAAAATTTTGTCGGAATCTTGACCATGTGCGCGCAACGGCTGCGCGCCGCCTCGGACAGGCTGCCGCGTTCCGGCCCGAAGATGTAGGCGGCGGCGCTGGGATGATGAAAGCTGGGTAAATCAACCGCGTCGTCGGTCAGCTCGACCCCGACCAGGGCGCAACCGCGCGGCAAGGCCAGTTCGCCGATATTCTCGTAAAGATAGAACGGCAGATGTTTGCCCGAATCGGCCGTATCCGAATGCCGTGTTTCACGGATGCCCGCTTCCGGCGCCACGGCGAAGAAGAAGCTGGCCCCGAAGGCGTGCGCCGAGCGCATCAGGCTGCCCATGTTCATGGGCTTGCTGATCCGCTCCACGCCGATGGCGAAATAGCCGCGCATGGCGCGACACCTTGCACAGCACGCCGCGCCGGGGCAAGTTGATCCGCGCCCCGACCGCCGATCTCGCCACTCCTTGGCCGCCCATGCCCCACGACCACACACCGACGACACAGCAAGAAACGCCGGCCCCTGTGACCGGCGGCAACCCGCAGCTTGTCGAGGCCACCCGCGGCGCCATGGTGGAAAGCCGGCACCGGGCCGCCTTCGCCGTGGCCGATACGGACGGCCGTATCGTACTTAGCGGCGGCGATTTCGAGCGGCCGGTCTATGCCCGCTCGGCGATCAAGCCGTTGCAGGCCCTGCCGCTGATCGAAAGCGGCGCCGCCGATGCCTATGCGCTGAGCAATGCCGAGATCGCGCTGGCCTGCGCCAGCCACAGCGGCGAGCCCCGCCATGTGGAAACGGTTCGCGCCTGGCTGACGCGCATCGGCTGCACGGTGGCGGATCTGGAGTGCGGCAGCCATCTGCCGACCAACGAGACGGCCATGCAGGCCCTGTTGCGCGACCGGCAAGACGCAACCCCGGCCCACAACAACTGTTCCGGCAAGCACACCGGGTTTCTCACCCTGGCCCGCCACATGGGCGTGGCGACAAAGGGCTACATCGCATACCACCACCCGGTCCAACAGCGGGTGCTCGGCGCCCTGGAGACCATGACCGGCCTTGATCTGGGGGCGGCGCCGCGGGGGATCGACGGCTGTGGCATCCCCGTGATCGCGGTTCCGCTGGGCAACCTGGCCCTGGCCTTCGCCCGCCTGACCGACCCACGCGACCAGCCGGAGGCGCGCCAGGTAGCCTGCGAGCGTATCTGTGCCGCCATGGCCGCCGAGCCCTTCATGGTCGCCGGCACGGACCGCTATTGCACCCGCGTGATGACCGCCACCGGCGGCGACGCGCTGATCAAGACCGGCGCCGAGGGGGTCTACTGCGGCGCCCTGCCGAAGCTGGGCCTGGGCATCGCCGTGAAAGTCGATGATGGCGCCCAGCGGGCCGCCGAGGTGCTCATGGGCCGCCTCCTCCGCCGCTTCGGCGTGTTGGACGACACTCATGCGGAGCTGTTATCGCAGCCGCTCCACAATCGCGCCGGCACCCGCGTCGGCGAGGTCCGCTGCAGCGCCGACTGCTCCATCTAACGCGGGATTCACCGCCATGCGCGCCATGCTATGCACCGCCTACGGCGATCCCGAGGATCTGACCCTGGCGGAGATCGACCTGCCGCCGCCGGGCCCCGGCGAGGTGGCGGTGGCCGTGCATGTCGCCGGAGTCAATTTCGCCGACGCCTTGATGATCGCCGGCACCTACCAGGAGAAGCCGCCCTTTCCCTTCAGCCCCGGCTTCGAGGCGGCAGGGATCGTCACCGCCATCGGCCCCGGCGTCACCCGCGTCGCCCCTGGCGACCGGGTTATGGCCGTGGTCGATTGGGGCGCCTATGCCGCCGGCCTGATCGCCCGCGAAACCGATGTCTTTGCCATCCCCGAGTCCATGGATTTCATCACCGCCGCCGGCCTGCCCATCACCTACGGCACGGCGCACGGGGCGCTCACATGGCGCGCCGGCCTGCAGGCTGGCGAGGTGTTGCTGGTGCACGGCGCCGCCGGCGGCGTCGGCTTGGCGGCGGTCGAGGTCGGCAAGGCACTGGGGGCCACGGTCATCGCCACCGCCCGCAGCGCCGAGCGCTTGGGCGTGGCCGCGGATCATGGCGCCGACCACACCATCGATACCATCGACGAGGACATCCGCGAGCGGGTGCTGGAAATCACCGATGGGCGCGGCGCCGATGTGGTCTTCGATCCGGTCGGCGGCGATGTGTTCGATGCCTCGCTGCGCTGCACCGCCTGGGGTGGCCGGTTGCTGCTCATCGGCTTTGCCAGCGGCCGGGTGCCGAAAATCCCGGCGAATATCCTCTTGGTCAAGAACCTCGCGGTGCTGGGGCTTTACTGGGGGGCCTACCGCCGGCGGGCGCCGGATTTGCTGGCGGCGGAATTTGCCCAACTGTTCGACTGGTATGGCCGCGGTCAGATCAGGCCGCGCGTTTCGCACAGCGCCGATCTGGCGCACGCCGCCAAGGCCCTGGCCTTGCTGCGCAGCCGCGAGGCCACCGGCAAAGTCGTCCTTACCGT
>JAJFGI010000117.1 GCA_021776215.1 Kiloniellaceae bacterium | reverse complement strand
GATGACGGCCGTCATCAGTGCCGTTAGGGTCAGCCAGAACAGCTCCGGCGAGAGAGAAACCATGTCCTATCCCCCAATTTGATAGATTGTACCGATTGGCATGCAAGAAGGTCGTCGGAGACAGAGACCAAGTCAAGCATCCGCCGATGCGATGGAGGTGCGCCGGCATGCGCCTGGATTTAACTGGCGGCGCCCTTGGTTGAATCGGTGAAACGCCACACCGAAACCGCCTGACGAAACTATACGGGTGTCCCGGCTGCTAGGAGCTGGTCTCGGCTACCTCGAGACGGGTCTGCCACTGCCCATCGGGACTGCGGCACGCGATGGCGCGGCGCCGCTCGGTTTGAAATGACCCAGTGGTCGGATCGGCGGTCAGATCGGCGGTCTGAATATATTCGCGGCACCATTGCCCGCCGGCGGCGCGGAACGTGCGCACCGGCTCGACCGTGCCCTTGCTTCCGCTATCCGGGTTGAACCAGGTGGCCGGCTTCCCGCTGACATGCTTCTCCAACGCCAGGTTCACCGTCGCCGCGAGCATCTGCCGGTCGGCGTCCCGGATGGTCTCCAGGCGGGCGATCTTGCGCTCGACCTGCCACTCGGCGAAGACATAGGCGCCGCCCAGGCCAACGGCCAGGGCCATCACCGACGCCGCAAGAGGCACCGCCACCGGCCCGCTCAGCCAGCGCCGGAGGGGCGCCTTCGCCGCCGGCGCCGGGTTGGCGTCGAACAGCTTGGTGAGCCGGTCGGGGATGGGCGCGCGCAACGGCTCGTTGAAGGCGGCATGGAGAACCGACGCCCCCTCGCGCAGGGCCTCGACCGTCGCCGCGAGCTCGACGTCGGCGGCCATCCGCGCCTCGACGTCCTGGACTTGCTCCGGCGTCAGTTCGCCATCCACGTACGCAATCAGGGTCTCGTCGGACAGGCGCATTGTCACCGTCCCTTCCCCGTGCCGCCCTGGGCGACACCGTCGGCGAATTCCTTGAGGGCAATGCGCGCGCGGGCCAGCCGGCTGGTCACCGTGCCGATGGGAAGATCGAGGAGTTCCGCGACCTCCTTGTAGGCCAGACCATCGACACACACGAGCAGGACGATGCTGCGCTGCTCCTCGGGCAGTCGGCCGACGAAGTCGCGCACGGCGGCAAACGTCAGGCGCGCCTCCATGGCACGCGCCCCATCGACCCGGCCCAATTCGTCGCGATCGAGGCTTTGCAGGTGGTCGGCACGCACCTGCTTGGCCCGCAGCGCATTGAGAAAGGTGTTACGGGCGATCCGGTACATCCAGCTATCGAGACGGGTTCCCGGCTGCCAGGTATCGATGTGGCGAATGGCCCGCTCGCATGTGGTCTGCACGAGATCGTCTCCTTCGTCGATCGAACCGGTGAGCCCATAGGCAAACCGGCGTAGCCGTGGCAGCAGGGCCAGCATCTCGCGACGGATATTATCGTCCACCGAGGTCCCCGCTACTCGCTGAAGCCCGGGCCCACACGCCCATCATTAACCGCTGCCCGGGTATCCGGCCAGGTACCCGAACTCCAGGCTTCATTTCTAATAACACGCAAATTCGAGATTTCTTCCCGACGTTTCGCCACTCGATAGGGAAGATCTCATTGTTGACGAAATGAAAAGCCTGGCAATGGGAAGATATTGCCGCCCCAGGTGTTCTCTAACTACGCGGCCAATAAGGCGGGACAGCGACGCCGCCAAGGCCAATCAAGATTGGTGCAATCTGCTAAGGAATTTTGAAAAATGCGAGACAAACTAACGCGGCGCAACCTGTTCCTCCTGGCCACCACCAGCGTACTCAGCCTCGGTTTGGCGGCTATTCCGGTGGCCGTTGATCTCGATCTGATCAATCCCGCGCTGAAGGCCGCCTGGGCGGACGGCGGTGAAGGCGGCGAAGGCGGGGGTGATGGCGGCGAAGGCGGGGGTGATGGCGGTGATGGCGGCGACGGGGGTGACGGGGGTGACGGCGGCGAAGGTGGTGAAGGCGGTGACGGTGAGGGCGACGGCGGCGAAGGCGGCGAGAGCGGCGAAGGCGAAGGCGACGGCGGCGAGAGCGGGGATTCTGGCGAATCCGGCGAAAGCGGAGACTCGGCCGAATCCGGCGAAAGCGGTTCGGACAGCGATAACTCCGGCCCGCAAAGCGCCAGCGACGACAGTCGCGGCTAGCCACCCCCGAACGGCCATGGCCGTTCGGAACTTACAGCCGGGCCGGCTGGCGGCGTGCCTCTTGGCGCCGCCGGCCGGTCACCGGTGGCCCTGCACAGGGCGGCGCAAAAGTGTAGACTGGGGCATGCGGGGCGGCCCGAAAACGCCTCGATAGGCATGTGAGTTGGGGGTTGGGCAGGTGGGCCAGACCAAGCGACGTGGCCTTTATTTGTTGGCAACGACAAGCGTCCTGGCCCTGAGCCTCGCGGCGGCGCCCGTATCGGTCGATTTTCCGGGACCGCACTCTGTCGTGAAGACGGCGATGGCCGACTCCTGCTGCTTCACGGGCGACACACGTGTGCTTATGGCCGATGGCCGCGAGCGCCCGATACGCGACGTCCGTGTCGGCGATCTGGTCCTGGGACCAAGCGGACGGGTCAATCGCGTCATCGGGATCGAGCGGCCGGTCCTGGGCACGCGACGCCTGTACGCGCTGAATGGCGGCCCGCATTTCGTAACCGCCGAGCACCCATTCGCCACATTGGCGGGCTGGCGTGCGATCGACCCGGCGGCGACACGTGCCGAAGGCAGTCGTATATCTGTTGGCCGCCTTCTGATTGGCGATTGCCTGCAGGTTCGCCCACCGTGCGCGGCGGCGCCGACAGCCGGTGCCTTGGCGATGTCGGAACCGGCCCTGCGGCCCGTCGCGTTGCTGAGCTTGGACGCCCGCACGGCCGCCGCTGATATGCTGCTCTTCAACCTGCTGCTGGACGGCGACCATGCGTACTTCGCCGACGGCTACCTCGTGCACAACAAGGGCGGCGGCGACGGCGGCGGCGAAGGTGGTGGCGAAGGTGAAGGTGAAGGCGAAGGCGAGGGTGAAGGCGAAGGCGAGGGTGAAGGCGAAGGCGAGGGTGGCGAGAGCGGTGAGTCCGGCGAGAGCGGTGAATCTGGAGAATCCGGCGAGAGTGGCAAATCTGGAAACTCCGGAAAGTCCGGAAAGTCGGGGTCGTCCGGTCCGTCGAGCGGCTCGGGTTCCGGCGCCTCTGGCGCATCGCCGTTCGGGGGGGTCGACCAGGTTGGTCCCGACCTTAGCCCGAGTGAGGAGGCAGATACTATCTCGAAAGGTTGGCAATGACGCGGACCAGCGGGCTTGGCCCCCGCGCGGCCGACTTTCGCTTTTTCGCCGTCGGGCTGTGCTTGGCGGTTGCCGCGTCAGCCGCGGCGCATGGGCAGGAACCCGACACCTTCTACAACGGTCTGGCGGCGGGCGATACGGTGTTCGCCCGGTTGACCTTGCAGGACGGTCTCGAAACCCACCCCAGTCGGGAGCTGGCAGAATGGCGCAACGACGCGACCGGCAATTCAGGGTCCGTTACCCCCGTGCGCACATTTCGCATCAAGACCGGCTTTTTTTGCCGCGATTTTCTGGAAACGGTTGTCGCAGCGGGCGCCCCCGCCGAACGAGCCGGCACCGCGTGCCGGCGCGAGGACGGTGCCTGGATTCGCGTGGAGCGCTAGCGGCATGCTGATGTGCATACCCGATATCCTGGAATGGGCCGAGGTCAAGAAGATCCGCGCCGCGGTCACCGACAGCAGCTTCAGCGACGGGCGCCGGACCGCCGGCTACCGGGCCAAGCGGGTCAAGAACAACCTGCAGATGGACCGCTCCGCTCCGGCCACGAAAGAGGTCGTCAGCCTTGTCCAGGCCGCCTTGCAGCGGAGCAAGACGTTTCAGCGGGCGTTCCTGCCGAAATCGATTCGCCCGCCCATGATCAGCCGGTATGAGGTCGGCATGAACTATGGCCTGCACGTGGACGATGCCTTCATGGGCAGCACGGCCCGGGCGCGCAGCGACGTCTCGCTCACGGTCTTCCTCTCGGACCCGGGCGACTACGACGGCGGCGAATTGGTCATGGCCAGCCCGTTCGGCGATCAGGAGATCAAGCTGCCGGCCGGCGCGGCGGTCGTCTACCCCTCCTCCACCTTGCATCAGGTCGCACCGGTCACCCGTGGCGAGCGCGTGGCGGCGGTCACCTGGGCACAGAGTCATGTGCGCGACGCGGCGCAGCGGGAAATGCTCTACGAGGTGTTCCAAATGCGCGAGAGATTGGCGAAATTGGACCCTGATGGCGCGGAAACCGACCTCGCCTTCAAGACCTACTCGAACCTGCTGCGCATGTGGGCCGATTGAGATCCAACTCGGCGGCCAGGAAGCCTTTTCAAGACAAATCCGGGGACCCGGCTTAGAATTGCCGCGGCGGCCGAGTCGCCGCGCATATCGCGTTCGCCTTCCAACGTCCGGTTCGGGGGATCGTCGCTCGTGAACGGCATCTTTTTTGCGATCGTGGCCATCGCCTTCGCGATCGCCGGATTCCGGCAGATTTTCTGGACCGAGGACGGCCTGGGCGAGAGCACCCCGATGGAGGTCTTGTCCCTGGCCATGGTCGACTCGGCCGGCGGCGCGGTCACCCTGGCCATCGGCCTGGTCGGCGTGATGGCCTTGTTCCTGGGGCTGATGAAGGTGGCCGAGGCCGGCGGCCTGCTGGTCATCATCGCGCGGACCGTGCGGCCGCTGATGGTGCGCCTGTTTCCCGAGGTGCCCGCCGACCACCCGGCGATGGGCGCGATGATCCTGAACATGTCGGCCAATGTGCTGGGCCTGGGCAACGCCGCCACTCCCTTCGGCATCCGCGCCATGCAGGAGCTGGACAAGCTCAACACCCATAAGGGCACGGCAACCAACGCCATGGCCCTGTTTCTGGCCATCAACACGTCCAGCGTAACCCTGTTGCCCACCGGCATCATCGCCCTGCGTGCCGCAGCCGGGTCGAACGATCCGGCAGGCATCCTGCCGACCACGCTGTTTGCCACCATTGTCTCGACGACGGTGGCCATCCTGTCGGTCAAGCTCTATCAGCGAATCTGGCCGGCGCCCGGTGCCGAGGACGCCAGTTCCGAAAGCCCTGGCGAGGCCGAAGT
>JAJFGI010000116.1 GCA_021776215.1 Kiloniellaceae bacterium | reverse complement strand
GCGGCGGCATGTGGTTGTCATCGGCGCCGGGGTGTGTGGCCTTGGCATCGGTTGGCGGCTGGCGCAGGCCGGCTGCACGGTCGATATCTTTGAGCGCGGCGAGGCGGGGCACGGTGCGACCTGGGCGGCGGCCGGCATGCTCGCCGCCGGCGCCGAGGCCGAGCCCGGGGAGCAGCGCCTGTTGGAACTCACCCGTCTCAGTCTCGCGGCCTGGCCGGATTTCGCCCGCGACGTGGAGGCGGCATCCGGCCTGACAATCGATTATCGCGACCAAGGGACCCTGGTGGTGGCGCTGACCCACGACGACGTGGAGCAGCTTCGCTCCACCTACGAGTTTCAACGGGGCCTGGGCATCGAGTTGCAATGGCTGAGCGGTGCCGAGGCCCGGGCGCGCGAGCCGCACCTGCGCGCCGGCATTGCCGCCGCGGTCTACAGCGCCGGCGACCATCAGGTGGACAATCGCAAGCTGGCGCTCGCTCTCAAGCAAGCCGCGCTGAGGGCCGGCGCCACGGTGCGCGAACACTGTCCGGTCGGGGCTCTCGCCGTTGAAGATGGCCGCGCCCGCGGCGTGCGCCTGGCCGACGGCGTCTTTATCGACGCGGATGTTGTGGTGCTCGCCGCCGGCGCCTGGTCGCGCGAGATCGGCGGCGTGCCGGACGAGGCGCTGCCGCCGGTGCGGCCGGTGAAAGGACAGATGCTCGCCCTGCAAATGGACCCGGCGGCGCCGCTGCTGAGCCACGTCCTGTGGGCACCCAAGGCGTATCTGGTGCCGCGGATCGATGGTCGCCTGCTGATCGGCGCGACGGTGGAGGAGAAGGGCTTCGACGACTCTCTGACCGCCGGCGGTCTGCTGGCCCTGCTGGACGGTGCTTGGCGGGTCCTGCCGGGGATCGAGGAATTGCCGATCGCCGAAACCTGGGTCGGCTTCCGCCCGACCAGCCGGGACGATGCGCCGATCCTGGGTCCCACGGCGGTGGCGGGCCTGGTCCTCGCCACCGGCCACCACCGCAACGGCATCCTGCTGGCGCCGGTGACGGCTGAGGCCGTCTCCGGCTATGTGCTCACCGGCGAAATGCCGGTCGCCGCGGCCCAGTTTAGTGTCGCGCGCTTCGCGCCTGCGGCCAGAGCGGCACGTGTCGCGGCGGGCGGAGGCGGGCAATGACGGGCGGAAATATCCTGCTCAACGGGCAAGAACGGCCCTTGGCGGCGGCGACCCTGGCCGCCATGTTGCGCGAGGCGGGCATCGCCGCCGAAAAGCGCGGCATCGCCGTGGCGGTCAACGATGCCGTGGTGGCGCGGCGGGATTGGCAGAACACCACCTTGCGGCCGGGCGACCGGGTCGAAGTGGTCAAGCTGTTCTCCGGCGGATGAGCCTTGCCGGAGATGGGAGGATGGACATGACGGACCGACTGACTATCGCCGGGGAGAGCTTCGGCTCGCGCCTGTTGCTGGGCACCGCCGGCTATCCCAACCGACAGGTGATGCTCGATGCCGTCACCGCGAGCGGCGCCGAGATTGTCACCGTATCGGTGCGCCGCATCAGCCTGGAAGGGTACGCCGAGAGCATGGTGGATCTGCTCGGTGACCGCTACCGGTTGCTGCCCAATACGGCCGGCTGCGCCACCGTACGCGACGCCGTTCTCACCGCCCAACTGGCGCGCGAGGCCTTGGGCACGACCTGGGTCAAGCTGGAGCTGATCGGCGACCGCGAGACCCTCTACCCGGACAACGGGCAGCTCGTGGACGCGGCGGCGGAACTGGTCCGCGATGGGTTCACGGTGCTGCCGTACTGCAGCGACGATCCGGTTGTCTGCCAGAAGCTGGCCGAGGCGGGTTGCGCCGCGGTGATGCCCTTGGGCTCCCCCATCGGCTCCGGCATGGGCATCTGCAATCCCTACAATATCGAGCTGATTTGTGCCCGCAGCCCGGTTCCCGTGGTCCTCGACGCGGGCATCGGCACGGCGTCCGATGCGGCACTGGCCATGGAGCTGGGCTGCGCCGCGGTGCTGGTCAATTCCGCCGTGTCCCGGGCCAACGATCCGGTCCGCATGGCGGCGGCGCTGCGCCAGGCGGTCGCCGCCGGCTTCGAGGCCCGTCGCGCCGGGCGCATCCCCAAGCGCGCCTATGCCGAGCCCAGCAGCCCGCAACTCGGCCTCATCGGATCGTGACCCTGCCGCAGCCGCCGGTCCTGGTGATCAGCGACCGGCACCAGACCCGGCAGCCGCTGGAACAGGTGGCGGAGTCGGTGTTCGCCTCCGGTGGCCGCTGGCTGCTGGTGCGCGAGAAAGACTTGGCACCGGCGGCGGCTCTGGCCTTGGTGCAACGCATCCTGGCCATCGCCCGGCCTTTCGGCGTCTCGGTGATGATCAGCGGCGATGTGGCGGCGGTCAAGGCGACTGGGGCGGCGGGCGTGCATTTGCCGGACGGCAGCGACGTGGCCGCCGCGCGGGCGATGTTGGGGGCGGGGCCGTTGATCGGCTATTCGGCGCACGATATTCGGGGGGCCCAGGCGGCAGGGGCGGCCGGTGCCGACTATGTGACCTTGAGTCCCATCTTTGCCAGCGCCAGCAAGCCGGGCTATGGACCAGCCCTGGGACTCGGCAACCTGCGCGCGGTCACGGCCAGCCTTCCGGTGCCGGTTCTGGCGCTCGGCGGCGTGACGGTGGAAACCGTTGCGGACTGTCTCGACGCCGGCGCCACCGGGATAGCGGTGATGGGAGCGGTGATGGGCGCCGCCGACCCGGGCGCGGCCACCGCCGCGCTGATTGCGAAAGCGGTTGCTCCGGCCGCGCAAAGACGGTAATTCGCCGGGCCATGGAACGCCTCGACGACCTGGAAGCGCAGTCGGTCTATATCCTGCGCGAAGCCTACAGCCGGATTGAGCCGCTGGCCATGCTGTGGTCGTTGGGCAAGGATTCGAACGTGATGGTCTGGCTCGCCCGCAAGGCCTTCTTCGGACATGTGCCATTTCCGCTCCTGCATGTGGATACGGGCAAGAAATTCCCCGAGATGTATGCCTTT
>JAJFGI010000115.1 GCA_021776215.1 Kiloniellaceae bacterium | reverse complement strand
CTTGTCCGGGGACTTCGCCATCAGAACGACCTCGGCAGGCCGAGGGCATGGGTAGCGACGTGCGAGAGGATCAGGTTGGTCGAGATCGGCGCAACCTGATAGAGACGGGTTTCGCGGAACTTGCGCTCAACGTCGTATTCCTCGGCGAAACCATAGCCGCCGTGGGTCTGCAGGCAGGTATCGGCCGCGGCCCAGGATGCCTCCGAAGCCAGCATCTTGGCCATGTTTGCCTCGGTGCCACAGGGCTGCCCGGCCTCAAACAGAGCGGCCGCCTGCTGCACCATCAGGGCCGCCGCCTGGGTTTGCACATGAACGCGGGCAATGGGGAACTGCACTCCCTGGTTCTGCCCGATCGGCCGGCCGAACACCTCGCGTTCCTTGGCGTAGGTCACCGACTTGTCGATGAACCAGCGCGCATCGCCGATGCATTCGGAGGCGATGAGAATGCGCTCGGCGTTCATGCCGTCGAGAATATAGTGAAAGCCCCTACCCTCCTCGCCGATGCGGTTGGCCACCGGCACCCGCAGGTCGTCGAAGAACAGCTCGGTGGTGGCATGGTTGATCATGGTCCGGATCGGCCGGATGGTCAGGCCGTTGCCCCGCGCCTCGCGCAGGTCGACGAGCAGCACCGTCATGCCGTCCGTGCGCCGGGCCGCCGCCTCGCGCGGCGTTGTGCGCACCAGCAGCACCATCAGGTCGGAATGTTCGGTGCGCGAGATAAATACCTTCTGGCCGTTGACCACGTAATGGTCGCCGTCGCGCACCGCCGTGGTGCGGATGCGGGTGGTATCGGTGCCGCTGGTCGGTTCAGTCACGCCGAAGGCCTGCAGCCGCAGGTCGCCCTTGGCGATCGCCGGCAGATAGGCCGCTTTCTGCTCGGCGCTGCCGTGGCGCAAGATCGTCCCCATGGTGTACATCTGGGCGTGGCAGGCCGCGCCGTTGCCGCCACTATGGTGGATCTCCTCGAGAATGGCCCCGGCCGCCGAGAGGCTCAGGCCGCTGCCGCCATACTGGTCGGGGATCAGTGCCGCGAGAAAGCCCGATTCGGTCAGCGCCTGAACGAACGCGGTGGGATAGGCGCGCGCCGCATCCAGTTCGCGCCAGTACTCGCCGGGAAACGCTCGGCACAATATCCGCACCGCCTCACGGATTTCGGGAAATGACTCCTCGGCTGCGGCCGTCTGTCCAGTCTGTCGCTGTTCCACGTCAACCCCCGACGATTAACCTTATGGCACGATCTCTACACCCGCTTGGTGTCACCTTTTGACACGGCTTCCCGACGAACCGTTCGCCGACGTCAGTTCCTGCCAGCGGCGCACGAGGTAGTTGTGCTCGTCCATGATCGAGTTCCACACCCCGATGTTGGCGAAGCGCTGCCAGTAGGACCCGCCGTCCCGGGACTCGCCGGCGCGCACGACGACCCGGCCATCCGGTCCCGGTAAATCGCCTGCCGCCTGCTTACCCATGTACCAGTAGGCCCATTCGTCATCCGACAGGTGATCGCGGATCCGCTCGGGAACCGAGAAATAGTATCCCTGTCGGGCCATCATCGCCCCGGCCCAGCCGGACATCCACCAATTGAGATAATCGTACACGGCATCCAGCGTGCGCCCATCGGCGCGCGACGAAATGCACATGCCGCCCTGCCACGCTCTGTACCCTTCTTTCGGGGCCGCATAGCGAACCGGAATCCCACGCCCCTTGAGCCGGGTCACACTTGGCGACCACATACTTTCTATGACGACGTCGCGCCGCGCCATAAGCTCGTCAGCCTCGGCAAACGAGTTCCAGAACGCCTTGAAATGGCCAGCCTTCTTTTTCTCCAGCAGAATATCGATCAGGCAATCGATTTCCTCCAGAGTCATGTTTCCGATGTCCTTGAACGTCATGACACCATGCGCTTCGGCCGCCAGGGCCGCGTCGATAACGCCGATCGCCGGATCGTTGACCAAGGCGACCTTGCCGCGCCAGCGGTTATCCAGCAGCCAGCCCCAGCTTTCCGTCTGATAGGGAATCCCAGCGGGAACCTCTTCCAGATTGTAAGCGAAGCTGTCCACGTTGTGTGCGCCGGGGAGCATGCTGATCTTGTCGTTGGGAGAGGGTCCCAGACCCCGTCCGGGATGCACATAGAGCCGGTTCGCCGGATTGTCTCCGTGGCCCAAGCGGGCTTCCGGCGTAAGCCGCCCCTCCTTGACCAGAGTATTGACCTCGTTCCAGAGGTCGACCCGATTGATATCGATGGGTTGAATGGCGCCAGACAGCCAAAGCAACTCGACACTGTGAAACCACTGATCATAGAGGTCGTAGCTGTCCGGCTGCATCACCCCCTTTGCCTGCGCCGCGACGCCGTCGAGGACCTCGAACTCCAGCCTGATACCCAGGTCTTTCTCGGCGCGCTGCCGTATCTGCTCGATAAGGGTCACACCGGTGCCGAGCACCCGGAGAACCGGCTTGCCGGCGGTCCGGATATTGGGGGAAGCCAGCTTCTGCCTGTCGCCCCGTTTCACCATTCCCGGGCCCCTTTCAGATAACCGCGATTCCGCTGCTCCATGCCTTCCCTTTATCCCCCGCCCATGAACACGAGGACCAAGGCCACCGAAACCACCGAAATACACGTGGAAAACAGGATCGCCGCCGACGATTGCTCGACATAGGTATTATAGCGCAGGGCGATCACGAAAACATTGGCGCCGCTGGGCAGGGCGGCCAGAAGTATCGCCATGCCGGCCCACAATGGGGTCATGGGAAAAAGGATTATCACAAGAGCCAATGTGGCTAGCGGCTGCGCCACAAGCTTCAGCAAGACCATGGCCGCCACTTCGCCGGCATGCCCGCGGAACGACCGGCCGACAAGAAACAGACCGATGGCAAATAGGGCGCCAGGCCCAGCCGCGCCACCGAGAATTCGGCAAAATGTCTCAATCGGCTTGGGCAGCGGCAGACCGATAACCGAGATCAAGATCCCCGCCACCGAGGCCACGAGAAGAGGGTTGCGTACGAGCGCGCGCAGGACGTCGCGCACGATAGCCAGTCCCTGCACCCTGTTTTGTCCGACCTCGACAAGCGCCGTGACAACCCCGATGACGATGGCGCTGTTGATCACCGTTGCAACGGCGGCCGGCACCACCGCTTCGGGGCCGAATGCCACCAGAGAAAGCGGAATGCCCATATAGCCGGTATTGCCGTAGATCGCCGTCATGCCATGGATGCTCAATGACGGCAGATCATGCCCGAACAGGTATTTCGACAGGAAGAACGACAGCCCGGAAACGATGAGAATTCCGCCCAGATAGGCGCCGGCAAAGGACCAGTTGAAGATCGCTTCGGGCGCGACGCTGGCCATCGAGACGAAAAGAAGCGGCGGCAGAGCCCCATAATAGACGAAGCGATTGAGCGCCTCGCTACTTTCCGGCCCCAGGATGCCAAGCCTTCCCGCCCCATATCCACTCAGGATCACGCCAAAGACCGGGACGACCACATTGATGACCGCTTCCATTCATTCTCCTGGAGGCACTCCAGCGTGACCTAATCCTCCCGTAAGAACTTTCAGGAGTCCCGCTTGAGAACATAGGAGCCGCTCTCATGGAGTTTGGCGCGCCAGCCCGGCTCGATCACGATGGTGGTCGTCTCTTCCTCAATCACCGCCGGGCCGGACACCTCGTCACCTGCGCCCAGCTTCCCGCCATCGTAGACCGGGCCTTCGATAGCCACTCCATCGGCGGAAAAAATCATCGGCCGGCGCAACATGACGGCAGCCTCCGCATCGCCGCCGCCGCCGAGCCGGGGTGGCTTCGGCTTGTCGACACGGCCATAGAGCGTGCTCTCGATATTGACCACCTCGACGGCGTTGTGAGGCTCGGAATAGGTATAGAGCTGCTCATGTCGGCTGTGAAAGGCACCCTTCACCTTGTCCACCGTGTCCTCATTAATTTCAAAATTTCCGATTTCCACGGTGCATTCATGAACCTGGCCCACGTACCGCATGTCGACGCTGCGCGTGATGTCGATACGGTCGCGCGCGAAGCCATCCGCCTCCAGGTGCTGTACCCCCTGAACCTCGATCTCCTTGTAGAGATTATTGAGGCGGTCATAGGCCGCCGTTCCCTCAAACCGCAGCGGGGTGGAGGCCATATAATTGTACTTTACGTCCGAGATGATCTGACCGAAGGCGCATAATCCGGACGCGAGCTTCGGCACAAGCACCGTGTCCACACCCATCTCGTCGGCCAGCGCCGTGATGTGCGCGGCCCCGGCCCCGCCCGCCGCGACCAATACGAAGTCACGCGGGTCATAGCCCCGCTCCACCGACACGCGGCGGATGCCGTTCACCATGTTGTTGTTGACGATCGTAAACATGCCATAGGCCGCGCGCTCGACGGAGATGCCGAGCGGGTCGGCAATGCGTTCCTTGATGGCGTCATGCGCTTTTTGCCGGTCGAGCGACATGCGTCCGCCGAGCAACGCCGCGGGATTGACATAACCCAGTATCACATTGGCGTCGGTTACCGTCGGCTCCGTACCGCCCTGACCATAGCAGGCCGGTCCCGGGTCAGCGCCCGCACTCTGCGGTCCGACCTGAAGCAAGCCCATCTCGTCTATTCGCCCGATCGAGCCGCCGCCGGCCCCAAGCGTTTCAACCTGAATCATGGGAACACCGATGCGGTAGCGCAGGAAATCGATGTTCTTGTTGAGGTTGGTGACACCATCTTTGGTGAGCGTGATGTCGAACGACGTGCCGCCCATGTCGACGGTAATCACGTCCGTCTTGTCGAAGGGAGTCGAGACGTAAAGTCCCGCTTGCGGTGCCGAGGCCGGGCCCGAGTTGATCGCATAGACCGACCGGTCACTCATCGCCTGGCCGATCGCAAGACCGCCGTTCGATTGGAAGTATCTTACCGGGTATCTTGCGCCGAGATCGGCGAAGTAGCGGTCGATGGACGCCACATACTTCTTGAGAATGGGCCCAAGGTAGGCGTTGGTGATCGCCGTGGACGTCCGGGTGTATTCACGAACCTGAGGATAAAGCTCGCTTCCCACGGTGAGGAACGTATCCGGCATCATCTCTCGCACAATCTCTGCCGCACGCCGTTCGTGAGCCGGATTCAGCACCGACCAAACGAATGAGATTGCGACAGCCTGGACACTCTCCTTGAGGAAGAGCTCGCACGCCGCCCGCACGTCCTCCTCATGCAGAGCAGTTTGTATGTCGCCGTTCGAAAGTATGCGCTCGCGAATTGGGGCGCGCAGATATCGCGGCACCAGCATGACCGCCGGCGGGTACTCGGCATCGTAGCGATATCCGTCCTCCTTGTGACCGAGGCGAATCTCGATCGAATCCTCGTGGCCCGCCGTGCAGATCAGGCCCGTTTTTACACCCTTGTGCTGAATGAGAGCGTTGAGGCCAACCGTTGTGCCGTTGATGCAAAGATCGCACCCGGAGATGATGTCGCGAGGACTGGCACCCAGATCTTCGGCGATCAGCCGGAGCCCGTTTTCGATCGCCTTGGTCGGATCGTCCGGTGTCGAGAGCGCTTTGTAGAGCCGGACATTTCCCGTGTTATCGGCCAGCACGAAATCGGTGAACGTGCCGCCGGCATCGACACCCAATCGGTATTTTGTACGCATGGCTAACCTTCTAACCCCCACGTTCAGGGTTGATTCCTACGGATGAGGCGCGACCGGGCATCGCAAGGTGCCTGCTCGCCACCCCTATTCAGCCGCAGCCGCTTGCATGCGCAGCGTCCTGGTCGCGGCGGTATCGACCTTGAGCGATTCGGGATCGACGACGACGCCGTAGTCCTCGCGGGCCCCCTCGACGGAAACGAGACGGTTCTTGATGTCTGAAACTACTTTGCCGACAGGTCGTTCGAAGGGGTCGCCGTATCCGCCCCCACCGGGGTTCATGTTTGCGGCCCGTTCACCCGGCTCTATGGTCTCGATACTGTTCTTCTTCAAGATCTCGACCTTGCCGCCGCGGCTGATCTCGATGCGGCCCACCTTGGATTCCACAAGCTTGGACGTCGCGCCCGCCGCGCCCATCGCCGGGATACGCCGTCCCTCGCCGAAGGTGATAAACGTCATCGGCTTGTCCAGAGGCTCGACTTCCCAACAGGTTCCCGACCCGCCCCGGAACTTCCCGGCACCGCCGGAATCGGTCATCAGACCGTAGCGGTGAATGATGATCGGATAGGAATATTCGAGAAGCTCGATGTCGCCCGACGTAAGCGCCCCGAAACAACATTCCGGTCCGCATGCGTGCCAGCCATCCTGATGCGGCGTCGCCCCGGCGCCGGAGATGATGGAGGCCAGAACCATCGTCACGTATTCCTCGTCGTGGCGGGTGTCCCAGCCGGCGATGTTGCAGCCGTTGGCATGCCCCCAGGACGCGGACACATGCTCCGGCGCCGCCTGTTCGAAAGCGAGACGCACGGCATCCGCCAAGGTCTCCATCGGCGTCGTCGTGCAGTTCATATGAGGCGCCGGTTCCTTGGCATTGCAGAGCGTGCCCTTCGGCCCCATGTCGACGCTGACGCAACGATAGAGCCCCTCGTTGTAGGGGGGCGGCAACTGGGCAAACATCATCACCCCGAGGTAAACACCCGAGTACGAATTGCCCTCATAGGAATTGATGAAGTACGGCACTTGCGGCGGGCTTACGATATCGATATGGCACGCGTCATCCTTGATCGTGACCGTCGCCGTGATCTCCATATCCCCGAGGCCGTGCCCCGCATCCTCGACGATCGCCTTTCCGACGTAGGCTCCATCGGGAACGCTGCGCATCAGCGACCGCATTTGCCTGTCGGCCATCTCCATGAGCTCGTCGATACAGTCGCGCACGACATCGACGCCATATTTGTCGAGCAGGGCGATTAGGTTACGCTCCCCCACCTGCACGGCGCCAAGCTGTGCATTGAAGTCGCCTTCCTGATCCCGGCGGGCGCGCATGTTCGTGAGAATAAGATTCATCACGTCGTAGCGCTTCTCTCCCTTGTCGAAAATCTTCACCGGCGGGATACGTAGCCCCTCGGCGTAAATTTCCTTGGCGTCCGGATTGTAGCCGGCGGGGACCGGACCGCCGATGTCGGTGAGGTGACCCTTGCACACGGTCCAGAAAACGTGCTCGCCCTTGTAGTAGACCGGCTTGTACATGCAGGTGTCGATCATGTGCGATCCCATGTAGGCGGGATCGTTATGCAGGATCACGTCGCCGGGGTGGATATCGTCCCCAAAGTACCCCGCTACGCATTTCATCGCCGGAATCAGCGAGCCGAGATGGATGGGGATATCCTGCCCCTGCATAATCATCTCGGGCGTATGGTTGAAAATGGCATTCGAGTAGTCGTGCGCCAGGTTGAACACGCTGGACCGAGCCGTCTTCTCCAATGCCACGGTCATTTCGCGCTGCGTCGTCTCCAGCACGCCACGAACGACCGACAATGTTATGGGGTCAACTTTTCTGGTCATAGCTCTACTCCTGACAGTTTGTTCCCGTTATGAAACAACTTCCGCCTTTATGCCGCGTCGTGGCTGCGATCGAGATCGCGCGCCAGACGATTGAAGGCGGAAAGCGAATTGGCGATCTCCTCCTTCGGGATATCCCGGACGATGAACACGATGCGCGACCGCTTGTCGTCGTCCGGCCACTTCTTCATATGGACTGGGGGATGCACGATGTGCTGAACGCCATGGATAACGACCGGCGTGGGCACATCCACGACATTGAGTATCCCTTTCACCCGCAGCACGTCTTCGCCCCTGCTTTGCAGCAGCATGGTCAGCCAGATGCCGAAGGCGGTCCAATCCAGGGCCCCGTCGAAGGTTAGGGCGAAGGCCGAAATCCGCTCGTCGTGGCGATTGACGTCGCGCGGGTGGTGATGCGCACCGTCATCCTTGCTCTCCGCTTGCAGCCAGCGCTTCACTTCACTCAGTTTGTGCGTGTCGTCATGCAGATCGTGCGCCAAGAGAAATGCAGGATCGACGGGTGTATCGGCCGATTCGATGATGGGTGCGGTTGGATTCACGCGCTGCAACATCGCCTTCACCAAGTCGACTTCCGAAGCCTCGGCGATGTCTGTTTTGGTCAGGACGATCCTGTCGGCGACAGCGACCTGCTTCGCCGATTCCGGTTGCCGCCTGAGGTGCAGCACACCGTTGACGGCGTCGACCGTGGTGATGACGTTGCCAAGCCGGAAATGATGACGGATGACGGGCTCGGACGTTATGGTCGCCAGAATTGGGGCGGGATCGGCAAGGCCGGTCGTTTCGATCACGAGCCGCCGAAACGGCGGTATGACGCCCCGCTCGCGGCGGGAGTAGAGATCGCGAATGGCGTCCTTCAGATCTCCGCGAATCGTGCAACAGATGCAGCCGCTCTGAAGCAGCAGCGTATTTTCGTCTATCTCCTCGAGCAGATGGTGGTCCAGGCCGATCTCCCCGAATTCGTTGATGAGAACGGCCGTATCGGCGAATTCGGGCGTGTTGAGAAGGCGCTGAAGCAGCGACGTCTTGCCGCTGCCGAGAAAACCGGTGATCACGCTGACCGGGATGTGGGTTTCGTTGTCACGCATGCGTCAGTGCCTTGTCGCGCCCTGTTTCAGGTAGCCGACCAGGGACGGGTCCGTCGGATCGAGCTTGCGGCCGATCATCGTTTCCGCCGCCGACCACACCGCCATGAGATCGTCGACGATTTCGGTCTTGCCGGTTCGGCTGCGCAGCACGAACGACTGCCCCTGCCAATCGTCCAGGCGAAGAGCGAAATAGGCAAGGACTTCATTGACCAGCTTCACCCGATACAAGCGTTCCTGCCGGCGTGTCGGCGGCCGCTGGCCGCCGCCGAACGCCTTCGGACTGGCCGACCTGTCGGTCCAGTGTGCTTCTCCCAGCAAGCCGCAAAGGCTGCACATTTCAGTCGGCTCTCACCTGCAACACCTATTTCTTGCGCGGCGATTGTTTCTTGCGCGGCGACCGCTTCGCGAAATCGTCGGCGATTTCATTGAACGTGAGAAACTTCACGCCGTGGTGGCGGATGATGTGATTGTAGACTCGCTCGAGCATCATCAGCACTTGCGGACGCCCCGATACGTCCGGGTGGATCGTCATGGTGAACACCGCATAGTCCATTTCCCGGTAAACCCAGTCGAACTGGTCACACCACAGTTGCTCGATATCGCGTGGATTTACGAATCCGTGGCTGTTCGGCGCCGTCTTGATGAACATCATCGGCGGCAGATCGTCGAGATACCAGCTTCCCGGGATCTCGATCAGATCCGTTTCCTTGCCCCGAACCAAGGGCTTCA
>JAJFGI010000114.1 GCA_021776215.1 Kiloniellaceae bacterium | reverse complement strand
ACCGGACGGCGGTGAATCCTGGCGGCGCACGCTGGACTTCTTTAAGGCGCGCCTGCTGGGTGGGCAGTCTCTTTGAACGTCTGCTTCTCGTGTTGGAGCGGACGTTTGTCGGAGTGCTCCCGAAGGCCCGATTTTGACCCGAATCGGACATAGTGGATACCCAAGCCGGACGCCTGCCAAGGGCGGCAAGCAATTATTGACGGGCCCCCGGAATATTGATCAAGGTTCAGTGGATATCAGGTGTTTGTGCCGGTGATGCAAGTCTGGGTAATGCGGGTGCCGATGGATCATCGGCTGATGACGGTGCCAATGCGTATGTGGCTCCCCCGGAAGCACGCCCGGATCATGCTCATGCTGATGGTGTTCGTCGTGGTGGTGCCGATGCTCGTGCTCCAACGCGCCATGCCGGTGTTCGTGCTCATGCTGTTCCGATAGGTGCAGCCATAAGCCCAACCCCATCAGGCCACCGGCAACGAGCAGCTTGATGGAGAGTGGTTCGCCGAGCATCACGACGGCGAGAATCGCACCAACGAACGGCGCCAGCGAGAAATAGGCCCCAGTGCGAGCAGCGCCAAGATGGCGCAGGCCCAACACGAAGAGAGCGAGGCTCACGCCATATCCCAGGAAGCCAACGAATATCACGGCCAGGAGAATGCCGACACCCGGCAGGCTCGCGCCATTCGTCATGGCGAGCAGCAGATTGACCGTGCCCGCGACCAGGCCTTTGATCATGGCAATCTGCACCGGATCGGCGGAAGAGAGCTTGCGCGTTAGATTGTTGTCGATGCCCCAGAACAGACATGCGCCGGCAATCAAGGCGGCACCCCATTGGAAGGAAGCCTGGTCCTGCCAGGCGAGCAAAGCCGCGCCGGCTAGGATAGCGAACGCACCTAGCAGCAGGCGACGGTCCACATTCTCCCGGAACACAACCCAGGCGATGCCCATGGTCGCTAGGCCTTCAAGATTGAGCAGGAGCGAGGCGCCCGCCGCATCGGTTCGGGCGAGGCCGAACATCAACAGCAGCGGCCCAACAACACCACCTGCCACAATCACCAACGCCAGCCACGGCAAATCCGCGCGCCGCAGAGGGGCCTCGACAGCAGGAATCCGTAGGCCTTTCCGCGAAAAGTGGACGGCCGCGAGCCCGACACCCGCTCCCAAATAGAGCAATCCAGCCATCATCCAGGGATCGACTGTTCCCAGGAGGAGCTTGGCGAAAGGGGTGCTCGCGCCGAATAGGACGGCGGAAAGAATGGCGAATAGAATGCCGATTCGAAGCATGGGGATCATCCTAGCGCACCAAATTGCATTCGTCCGGGTCTACATGATCAGTGGCCAGTTACGAATCAAAGACAGGATAAGTTGTGTGAAGAGTGGGAAGTCGGCTCATGGCTAAAAAGCGCAGGTGCCCAACTGCATGGATTTGTGACCGGTATGGGCTCTATAGCTGACAATGGCGCCCAGACTCGCGACGACGAATGCGCAGCCTAAACCTCCGGCCGCACGGGTGCGACCGTTCGGCCGCGCAAGGCCGCGGGTATGGCGACGGGCAGGGCTGTCGCGATCAGCAGCGTGATTGCCAACGGCAGGCGCCAAGCGGGCGAAAGGTCCATGCCCAAGCCGCCGGCCGGCGGACCGACCAAGGTCGCCACATCCCACATGACGGCGAACAACGTGCTGGCGACTGCCAGATCGGCGCCGCGCCATGTGGCCGCGCAGCAGTTCCTGCATCTGCTTGAGCTTGTAGTCGTTGTCGGCTTTCAGCGTCACTTTCTCGTCCGTGCGCTCGAAGGAACAATTGCCGGCGTCTCGTGCCAAAGGGCACAGTCTTCCGAGCGCCCCCGGAGGACTGGTTTTGACCCGTTGCTGACTTGGGTGTGATCCGCCATCCTGATAAAACGTGTTCGTTGAGCCCCATTGGCGCGCAGGATATCTGGTCATGCTCACACTGTACTACGCACCGCATACATGCTCGCTGGCTTCGCATATTGCTCTTGAAGATGCCGGCGCGGTGTATGAGTTGAAGCGGATTGACTTCAGCAAGACGGAACAACAGGAGCCGGACTACCTCGCGATCAATCCGAAAGCGAGGGTGCCGGCCATGGTAACGCCACGGGGCATTCTGACCGAAACGCCGGCGATGCTTGCCTTCATCGCGCAGAGCTTTCCCAACGCGCATCTTGCACCGCTCAACGATGCCTTCGCGTTCGCGGAGGTGCAGGCCTTCAATAGCTATCTGTGTTCAACCCTTCATGTCGCACATGCGCACCGGATGCGCGGGTATCGATGGGCTGACGATCCAGCCGCAATCACCGCCATGCAACGGAAGGTGCCGGAGTCGGTCGGTGCGTCTTACGATCTCATCGAGCGCCATATGCTCAAAGGGCCGTGGGTGATGGGGGATGCTTACACCATCGCAGATCCCTATTTGTTCACGATCGCGCAGTGGTTGGAGGCGGACGGCGTCGACCCCAAGCGGGTTCCCCGCGTGGTCGACCATCGGAGTCGCATGCTGGAGCGACCCGCCGTGAAGAAAGCGGTTGCAGCGGAACTCCAGGGTTGATCGTTGAATTGGAGGTGGTGGCCTATTGCCGTCCGTGCGGATTAAAGTCGTAGAGCCATGCTTCGCGACGCCGCCGTTGCACCAGAAGCGCTACCTCAGCGATAGCACCGATTTTCGTCACGCCTTGTCCGACCCGCGCTGCCAGGGCCAGCGGCCTTCGATCTCGAATTCCAGGGTCAGGCTGAGCATCACGCGGATCAGCACGATCAGGGCCAGAACCGCGGCGCCCGTCAGCGTCTGGTCGACGGTGACGGTGCGGATGATATCCCCGGCGATGAGAAACTCGAGCCCCAAGAGGATCGATCGAGCGAGATTCTGCCGGAACTGCTGATACGCCGCCAGCGATCCGAGCTGCCGCAGCCGGCCGGCGAACCAGATCGCGGAAAGGCCAATTCCGACGATGATGACGATCACGCCCGCCGCCTCGATCACGTAGCCGGCGATGCCGAACAGGTCCCGGATGGGGGTCATGGGCGCCTCCCGCGATTGGCAGATTGCCTACCATGCCGGATTCGCCGCGCGTCGCAACGTGTCATTCCACCTGTGGGACGGCGCGGCGGCGTAGGGCAGCGGGAATGGCGAAGGGCAGGGCTGTCGCGATCAGCAGCGTGATTGCCAACGGCAGACCCCAAGCGGGCGACAGGTCCATGCCCAGGCCGCCGGCCGGCGGACCGACAAGGGTTGCCACATTCCACATGACAGCGAACAAGGTGCTGGCGGCCGCCAGGTCGGCGCCGCGGAAGCGTTCGCCCATGAGGATGTTGCCCATCGTATAGAGCACCCCGATCAGCCCGCCGAAGACGAAGGCGAAGATCAGGTTGTAGGGCGCCCGCGGCAACGCCCAGGGCAGGGTCAGGCTGCCCGCGAGCATCAGCAGAACGATAATCAGGGTCAGGCGCCGCCGGTCCACGCGGTCGGCCAGCCAGCCGACGGGATACTGCAAGACAATGCCCCCGATGCCCATGACCGTAAGCAGATACAGCGCCTCGCTGGGCGCCAGACCGACGCTCGCCCCATACAGCGGCAGCAGGGCGACCAGCGTGGTATCGGTGGCGGCGGTGACGAAGCAACACATCATCGCCAGCGGCGCCAGGCGGAAGAAAGATAGCAAGCGCGCCGACGCGGTGCCGCCCATGGCCGGTGCCGCGCCACTGGCGATCAGCGTCCCGCCGGCCGAGGCCACCATGATCGCCGCGCCGGCCAGGAACGGCGGCCAGCCGGCGCTGCCGGTCTGCGCCAGGACCAGGGGGCCAAGGGCATAGCCCAGGGCGAGCGCCATGCTGTAGACCGACAGCATGCGGCCGCGGTTGCGGTCGTCCACGGTCTGGTTGATCCAGGCCTCGCTGACGATCCACATCAGGCTGGCCCCGGCGCCGCCGAGCATGCG
>JAJFGI010000113.1 GCA_021776215.1 Kiloniellaceae bacterium | reverse complement strand
GTCGTGGGTGACCTTGATGCCGGTGATTTCCTCGAACGCCTTGGTCAGGACCTTCGATTCGTACTCGTGGGTCGGAATGGTCTCGGAGACGACCTTGATCTCCATGCCCTTGAAGGGCTCGGCCGCCTTGATGAACCATTCCATCTCCTTCATCTGCTCTTCCTTGCTGAGCGTCGAAGGCTGGAACTCGTCATTCACCCACTTTTCTGCCGCGGCCATATCGGCCGCCGCCGGGGTCGCCAGCAACGCGGCCGACATCCCGAGCACAGCTGCGGCGGCGCCCATGGTCAACAGGCGTCGTCGCGTATCCGGTTCTCGTCCGTTGTGTAACATTCGATCCTCCCCTTCAGGTCTCGGTAACAGCCTCATACCGCCACAATCGGTGCCGAATCCGGGCAAGGCCGAGGCCGGTCCTCGCCGCGGAGTGGGCCCACCGGGCCCAAAGTCGCACTCAGTCTCGACACCGTAAAAACTCTCACCCCCAACGCATCATGGCGAGCAGATAAGCGACCGAAATCGCCAAGGCCCACCATAGACTCAGATCGGTCAATCCGATCCAACCGAGATGAATGAAGGCACTGCCCAGCAGCCCGATGAACAGCCGGTCGCCGCGGGTCGTGGCCATGGGCAAAAAACCGCGCCGTTCGGTTCCGGGCGAAATGATCTGCCATACGGTCATGCCCGTGAGGATCAGCGCGATCGTCACGAAGAAGATCGCGGTCGGCAGGGTCCAGGCCATCCATTCCAGGCTACCCATGGGCGCCAATCCCCCTGATCACACCCGGCCCAGGGCGAAGCCCTTGGCCATGTGGTTGCGTACGAACCAGATCACCAGAGCGCCGGGCACGATGGTCAGCACGCCGGCAGCGGCCAGTAGCCCCCAATCGAGGCCCGAGGCGCTGACCGTGCGGGTCATGACCGCGGCGATCGGTTTTGCCGCCGTGGTCGTCAGGGTCCGGGCGAACAAAAGCTCGACCCACGAGAACATGAAGGTGAAGAAGGCGGTGACCCCGATGCCGGCGCGGATCAGCGGCAGGAAGACGGTGATGAAGAAGCGCGGGAAGCTGTACCCGTCGATATACGCCGTCTCGTCGATCTCGCGCGGCACGCCGGACATGAACCCTTCCAGGATCCAGACCGCCAGGGGCACGTTGAACAGGGTATGTGCCAGCGCCACGGCGAAGTGCGTATCGATTAGCCCAAACGTCGAATAGAGCTGGAAGAACGGCAGCAGGAAAACCGCCGGTGGTGCCATGCGGTTGGTCAGCAGCCAAAAGAACATGTGCTTGTCGCCGAGGAAGCGGAAGCGGGAGAAGGCATAGGCGGCCGGCAAGGCGACCAGCAGCGACATCGTCATGTTCATGCTGACGTAGATGATCGAGTTGATGTATCCCGAGTACCACGATTCATCGGTAAATATTTTGATGTAGTTGTCGAGCGTCGGGCGGGTCGGATAGAGAGCGAAGAAGCCGGTGATGTCGGCGTTCGACCGCAGCGACATGTTGAGCATCCAATAGATCGGCAGCATTACGACTATCAGGTAGACAATCAGGCCGACCGTGCTTTTGCGAATCCTCATCGCCTGTCTCCGGGCTTGTCTCCGGTGCCGATTCTCTGCAGCGCCTGGTAGAAGACGAACGAGAACAGCAGCACGATCAGGAAATAGATGATGGAGAAGGCCGCCGCCGGCCCCAGGTCGAACTGGCCGACCGCCAGCTTGACCAGGTAGATCGACAGGAAGGTGGTCGAATTCCCCGGCCCGCCCCCGGTGAGGACGAACGGCTCGGCGTAGATCAAGAAGCTATCCATAAAGCGCAGTAAGACGGCAATGACCAGAACACCGCGCATTTTGGGTAGCTGGATATACCGGAAGGTGGCCCAAGCGCTGGCACCGTCGATGCGCGCCGCCTGGAAGTACGCATCCGGAATGGCCCGTAGCCCCGCATAGGCCAGTAGAGCGACCAGCGGTGTCCAGTGCCAGACCTCCATCAAGACCACGGTCACCCAGGCATCGAGCGGCGCGGTTGGGTGGTCGAACGGTATGCCCAGGCCGTTAATCAGGACGCCGAGCAGCCCGATATCAGGACGCATGAAAATGATCCAGATGGTGCCGATCACATTCCACGGGATCAGTAGCGGTAGTGCCAACAGCACCAGGGAAACCGAAACGCCCCAGCCCCGCGCCGGCATGGCCAGGGCGATGGCAACGCCCAGGGGGATCTCGATCAGCAGCACCAGGCCGGAAAAAATGAGCTGCCGGATGAGCGCATCGTGCAGGCGCGAATCGCCCAAAACCTCCCGGAACCACTCGATGCCGACGAAGACCCGCTGGCCCGGCCCGAAGATGTCCTGGACCGAATAGTTGACCACCGTCATCAGCGGGATGATGGCGGAGATGGCGACCATCAGAAAGACCGGCAGGACCAGGAACCAGGCCCGATTGTCGTGCCATTTTTCCATCGTCCTATTCCCTCCCCTCAGCCGACCAATTGGCTATCGGCATAAAGCCGGGTCCATTCGCGTGGAAAGCGCAGGTAGCCGTGCTCGCTCGGCACGGCCTCGTCCTCCGGCAGCTTGACCTTGAGGCTGCGTTCGCCGAGGCGTGTGGTCACGATCTTGTAGTTGCCCAGATCCTCGACCGCGGCGATGGTGACCGGCACGCCCGACTCCTCGCGCTGGGCGCTCAGGCGCAGGAACTGCGGCCGGATGCCGATCTCCAGGGCGCCGCCGATGCCGCTGGCCTTGGCCAGGGTCGCCTGGCCCAGCGGGATGCGCTGGCCCTCGACGATGGCGGCGTCACCCTCCAAGGCACAGGGCATGAAGTTCATGCCCGGGCTGCCGATGAAATAGCCGACGAAGGTGTGCTGCGGTGTTTCGAACAGGTCCTGCGGCGTGCCGGCCTGCAACAGCTGGCCCTCGTGCATCACCACCACCTGATCGGCCAGGGTCAGGGCCTCGTTCTGGTCGTGGGTGACGTAGATCAGGGTCAGCTTGAAGCGCTCGTGGATCTCTTTCAGCTTGCGGCGAAGCTGCCATTTCAGGTGCGGATCGATGACGGTCAGCGGCTCGTCGAAGAGAATCGCCGCCACGTCCGAGCGCACCAGGCCGCGGCCAAGCGATATCTTCTGCTTGGCATCGGCGCTCAGGCCCAGCGCCCGGCGGTTCAAGTCGGCGGTCAGCTCCAGGGTTTCGGCGATCTCGTGCACCCGCTGGCGCACGCTCTCGCTGTCGAAACCGCGGTTGCGCAACGGGAAGGCCAGATTGTCGAAGACGGTCATGGTGTCGTAGATGACCGGGAACTGGAACACCTGGGCGATATTGCGCTGTTGGGTCGAGAGGTTGGTGACGTCCTGATCGTCGAAGAAAACTTGCCCGCGACTCGGCTGAATCAGGCCGGAGATGACATTGAGCAGCGTCGTCTTGCCGCAACCGGACGGGCCGAGCAGGGCATAGGCCCCGCCGTCCTGCCACACGTGGTCCATCTCGCGCAGGGCAAAGTCGGCCTCGGCGCGCGGCTTGTCCTCGTAGGAGTGGGCGATGTTCTTGAGGTGGATGCGGGCCATGGCCGGGGTTCCTATTGCGCCGCCATGGGCGCGGAACGGCGTGCCGGCGCGGCCGCCAGCCGGTCGTCCATGGCGAAGGCGAACAGGTTGCCGGGATTCAGATAGAGGCGCACCTCCGTCCCCAGCGCCATCTTGTGCACGCCTTCCTCCTGTGCCACCCACGAGGCGCCGGCGAAGGCGACGTGCAGAAACGTCTCCGAGCCGCTGATTTCCGCCAGCTCGACGGAACCGCTGAAGTCCACATCGACCGGACTCTGCCGGTTCAGGAAAAGGTGATTGGCGCGGACGCCGAAGCGATAGGGCCCGTCGCTCAAGGCCGACAGGTGATCGCTGAGCGGGATCCGCAGAAGCCCCCCGAGCGTCGCCTCGCCGCCCTGCACCGCGCCGTCGATGAGATTCATGGGCGGGTCGCTGAAGGTCTGGCCCACACGCACGGACGCCGGCATGTGATAGAGATCGACCGTGGGCCCGGCTTGCAGCACCCGGCCCTCGTGCAGGACCACCGTCCGGCCGCCGATCATCAGCGCCTCCACCGGCTCCGTGGTGGC
>JAJFGI010000112.1 GCA_021776215.1 Kiloniellaceae bacterium | reverse complement strand
CGGCGAATCCAGTTGGTCGCTGGGAACCGCCGGGCGGCCAGGTGACGGAAAAACACATCGTCGGGCACCAACCCCGGGACCGCGACGATGCGCCAGCCGGTGGTCCGCTCCAGAATATCGGAGAGACGCTCGAAGTCAGGAATGCCATCGGCCGCGACACCCAAGCCGGCCAGGCCATCCAGGTATTCCTGGCAGGCGCGGCCCGGCAGCAAGGCCGATTGCCGCTCGAACAGAGCGCGCCAGACCGCATGGTCCCGGTCGGTGTAGTCGGCCAAGGCCTGGGCAATAACGTGGTCGTCAGCGAGAGGTTGCGACGTGAGACTCATGGATTCTGCCTTCTCTCGCCGGCCTAGGCCTCGAGGACGCCGCGATTGATCTGGTCCTGCTCCATGGCCTCGAACAGGGCGCGGAAATTGCCTTCGCCGAAACCCTCGTCGCCCTTGCGCTGGATGATCTCGAAAAAGACCGGACCGATCACGGTTTGCGTGAAGATCTGCAGAAGAATGCCGGCGCCGTCGACGGGAGCTCCGTCGATCAGGATACCGCTGCGGCGCATACGCTCGATATCCTCGCCGTGTCCGGGCAGTCGCTCGTCGATGGCCGCGTAGTAGTCGTCGGGTGGCGGTGGCATCAAGGCGATGCCGCGCGCCTTGAGAGCCTCGACCGCACCGTAGATATCGGCGGTGCCCAGGCCGATATGCTGTATACCCTCGCCCTTGTAGGCGGCCAGGTATTCGGCGATCTGCGACTTGTCGTCGGCGGATTCATTGATCGGAATGCGGATCTTGCCGCACGGACTGGTCATCGCCCGGCTGCGCAGGCCGGTCTGCTTACCCTCGATATCGAAATATCGGATTTCGCGGAAGTTGAAGAGCTGCTCGTAAAAACCGGCCCAAAGGTCCATACGGCCACGGAAAACATTGTGCGTCAGATGATCGACATAGGTCAGGTCGCCCGTGTTGGCCGGTGCTGTCTCCGCGCCCTCGATCGGCACGAAATCGATGTCATAGATGCTGGGATTTGCGGCCCGGTCGACCAGGTAGATCAGGCTGCCGCCGACCCCGCGGATGGCCGGGATGTTGATCTCCATGGGGCCGACCGGACCGTGCTGCGGCTCGGCGCCCAGATCCAGTGCCCGGGCGTAGGCCTTGGCGGCGTCGCGCACGCGGAATCCGATGGCGCACACCGACGGGCCGTGGACACGGGCAAAGGACTGCGCGAAGCTGCGCGGCTCGGCATTGACGATGAAATTGATGTCGTTCTGCCGATAGTGGGTTACCGCCTTGGAGCGGTGGCGGGCGATCGCGCGAAAACCTAATGTCTCGAAAAGCCGGCCCAGCGCCTCGGTATCTTCGGCCGTGAATTCGACGAACTCGAAGCCGAAGGTGCCCATGGGATTTTCCCACAGGCTCCCGGTACCGCTCGTTTTCAGCGGCGGCTGTCGAGTTTCCGGCGTCGTCGGCGCGCTTGATTTCATGGGCTCAACCCTGGGGCGTTAACGCGACTCGCCTCCCCTCACCCAACATGGGATATAAGTGCTGCACGATTGGTTAACAAATGTTTCATGAGTTCGGCTGGACGCCGCCTCGACAGGGAGGGAAAACGCATGAAAGCCGTCAGCTTCGCCGCTTTTGGGGTCCCTAGCGAGGTCGCCACCTGCATCGAGGTACCGGACGTGGGCGCACCGGGCGACGACGAGATTGTCGTCGAGGTCGAGGCCTTTCCCATCAATCCGGTCGATCTCTTGACCATTCAAGGCCTCTATGCCGGCCGGCCGGCGCTGCCGGCGACCCCCGGCGCCGAAAGCGTCGGCAGGGTGGCGGCGATCGGCAAATCCGTCGAGGGGCTGCAACCGGGCGATCGCGTGGTCAACCTGGGCCGCGACAATTGGGTTCAAAGACTGAAGATCAAGGCGGCCCAGGCGATCAAGGTGCCAAGCGACGGGGATGTGCTGCAGCAGGCCATGCTCAAGGTCAATCCGGCCACCGCCCTGCTCATGCTCCGCAATTTTGTGGAGCTTGCGCCCGGGGACTGGGTGATCCAGGACGCCGCCAACTCCGGCGTCGGCACCTGCCTGATACGTCTGGCCAAGGCGGCGGGGATACGCACCGTCAACGTGGTGCGGCGCGAGAGCCTGATCGACCCACTTCAGGCAATCGGTGCTGATGTGGTGGTGGTCGACAGCGAGGATCTCGCCGCCCGGGTGGCACAAGCGACGGCCGGCGCGGCCATCAAGCTCGCCGTCGATGCGGTCGCCGGCGAGACCTGCCAGCGCCTGGCGCAATGCCTCGCTGAGGGCGGCACAGTGGTGAACTACGGCCTGCTCAGCGGCCGTCCTTGCACAGTGGCGGCCTCCGACCTGGTCTTTCGCGGCATCACGCTGACCGGCTTCTGGCTGTCCCGGCACCTCAGCCTGGCGCCGCGGCCGGCCATCGAGACGCTTTACCAGGATTTGAGCCAACGTCTATCCGATGGCGAGCTGCATGTGCCGGTGGAAGCCACCTACAGCATCGATGAAATCCAGGCCGCCCTGGCCCACGCCGCCCGGGACGGCCGAAGCGGCAAGATACTGGTCAGGCCGACCTGAGGGTCGGGTATAGCCCCAGGCAACGCCACGCCAGAGCGCGATTCAAGCCTCCACGGTGCGCTCAAGCGCTTCCCCGGAGATTTCGCGGTTTCCGCCCAAAACGCCAGTTCTCCGGCGCCCTCTACCGGCAGATCCGGTTCAAAATCGGCGAAATCCGGGTGTTGGACAAATATTTTTCTGTATTTCCTAGGTATAATTGCCCTATTTTTTGATGATATAGGCTAATTCGCCCTAGTGTTTATAGGGCGAAATCGCCTATTTCGCCTATTCTAGGCTTATTTGCCCTATTTTTATTGATCAAATCTGCAATTTACAAACAATTATAAGTGTATAGGCAAAAATACTTCTTGCATAATCCTCCGTCCTGCGATATATATACTTCCCAGACGACGAGAGACGCATCATCGATTGAACCGCTCACCATTGTCTTTCATGGAGGACTTACCCCAGAGACTTCTGCCCACTCAGCAAACTCTAGGCACATCGCACCGAAACTCGAGGGGGCCGTCTACGGCCCCCTCTTTTTCTTTGCCGCTGGCCCAGGCCATATCCCTCCCTTTGCCCTCAGGGTGAATATTCGCTAACCCTGGCCATATCGTATCTGATACGGAAGATCGTCGCCCCGGCTGGCGAGGCCGATAGGCCGGTACCCTAGGGGTTGGTATGGAGGATGATGAGAATGCCCAGAATGGCTGGCGTCTTGGCCCGGGCGGCGTCGGTGGCTGCCGCCCTCTGGCTGGCAACGAGCCCGGCGTCGGCGACCCGCCACGCGCCCCCGGCCGAAGCCCAGGCCTTTGACCGTTTCCTGGCGGCCACCAGTCCCATTTGCGAGCACAAGTCGTCGCTTCTGTGCGTGGATTCGGCATGGCGGTTCGCCGACCGCGACAGCGACCAGGGCCTAAGCCTGGGTGAGCTGGAGAGCGTGCGCGACGGCTTGCGCGCCTGGCTGACCTGGCGGGAAAAAGACATCCCCGCGGCACAGCGGCGTATGGTGCAATTCGGCCTCGTGCTCGTCGATGGGATCGGCCTGCCGTATCTGGTGGAGAGCTACGATGCCAATGGCGACGGCGCCGTCAGCAGGGCCGAGCTGTTGAGCGACGTGCGCCTGGACGCGCGCCCGCTGGGCCAGATCCTCATGGACTCGAGTGCCGTGAATTGGGAGTCTCTCAACCGCCGCCTAGGACCTCTTGCCGGATCGCTTGGCGGGTTCGGCATCAAGACCAAGTGAGCCCCGGTCTCTAGGCCGGGACCGCCTGGCGTACCGGCGCCGTGCCGGCGGCGATGGCCTCGGCGTGATGGCAGGCGACCTGGCGGCTATCCACGTCCCGCAGCAATGGCCGATCGCGGGCGCACACGTCGGTGGCAAAGGCACAGCGCTGGTGGAACGCACACCCGGATGGCGGGTTCAGTGGCGAGGGCAGCTCGCCGCTCAGGGTCACCCGCTGCCGACGTCGCGCCGGATCGACCGCCGGGGTGCTCGCCAATAGGGCCTGGGTATAGGGATGCCGCGGAGCGGCGAAGATGACTTCGCCGGGCCCCTGCTCCACCGGGCGGCCAAGATACATGACCATGACATCATCGGCGATGTGGCGGACCACGCTGAGGTCATGGGAGATGAACAGGTAGGCGAGCTTGAATTCCTCCTGCAGGTCCATCAGCAAATTCAGAACTTGCGCGCGGATCGATACATCGAGGGCCGAGACCGGCTCGTCGGCGACCAGAACCC
>JAJFGI010000111.1 GCA_021776215.1 Kiloniellaceae bacterium | reverse complement strand
GTGCTCTTCGTCGCGGACGAAGTGCTGTGCGGCTATGGCCGCGTCGGGGTGCCTTTTGCCATCGCCGACTGGGGCGTGGAGCCGGACATCATCACCATCGGTAAGGCAATCGGCAGCGGCTACGCGCCCTTGGCGGCGATGTTGGTTTCCGACAAGATCCGCCGCGTCTTTGCCGAGGGCAGCGGGCGTTTCGTCCACGGCCTGACCTACAGCGGCATGCCCTCGGCCTGCTTCATCGGCCTGAAGGTGCACGAGATCATGCTGCGCGAGGGGCTCTTCACGCGCGCCAAGAGCCTCGAGCGTATACTGAATTCCAAGCTGCTGGAACTCGCCAAGCGCCACGATATCATCGGCGATGTGCGGGGCAGGGGCCTATTGCAGGGCGTCGAGTTGGTCGCCGACCGCCAGTCGCGCCGTCCCTTCTCGCGGGATGCGCGGGTGACCGAGCGGGTGGTCCGCCACATGCGCGATCATGGCGTCATCATCGCGGCAGGCGTGCCGCTGGCCAACTTTGGCCGCGACGGTGACCATCTGCAGATCAGTCCGCCCTTCACCATTACCGAGCAGGAAATATCGGTCATCGTCGCGGCGCTTGACGACGCCTTGAGTTCTGTTCAGCTGCCGGCCGGATAGGGGCGAGCGGTGAATCAACTGGTCCTTGGATCCATCACTCATCTGAAACCCGGCGATCGCGGTTGCCATGCTCTGGTCGGCTCCCACGGCGGGGTCTATACAGCAGCGGCCGCGATCGACGGCGGGGTCGCGTCGCTCATCTGCCATGACGCCGGAATCGGGCTGGAGTCGGCGGGGATAAAGGGTCTCTCACTGCTGGAAGAGATGGGGCTTCCGGCGGCGGCGGTCGACTTTCGCAGCGCACGGATCGGCGATGCCGCTCATATGCTGGCACGCGGCCTGATCTCGCACGTGAACGGCCGTGGCATCGCTTGTGAAGTCACGCCCGGCATGGCGGCGGCAGAAGCCTTCGCGAAGTTCCAGGCGTCGCAGTCTCTTCCCGCGACGCCGGGCAAGTCCCTGGGCGCAAGTTATCGCGAAGGCCGTCACGACATCGCCGTCGCACTGGACGGCGGTGGCCAAAGCAATGTGCTTGCCGTCGACTCGGCGTCGCTGATCCTGCCGGCCGATGCCGGCGCGATTGTTGTCACCGGCTCGCACGGCGGCCTGCCCGGCGGGGTTGCCGCCAACGCGGTCAAGGCACCGGTGCGCTGCGCCGTTTTCAACGACGCCGGCGTGGGTATCGACGCGGCCGGCATCGGCCGGCTGCCGGTGCTCGAGGCGCGCGGTATCGCCGGGCTCACGGTTGCGGCGCAGTCCGCGCGTATCGGCGAGGCCCTTTCGACTTACGAGACCGGCGTCATCTCGCACGCGAACCGGCCCGCTCGGGAATTCGGCGCAGAAGCCGGCCGGTCCCTCCGCGACTTCGTTCGCCACCTGGTCAATCATTCCATCTGAAAGAGCTACAGTAATGTCTCCCTCCGCCGCAGCGGCATGTGACCGTTCCAACTTGCGCGTTGTCTGCACCCGGCCCATTCATGTGCTCTACCGATTGACGTGACAAAGTCTTTGTCAGTCCTTCAAGTGGAAATATGTTTCTTTGATATCTCCTGCTTTATCAGTGCGGCGATTTCGACCCGCCTCGGCGGCGCCATACGGGCCGCTGCTGCCGCGACAGACACGGCGGCAAAAGGAACGCCCTCACTGTCGAGAATCGGCACTCCTACGGCAACCATGCCCGGCAGAACCTCTCCCTCATGGAGCGCAAAGCCCAGCTTCCTAGCCTTTCGGATGAGTTGAGCCAGCCTTTTGTCATCAATAGGAAAGGCGCTTCTCTCTTGATGATAGGTACGCAGGATGCGCGCGATCTCATCGTCGTTCTGAAAGGCCAGGATGGCCAAGGGCGCGGCGCCAATTCCCAAAGGCCGCCGGGCACCGACCTCGACGGGCAATGCCTTCAGCGGATAGGAACCCTCCCGCCGATCGACATACACAACTTCATCGCCCTGGCGAATCGTCAGATAGACAGTGTCACCGGACTGTTCGCAGATGGCCTGAAGCGAGGATCTCATTTGCTCGGCGAGTCCGAAGCGGCGTCGGCCAGCCACGGCCCAATTCATGATGCGCAGACCAATGAAGAACCGGCCGGTCTCCTGATCCTGCTCTACAAGGTCACTGCCCACGAGGCCGGCAACGATCCGATGCAGGGTGCCTTTGCCGAGCTTCGTCTCGTTTGCGATATCGATCAGGCGGAGGCCGTGATCCGGATACTGCGCCAACGCATCGATCACCGCGGTCATCCGCCGCGTGTTCTGATGCAACCCGTCCGGCTTTCTGTGTTCCATCGAGTCAAACCCCATTGCGATCCCAAGAGTCGCCGTTTCCGGTCTCTTGACAACCTAGCCGCCTATCAGTAATGTTCGATTGAACAAAACATAGTTCGATTTATTCGAACTATAAATTAACCGGTTTCATAGGTCAAGCAAGATCGCCGGACGGAGTCAGTAAAGCTTCGGAACCGGTGACGGCCACGGGAGGAAAAGGTTGTGACTCTGCAAACGCAGTTGGCGGAAAGCTGTTCCTTGGCGGATGGCCTATCCGACATGTCGCGAGCGGAACAGGGATCGACCCTGCAGCTCAGGGGTAAGGCCGCTAAGCCGCCTCGCCCGTGACTGAAACCCGTGCCGATCTCCACAATGCGGTCCTTGATCCGGGCATCATGCCAAAGCGATTGCAGAATTGGACCGCGCCCTCACCAACGAACAGGAGTAAACGTCATGAGGAAATGTCTTGCAGCCGCCGCGCTCTTCTGCGGGCTAACGATGGGCATACCGGCGGCATTAGCGGCACAGTCATGGACAGGATACACCTACCTCGCGAGCGATAGTCTGCCCGGTTCGAAAAACCTGATCGCCCTGGCCAAGGAATTCACAGAGAAAACCAACGGCGCGGTGAACCTGGAGATCAATCTGGCCGGCTCGCTGGGCATCAAGGCCGCCGACATCACCCAGTCGGTCAGCTCCGGCGTCGTGCAACTCGCCGCGGACGGTTTCTTCCTCGGCTCGATTGAAGAAGGCGGCGTGCTGCGCCTACCCATGCTCTTCACCACGCGCGAGGAGTTCGACAAGGGCTTGAAGGTCGTGACGCCCTATCTGGATAAAGCCTTCGCAGAAAAAGGCGTCGTCCTGCTGGCCCAGTACCTCTATCCGTTGCAGGTGAGCTGGGGCACCTACGACATCAAGTCGCTTGCCGACCTCAAGGGCCACAAGCTGCGCGTGTCCTCGCCCGAACAGGGTGCATTCGTCAGCGCCTTCGGCGGCGCGCCGGTCACCATTGGCGGTGCTGAGGTGCCGACAGCGCTGCAAACCGGCGTCGTCGAAGGCGTCTTTACCGCATCGGTCGGCGGCGGCGTCCTGTGGAAGGACCAGCTCAAGTCCACCTACCGGCTGGGACCGAACTTCTTCAACAGCGCCATCATCGTGAACAAGGACGCCTTCGAGGCCCTTTCTCCCGAGCATCAGAAGTTGCTGCGCGATCTTGCCGTCAAGTATGCCAATCAGGCGACCGAAGAGAACATGGCGAACGAAGAAGCCAAAACGAAGGAGCTGGCGGACGGTGGCATCAAGGTGTATCAGGCGACCGCAGATGACGCAGCCCAGGCCGTGCACCTGATGAAGCCGTTCTGGAGCGAATGGGCCAGTTCGAAGAGCCAAAGGACGCAGGCCGCGCTGCGCGAGACGATTGCGGCCGTCGGACGCTGAGGCGGATGAACGCGGCAACTACAGTGACGGAGGTTGTGAAGCAGGGCTATCGAGCCCTGCTTCACCTGACTGATTGGGCGTCGTACGTCATTCTCGCGACCATGGCGATCGTGGTGTGCGTCGATATCTTGTGCCGATATTTGCTCGGATTCTCGACGCAGATTGCCGAAGAGGTCGCCTCGCTCGGCCTGGTCTCGCTCATTTTCGTGTCGTTGCCCGGCGCCTTCCATGACAACGCCTTCCTCCGTGTCGATGCGCTTTACCGCCTGTTCAGCGGACGCCTCAAGTCGGCGCTGGATCTCCTGTTTCATCTCGCCGCCGTTGCCGTGACGGTGATTTACAGTGTCTATGTCGGCAAGCTGGTCGCCGACAGCTTCGCGAAGGATATCCGGTCGGACACCTTCCTCGGGACGCCGAACTTTCTTCCCCAGTCCGCCATGTTCTTCGGCCTTTGCGTTCTGCTGGTCGCGCTGGTCGCCGGCATTCTGCGCTCCACCGCACGTAGCGAAACAGCGCCAAGCAACGATGACTGACTTTCTGCTCATCGTCTTCTGCGGCATTGGGCTTCTCGCCATCGGCCTCTGGATTCCCTTCGTGGTCGCCGGTGCGGCGATCGCGCTGATCGTTGCCAAGAAGGGCGTAGCTGGTTTGGCGGCAGTGGGCCTTGTCACCTGGAGCTCTTCTAATAGTTTTACGCTGACCGCCATTCCACTGTTCATCCTGATGGCGGAGATTCTGTTGCAGTCAGGACTTGCAAGCCGGCTCTATAGCGGCCTTGCACAGGCGACTAGTAGATTGCCGGGCGGTCTGATGCAGACCAATATCCTCGGCTGCGCCCTTTTCTCCGCGATCTCCGGCTCCAGTGTGGCCACGGCGGCGGCAATCGCCACCGTGGCAATGCCCGAACTGCAGAAACGCGGCTATCCGCTGCGCATGTCCTACGGCTCACTGGCCGCCGGCGGAACGCTCGGCATCCTCATACCGCCGTCGATAGCGTTGATCATTTACGGGACCTTCACCGACAGCTCGATCGTGCGCCTCTTTGCCGCCGGCCTGATCCCTGGCTTGGCGCTGACGGTCCTCTTTTCCATCTTCGTGGGTATCGTCGGCGGCAAGCAAAAACCCTCCGACCGTCCCAATGGCAAGCTGGAGGCTGGCAAAGGCGCTGCACGCGCGCTCGTCGATGTGTTGCCTGTCGTCGGCCTCATTCTGGTCGTGCTCTGCTCCCTTTATCTCGGAATAGCCACACCCACCGAAGCGGCGGCCGTCGGCTCGGTCCTGGCCTTCCTGCTCGCCGCCGCTGTCGGAGACTTCTCCTGGGCGCGGATACGAATGGCCTTTCACCGCAGTATTCGATCCAGTGCGACAATCCTCTTCATCGTTGTGGCGGCTTTTCTCTTTTCCTTCGCGATGGCGATTTCCGGCGTCACCGGCGCCTTGACCGCCTTTATCATTTCGCTTGGGCTTGCGAAGGGAGTATTCCTCGTCTGTGTTGCGGGCATCTATCTGGTCCTGGGCCTCTTCATCGAGAGCATTGCCATGATGGTGATTACGGTGCCGCTCCTGGCGCCTGCTTTCTCGGTCTATGGCATCGATCCGATCTGGTTCGGAGTCTTCCTGGTGATCCTGATCGAGATTGGTCAGATCACGCCGCCCTTCGGCCTCAATCTTTTCGTCATTCAGAGCGTCAGCAAGGCGAACTACCTCGATGTCGTTCTTGGTGCCGTTCCCTATTACGCGATCCTGATCGGCTTCCTCTTCGTCCTGGCACTTTTTCCCGATCTGGCACTGTGGCTGCCGGGTCTGATGTAGGGGCGGATGATGTTTCCTGGTGCAGTCGACATACGCGAATTCGATACCGTCATCCCGCTGCCCGAGCGATTGCGCAAGTCCACGCGCAGCGACTGGGCGGATCTCCATCTGGCGGGCGCCGAGCTCGACGCTTTTCTCGAAGGGCCGGTTTTCGACGCGGACGGCAATCTGTTCCTCGTCGATATCCCGTTTGGCCGCATCCTCTTGCTGTCCAAGGAGGGCGATTGGTCGGTCGTCACCGAATATGACGGCTGGCCCAACGGCATGAAGCTCGTGAACGAAAGAACCTTTCTTGTCGCCGACAATCGGCTTGGCCTGGTGGAGATCCAGCGCGACAGCGGCAAGATGTCCGTCGTCAGCTCTGGCTTCGAGGGAAAGCCCTTTCATGGACTCAACGACCTGACCATTTCCTCCGGCGGAGAAATCTACTTCACGGATCAGGGTCGATCCGGCCTTCAGGACCCGTACGGTCGCCTCTTCAGGCTGGCGTCAAAGGGCGAGCTACAGCTCTTGATGTCGGGGATTCCTAGCCCTAATGGCCTCGTTCTGTCTGCCGACGAGAAAACTCTTCTCCTGGCGGTGACGCGCGCCAACGCGATCTGGCGCCTGCCGCTCGCAGCGGATGGCTCGATCAGTAAGGCCGGCAATTTTATCCAATTGAGCGGCGGGGTCGGGCCCGACGGGTTGGCGCGGCCGCGTGGGACGGACGGCCTGGTGGTCGCGCAACCTGGCCTCGGCGTTTGGCAGTTCGGCGCCAACGGACTGCCGCACGTTTTCTGGCAGCGCAATGGCTTTGACTATCCAACCAATCTCGCGGAGCACCCGGCCCAGCGGGGATGCTTTTACGTGACGGAGTCAAAGAAAGCTGCCGTTCTGCGACTCACGATCGAACCAAGCGGGGCGCACGGGAGCGTGAGAAAGGCGTGACCCAGGCAGTCGTCATAACGGGTGCGAGCTCTGGTATCGGAAGGACCACCGCGGAGACGATCGTCGAAGCTGGGTACACGGTCGTCAATCTCGATAGAGCGCCGAACGACCACAAGGGCGTGCACACCTTCCAGGTCGATCTGTTGGACACGGTAGGGCTGTCCCACGCTCTTGAGAAAATTGTCAGCGACTTCGAAGTGGTGGCGCTGGTCAACAATGTCGGTTTTGCGAAGACATGCCCGCTCGAAGAGACCGACGACGATCTCCTGCAGAAGACCTTCGATCTCAACCTGCGCTGCACGGTGCAGTGTGCGCGCTTGCTGCTGCCTGGAATGAAACAACGCCGCTACGGCCGGATCGTCAACGTCTCCAGCCGCTCGGCACTTGGCCGCGAATTGCGGACGGCTTATGCAGCATCCAAAGGAGCGTTGATTTCGATGACCCGGGTCTGGGCGCTCGAACTCGCGCGTTTTGGCATCACGACGAACTGCGTTGCGCCCGGACCGATTTCCACGGATCTCTTTGACGACATGAACCCCAACGGATCCGATCGGCGCGAAAAAATGATCCGCGAAATTCCGGTGGGCCGGATCGGGGAGCCGCGCGACGTTGCAAATGCCGTTCGCTTCTTCTTGTCGCCGGAGTCCGATTTCATCAACGGTCAGACGCTTTATGTCTGCGGCGGCCTTTCGGTTGGAGTAGCCCCACTGTGACTGCGCCAAGCCCTGCCGAGAAGCTCAAGTCCGGTCTCGCGCGGCGGGAAAAGCTCTTGGTCGTCAATATCGACTATTCCAATGCCTCGCTGGTCGAGTTTCTTGCGCGTAACGGCGCCGATGTCATTTTCATCGACTGCGAACAGGGCGATACCGGCATCGAGACGATTCCCGATCTGGTTCGGGCGGCCCACATCGCCGGAACGCCGGTTCTTGTCAGGTTGTTTTCGTCGGAAGCCGGGGTCATCGAACGCTATCTTTTCAGGGGCGTGGACGGAATTGTCATTCCTCGGCTTGAGACAGCGGATCAGGTGCGCGAGGTGGTCGAGACGATGAAATACTGTTTTCCGACCGACTACCGCGACAAGAGCCTTGTCATCCAGATCGAGACTCTTTCGGCTGCGCGAAATCTGCCGGCGATCCTGAAGATTGACGGCGTTGATGCCTTTTTCATCGGGCCGGTCGACCTTGCCAAGAGCATGGGCCATGGCGGGGATTTCAGAGAGATCGAGGTTGCGCGCGAAATCGACAGGCTGATTCTCGACATAGCGAAGGCCGAACGTTCGGCCGGCATGCTCGTTACGGACGCAACCATTCGTGACTTGGCGGCGAAGGGGGTGAATTTCCTCTACCTGCACACCAATGATTTCTTGAAGATCGGGTGCACAATGTTTGTTGAGGCCAAGAGCGGAGAGCGCGACTCTGGGCCGGCGTAAAGAACCCGGTCTTTTTCGGCACGGGCGATTCCCATTCATTAGAGAGGATTTCATAGTGACACTAGAGGCAACGGTGAATGAAGGCCCGCGAGGCGAGACTGTTCGTCTTTCCGGTGGCGAAGCGATTGTGGAGATCCTCGAGCGTGCGGAGGTTGGTCCGATGTTCGGCATGGGCGGCTTCCAGTTGCTGCCGTTCTATGAGGCCGTGCGGCGCAAGGGCTTGGCGCATCACCTGATCAACGACGAGCGTTGCGGCGTCTTCGCCGCCGATGCCTTTGCCCGGATGACGGGTAAGCCGGGCGTCTGCGATGCGACCCTGGGGCCCGGCGCCACGAACCTGGTAACCGGTTTGGTGGAAAGCTTGAATGCCGGTGTGCCGCAGGTGGTCTTCGTCGGCGACACGCACCGTGACCATTCCTGGAAGAACATGACCCAGGAGGCTCGGCAGCTGGAAATTCTGCGCCCGGCGGCGAAGGAGGTAATCCGCATAGAACGGGCCCACCGCGTGCCGGAGCTGGTCCGCCGCGCCTTCGCGGTGGCGACCGCGGGGCGACCTGGACCTGTCGTTGTTGACGTACCGGAAGACGTGGCCCACGAGAGCTTTGACTATCCGTTGGCCGACCTGCGGATTGATTCCGTGACCGCGCGTTTCCCCGCCTATCGCTCGCGGCCGGCCGCCGTCGACGTCGAGCGGGCGGCGGCGGTGATCGCCCGGGCCAAGCGTCCGCTGCTGCTGGTCGGCGGCGGCATCCATCTGTCACATGCCTATGACGCCTTGCAGGCCTTCGCCGAAGACCAGTCGATTCCGGTGGCCCATACTCTCTCCGGCAAGGGCGCGATCGCCTGCACGCACGCGCTCTCCGCCGGACTGTTTGGCCGCTACTCTCGTATTGCCAACGATCTGATCGTACGGTCCGACTGCCTGATCGTCGTCGGCTGCAAGTTGGGCGAGATCGCAACTAAGCGTTTCCAGCTTTTCGACGGCTCAATTCCCCTCATCCATCTGGAAGTCCTGCCGGAGGAGATCGGCCGCACAACCCGCTGCGACACGCCGCTGGTAGGCGATGCCAAGCTCGGTCTCGAGGACCTCGCCGCAGCGTTACGGGGCGAGGGCAAGGCGGCTCGTGCGGCCCGCGCCGACTACGTCGCCGAAGTTCCGGCGCGTATGGCCGCTTGGCGGGAAGGGGCGGCGGATCGGCTTCAGTCCAACGAAACGCCGATCAACATGGGCCGTCTCCTGAATGAGTTGAACCGGGAGATGCCGGCGGAGTCCGTGCTCGTCGTCGATGGCGGTTTCGCGGCGCACTGGGGCGGCTTGTTCTATGACAGCAAAATGGCGGGGCGGCGCTTCCTGGCCGATCGGGGCTTCGCCTCGATTGGGTACGGATTGCCCGGTGCGCTGGGGGCGCAGCTTGCCGTGCCGGATCAGCCGGTGGTCGGGCTGACCGGCGACGGCGGCTTCAACATGATGATCGGCGAGTTGGAAACGGCGCGCCGGGCGAAGACGCCCTTCACGCTCATCATCGTGAACAACGCGGCGTCGGGCTACGTGAAGGCGCTGCAGCACGCCATGTATGGCAATTACCAGTCGAGCGACCTCATCGAAATGAACTATGCCGAGATCGCGCGGGACTTTGGCTGCCACGGCATCCGCGTCACCGATCCGGGGGACCTCGGTCCCGCCATCCGCTCGGCCAACGCGGAGCGCAGCCGCCCGTCGGTCATCGACGTGGTGGTCACCCGCGACCCGGCCAGGATGCTGCCGGGCGTCGACAACCGCACTCTCAAGATCAACAGGGGCGATCGGCCGGTGTAAGAGCCGCGTCTCAGGTATCGAGCACGGAAATGTCGAAAAGGCTTTCCACGGAAATCTCAGCGTCGATTAGGCCTTGATCGGCGAGATACGAGATAAAGCGCTCCAGGTTGGGTCGGTTCGCGGCCAGGCCGGATGGCCAGGGGTCGTCACCGAAGATTTCGCGCTGGCGTTCGAACTCGTTGCGCCCGAACAGCAGCAGCGAGTAGCTAGGGTCGTCGTAGAAGGCCGCGGTCTTGTTCTTAGCCTCCTCCCAGAGGGTCAGGGTCGCCATCGGGATCCAGGGCTCCTGCTCGACGAGGTCCAGAGGCATGACCATGACGTGCATGATCGGGCAATAGCCGTGGCGCTGGAAATAGGCGGTCGCTTCGCCCCGGGGATCCTGGAATAGGCGCCGCACACGATCACTCTGTGCCGTCGTCTCGGCTGGGGGTAGGGGGTGGAACATGGCGTCCAGTTCACCATCGACCAGCATTTTGCCGATCGTCTTACCCGCCGGAATCCTTTCGATCGATAAGCCTGCGCTGTTTTCCCAGGCCAATTCCTCGTCGTACTGGACGAACCAATGCACGTCCTCCCAGGGAACCCCATAGTCGACCTTCAGATCGCCCTTCGCCTGGACGGAGAGGGTGGTCTGAAAGGAATTGATGCCGACCTTCTTCCCACGCAGATCCCGGGGGGATTCGATTCCGGCATCGACATTGACGAATATGCAATTCTGGCTGAACAACCGACGCGGAAACACCGGCGTCGCGGTAAAGGGTCCGCCCCGGCTCTTCGACATGATGTAGGACGCCAGCGACTGCTCGCAGATGTCGAATTCGCGGTCGCGGAACATGCGCGTGTGGCGATTCGTGCCATCGCGGCGGGCCGGTGCATTCGGCAAGCCGACCTCCAAGGCATGCCATTCGAAGCCGTCGGGCGGAGCGATCGACCCCATGAAGAACGGCACATGGCGATCGAGCCGCTCCAGCGCGATGCGCAGTTTTCTTTTTGCTATGGCAATGTCCCCCATGATCCGGCAACTCTAGGGAGCGCACATCTCGACAGTCAAGCGACGCGGCCGCCTTCCGTCGTGTGCGTATGTTGCATCCGGTGTCGGGTTCTCTGATAAACTGCCACCGAGCGACGCGTTAACGATGCAGATCTACGGGGAGGGTTGAAACCACCGTGAAGATTGACAGCGCCTTCGAGGTGCCGCTGCCCATCCATGAGGCCTGGTCCGTGCTGATCGACATCCAGCGCATCGCCCCCTGCATGCCGGGTGCCGAGCTGACTGAGGTCCTCGACGATCGCAGCTACAAAGGCAAGGTGGCGGTTCGACTGGGGCCGGTTGCGCTCAATTTCCATGGAACGGCCCGCTTCGAAGAGATCAACGAAGCGGATTACCGGGCGCGGGTCAAAGCGTCCGGCACCGACGGCAAGGGACGCGGCGGGGCACAAGCGGATATCGTCTTCGAGCTGAGCCCTAGGGGCAACGCCACGGAGGTGCTGATCCACACCGATCTCCAGCTTTCCGGATCGGTCGCTCAATACGGCCGCGGCTCGGGCATGATTTCCGATTTGTCCTCGCATCTGGTGTCCCAGTTCGCCGACTGCCTGAGACGGCAACTGACCGAAACGACCAGCGGCCCGGTAACCGGCGACAGCGCGGCCGACTCCGCCGCGGCCGTACAGCCGGCGCCGCCGGTATCGGCCCTTGGTCTCGGCCTCCGCCTGATCTGGATGGCCTTCTTGCGCAAGGTTAGACAGCTCTTCGCGCGTCGCTGATGCATCATGGCTGGGTACAACTTCAGTGCCTTTGCTTGGCCTCGCCAAGCAACTCGACCAGCCTCTTGGGTGAGAGGGGCGCTTCGCAGATCTGCACGCCGAAGGGCTCCAGGGCATTTTCGACGGCAGAGATGATGGCCGCGACCGCGGGGACCGTCCCGGCTTCGCCAATGCCGCGCAGGCCAAGGGGATTCAAGGTCGAGGCATGCTCCAGGTGGGTAATCTCGAACCGCGGTACCACGGTGGCCGTCGGCAACAGGTATTCCGCGAAGGTCGTGACGACGGGCTGCGCGTTCTCATCATAGCCCATCCACTCGAACAAGGCGTTGCCGATGCCGTGCGCCGTGCCGCCCTGAATCTGCCCATCGGCCAGCATCGGATTGATCAACCGGCCGCTGTCGTTGACGATCACATAGCGGAGGATTTTGACGCCCCCGGTGCCAACATCCACCTCGACCTCGACGACGTGGCAGCCGTTGGCATAGGTGACATCCGGCGGCCTGAAATTGACATTGGCCTGCAGCCACGGCGTGACGTCCTTGGGCAGGGAGTAGCCCTTGGCGCCCGACAGGGCCTTGGAGATATCGGCCAGGGACATCGATGGATCGGCGCCCTTGATGCGGACCCGGCCATTCGCCAGCTCCAGATCCTGCTCCGAGACCTCCAGGGCATGCGCCGCCACCTTGATGGCCTTATCGCGAACTTCGCGAGCCGCCTGGTCGACCGAGTTGCCCGCCGTGACCGTCTGCCGGCTGCCGTAGCCGCCCATGCCGTGCAGGGTAACGCTGGTGTCGCCGGTGATCACCGTGATGTCGCGGGGCTCCACCCCAAGGTGCTCGGCACAGATCTGGGCGAGTGTCGTCTCGGTGCCTTGCCCCATGGCCATGGCGCCGGTGAAGACGGTAATTCGGCCCGACCGGCCGACGCGCACCGTTGCCGATTCAAAGGGACCGCGGCCGGTCACCTTCACCATGTTGGCCACACCGATTCCCAGATAGCGATCCTCCTGACGTGCCCGCGCCTGGCGCTCGCTGAAGGTCGCATAGTCTCCGGTTTCGATCGCCTTGGCCTGGCACAGCGGGAAGTCGCCCGAGTCATAGGTGGTCGGCGTTCCCTCCCGCGTCCGCATTGGATGCTCGTAGGGCATCTGCTCGGCCGGAATCAGATTCCGCCGCCGCAGCTCCACCCGGTCGATCTGCAGTCCGTGGGCCACCCGGTCGAGCAACCGCTCCATGGCGAAATTCGCCTCGGGATAGCCGGCCCCGCGCACCGGGATGCATCCCACCTTGTTGGTTTCGACGACGACCACATCGATTTGGTAGTGGGGCACGACATAGGGACCCGGGATGCCGATCGAGCAGTTATGGGGGGTGTGGAGGCCGAGCATGGTGTAGGCCCCCTGGTCGTGGATGATCTTTCCGCGAATGCCGGCGATCCGACCGTCGGCGTCCGTGGCGATCTCAAGGTCCCAATACTGGTCGCGCTCTTGCACCGCCGCCAGGAAATGCTCACGCCGGTCCTCGACCCATTTCACGGGTTGGCCGAGCAAACGGGCCGCGGCCGTGACCAGCGCGTCCTCGGGGGAGTCGACGAGGGTGCCGCCGAGGGCGCCGCCGACATCCGGCACGAAGGCGCGCCCGC
>JAJFGI010000012.1 GCA_021776215.1 Kiloniellaceae bacterium | reverse complement strand
AGTCTCGAAGAGCTCCTGCAGCAGGATGATCTGGGCGCCCTGCGCCGCCGCATCCCGGACCAGGGCTTCGGCGTTGCGCAGGTTCTCGTCCCGGTCCCAGGTGCAGGCCATTTGCGTGGCCGCGACGGTCACCGTCGCCATAGCGTTACCTCGTTTCCAAGCGTCCTCAGGAGACGCCCATGTCCTTCGCCGTGAGGTCCAGGGCCCGGCGCAGGATGCCGATCATCTCGTCGATCTGCGCCGGCTCGATGATCAAGGGCGGTGACATGACCATGATATCGCGCACGGCCCGCATGATGGCGCCGTTGGCGATGCAATGATCGCGGCAGATGCCGCCGGCCTTGCCGATCGGGTCGAAGTGCTGGCGCTTGGCCTTGTTCTTGACCAGTTCGACCCCGGCGATAAGGCCGAGCGAGCGCACCTCGCCAACCAGCGGGTGATCGCGCAACTCCGCCAGGCGCTCGGCCAGGCGCGGCCCGGTGGTCTCCCGAGTCCGTTCGACCAGCTTCTCGCGTTCGATGATACGGATGTTCTCCAGGGCCACGGCGCAGGGCACCGGGTGCCCGGAATAGGTATAGCCGTGATAGAACTCGCCGCCCTTTTCGATCAGGGTATCGGCCACCCGGTCGCCGATCACCACCGCCGACAGCGGCAGGTAGCCCGAAGTGATCGCCTTGGCCAGGGTCATCATGTCCGGCTGCAGACCATAGTGGTCGGCGGCGAACCATTCGCCGACGCGGCCGAAGCCGGTGATCACCTCGTCGAGGATGAAGAGGATGTCGTACTTGCGGCAGATCTTTTGCACCTCGGGCCAGTAGGTCTCGGGGGCGATGAGGACGCCGCCGGCCCCCTGGATGGGTTCGCCGATGAAGGCGGCGACGGTGTCGGCACCCAGCTCGAGGATCTTGTCCTCGATGGCTTTTGCCGCCTTGAGGCCGAATTCCTCGGGCGATAGATCGCCGCCGAAGTCGTACCAGTACGGCGGCATCACGTGCTCGAAGCCGGGCAGGGGCAGGCCGCCCTGGCCGTGCATGGCCGCCTGACCGCCGAGACTGGCGCCGATCATGGTGCTGCCGTGATAGGCGTGGGTGCGGCTGATGAAGACCTTCTTCTCCGGCTTGCCTTCCAGCTCCCAGAAATAGCGCACGGCGCGCACGACCGTGTCGTTGGACTCCGAACCGGACGAGCCATAGAACACGTGGTCCAGGCCGGCGGGCGTGAGCTGGGCGATCTTTTCCGCCAGCTCGATGGAACTGGGCGTCGCCGTCTTGAAGAACGCGTGGTAGTAGGGCAGCTCCAGCATCTGGTTGTAGGCGACTTCGGCCAGTTCCTTGCGGCTATAGCCGACGTTGACGCACCACAGGCCGGCCATGCCGTCGAGCAGGCGGCCGCCCTCGGAATCATAAAGGTGGATGCCATCGGCCTTGGTGATGATGCGGCTGCCGCCTTCCGCCGCCAGTCCCTTGGTGTCGGTGAAGGGGTGCAGATGGTGGCGGGCGTCGCTCTCGCGCCAGCGGACGGTTGAATTGCGGGCGGGCTTGCTGTTCATGATCGGGGTTCCCTTTGGCTTGAGTTCGGCTTTGGACAGATCGCGTGCGGCCGTGCCGCCACGCGCCGGTATGACCGCCGAGCTAAGGGTTGTAGCCGATCCGGGCGCAAAGTATGAGAAGCTCGGCGTGGCTTTTGCCGCCGGCCGAGGGGAGTCCGTCAAACGGGCAACGGGTGTGCACCTGTCGAACCTCCGGGTTTTCCGGTCCAACCGGAATCATGACCCTAAACGTTTAACAGAAGGTGCTCGCGCTCCCAAGACGAGATCACCTGCTGATAGGCGTCGAGCTCGGCCTCTTTGACCAAGGTGACCGCGTCCACGAATTTGGCGCCCAGCACCTTCTTCACCGCCCGGCTGCCGTTGAATCGATGCAGGGCATCGAAGAGGGTGCGCGGCAGCGTATGCGCCAGGCGGTAGGCGCTGCCCTCCACCGGTTGCCGCGGCTTCAGCCGCTCGGTCATGCCCAGATAGCCGCAAGCCAGGGAGGCGGCGATCGCCAGGTAAGGATTGGCATCGGCGCCGACCACCCGGTTCTCCACCCGCCGGTGCTCCGGCTCCGCATGCGGCACCCGCAGGCCGACGCTGCGGTTGTCGTAGCCCCAATGGGTGTTGATGGGGGCATCCGAGTCGCGCGTCAGGCGGCGGTACGAATTCACGTTCGGCGCCAACAGAGGCATCATCGCCGGCAGGTGCTTTTGCAGGCCGGCGATATGATTGTGGAACAGCTTCGAGTCCTTGCCGTCCCGCTGCGAGAACAGGTTGCGGCCGGTCTTCGCGCTCAGCAGGCTCTGGTGGATGTGCATCGAGCTGCCGGGCTGTCCTTGCATGGGCTTGGCCATGAAGGTGGCGTAGACCTTGTGGCGCAAGCCGGCCTCGCGCACCGTGCGCTTGAACTGGAAGGCCTGGTCGGCCAGCTTCAGCGCCGGCCCATGGTTGAAATTCATCTCCATCTGCGCCGCGCCGCTCTCGTGGCTGAGGGTATCGATGTCGATGTTCTGCGCCTCGCAAAAGTCGTAGACGTCCTCGAACAGGGGGTCGAATTCGTTGACCGCATCGACGCCATAGGACTGCCGCGACGTTTCGCGCCGGCCCGAACGGCCGATCGGCGAAATCAGCGGATAGTCCGGGTCGGTGTTCACATCGACCAGGAAGAACTCCAACTCCGGTGCCACGTCGGGCACCCAGCCGCGCTCCTCGTAAAGGCTCAGCACTCGTTTGAGCAGGGTGCGCGAGGCGATCTCCACCGGCTTGTTGTTGAGGTAGAAGGGATCGCAGATAATCTGCGCCGTTGGCTCGTCGTACCAGGGGACCAGGCGAATGGTCGACGGATCGGGGACCAGATAGATGTCCCCCATCGCGGCGCTGGTGACGATGCCGTCGTCCGGGTAGTCGCCGGTGACGGTCTGGATGAAGACGGCCTCCGGAATGCGCAGGCCGTTTCGCGCCATGCCGTGCAGAAAGCGCTGGGCCGGCAGGATCTTGCCGCGCGCAATGCCGGCCATGTCGGGCACCAGGCATTCGACCTCGTCGATGCGGTGCTCTTTCAAGAATTCTTCAATCTCTTCCATAAATCACGCTTTGAAACTGGCCGCGGCGCCCACCGGATGGGGGCGCGACATGGGGTGCAATCTTCGATTGCGACCTCTATTTGCCAGCCCCGCACCACTAGCATGCCTTCCGCACGCTGCACAAGATGGGGCCGCTTTGGGGGACGGGTCCACTAGACTTGGTTACCTCAATACCGGACCTTTGCCGGGAGCGTGTCGCGGGATACAAGCTGAGGCTGCCTGAATTCTACCGGTGGGGGAGGCGGAATGACACCACGGCCGATCATCATCGACACCGATCCGGGTACCGACGATGCGATCGCTATTTGGCTGGCGCTCGCCTCGCCGGAACTTGAGGTTCTCGGCATTTCGGCAGTCGCCGGGAACGTGCCGCTGCCGCTCACCGAACGAAACGCCCGCAAGGTCTGCGAACTGGCCAAGCGGCCCGACATGGCGGTATTCGCGGGCTGCTCCAGGCCGATGCTGCGCCCCTTGGTAACCGCCGAGGCGTTCCACGGCGGTAGCGGTCTGGGTGGGACCGACCTGCCGGAGCCCACCATGCCGTTGCAGCCGGGGCATGCGGTGGACTGGCTGGTCGATACCCTGATGGCCGCCGGCGATGGCGAAATAACCCTGTGTCCCATCGGTCCGCTGACCAACATCGCCATGGCCATCGTCAAGGAACCCCGCATTCTGTCGAGGATCCGCGAAATCGTTCTGATGGGCGGCGGGTTCTTCGCGGGCGGCAACATCACGCCGGCGGCCGAATTCAACATTTACTGCGATCCGCATGCCGCCCACGTCGTCTTCAACAGCGGGGTCAGGCTGACCATGATGCCCCTGGATGTGACCCATCAGGCGCGCACGAGCCGCGAGCGTATCGCCGCCGTCCGCGCCATCGGCACGCCGGTCGGAGTGGCGGCCGCCGCCTTGATGGCTTCGCACGGCAAGCGCGAGGCGCAGGACCGCGACAAGGACGGCGGGCCGCTGCACGATCCGTGCGTCATCGCCTATTTGCTGCAGCCGGAACTGTTCGGGGGCCGGCACTGCAACGTCCGAGTGAATACCGCCTCGGAGGCGACCATGGGCATGACCGTGGTCGATTGGTGGGGGGTGACCGACGGTTCAAAGAACTGCACGGTGATGAACCGGATCGACGCCGATCGCTACTTCGCGCTGATCGTGGATCGGCTGGCCCGGCTCTAGGCCGGCCGCAGGCACTTGTAACCCCCGTTGACAGGGGGGCGGGGTGGTCTGGTAGCTCTAGCGCCATGTCGCGCGAGCCGCATGTCGACTCCTATTTTGCCGCCACCGCCAACGATCACCCGGAATACCCGGAGCTGGCCGGGGAGGTGAGCGCGGACGTTTGCGTCATCGGCGCCGGGTATACCGGCCTGTCCGCGGCGATCTGCCTGGCCGAGCGCGGCTACAATGTCGTCGTCTTGGAAGCCCGGCGGGTCGGTTGGGGCGCCTCCGGACGCAACGGCGGCCAGGTATGCACCGGCTTTTCCTCCGGCATGGGGGTGGTGCAAAAGGCCCTCGGCAAGACCGAGGCAAAGAAGGTCTTCGACATCACCGAAGAGGCCAAGGCGCTGCTGCGTGACCGGGTCGAGCGGCACAAGATCGACTGTGATCTGCACTGGGGCTATTTTCACGCGGCGACCAAGAAAAGCCATATGGGCGAGCTGGCCAGCTCCCAGGAGATGCTGGCGCGGGATTTCGCCTACGACGACACCCGTTTGGTCAAGGGCCGGGACGCGGTCGCGTCCTATGTCGGCATCAAGGCCTACGTGGGCGGTCTGTACGAAGGCGGGGCGGGACACCTACATCCGCTGAACTATTGCTTGGGGCTGGCCCGCGCCGCCGAGGCCGCGGGCGCGCAGATTTTCGAGGGCTCGGCGGTCGAGCGGCTGGAGCGCGGCCCGCCGGCGCGCGCGGTCTGTGCCGCCGGCAGCGTCACGGCCAAGTTCGTGGTCCTGGCGGGCAACGCCTCTCTGGGTGGCCTGGTGCCGGACATTCAGGGCAAGGTCATGCCGGTCGGGACGTACATCGCCGCCACCGAGGTCTTGGGCGAAAACCGCGCCCGCAGTCTGATCCCGAACAACATCGGCGTTGCCGACTGTAATTTCGTGCTGAACTACTACAAGCGCTCGGCCGACCACCGCATGCTCTTCGGTGGCCGGGTCAGCTATTCGACCTTCATGCCGCCGAATCTGCCGAAAGCCCTGCGTCACAAGATGTTGGAGGTCTTTCCTGATCTTGGAGATGTGCAGTTCGACTATACCTGGGGCGGCTTCGTCGCCATCACCATGGAGCGCACCCCCCACTTCGGCCGCTTAGGGGACAACATTTATTTCGCACAAGGATACTCCGGCCAGGGTGTCGCCATGACCGGCATAGCCGGCAAGATCCTGGCCGAGGCCATCGCCGGCCAGGCGGAGCGGTTCGATCTTCTCACCCGGTTACCACACACGACCTTCCCGGGCGGGCGCCTGTTTCGGACCCCCACACTGGCCCTGGCCATGCTGTGGTACCGGATGAGAGATTTGCTGTAAGTCTCTAGTTAGTAGTTTTATTTTTCCACTTTGCTTTGGCTTGAGCGACCTCGTCGGGGGTGACTTCGCCGTTCCCGTCCAGATCGTATTTGGCGAAGCGCTTGTCGGCCGTCACCTGGAACTCCTCGCGGCTGATCGTGCCGTCGCCGTCCGTATCCAGGCGCGCGAACCATTGGCCTTGGCCCGCACGGGCCTCTTCCAGGCTCACCGTACCGTTGCCGTCGGTGTCGAGTTTTTGAAACATCTTGCTGCTTCCCGTGCCGGCGGCCGAGGCCACGCCGCCGGCGAGGCCGATACCGAGGGCCGCTGTCGCGGCGAGGATAATGGGTCTTGATCGCATACCATGTGACTCCTGTGATGATCCGCCGCCAAATCGGCAGTTGGCAGTGATACGCACGCCTAACGGCGGCCATCCCCGGGCGGCTCAGAGCGCCAGAAGTTGATAGAGGGCGACGGCGGCGGCGGTGGAGACATTCAGGGCCGAGATCGGCTCGCGGGTCGGCAGGCGGGCGAGGATGTCGCAGGCCTCGCGGGTAAGCCGGCGCAGACCACCACCCTCGGCGCCCAGGACCAAGGCCAGCGGGCCACCGGGATCGGCCTCGGCCAGGGTTTTCTCCGCATCGCCGGTCAGGCCGAGACACCAGAACCCGGCCGCCTTCAGGTCCTCCAGGCAACGGGCCAGGTTGCCGACCTGCGCGTAGGGGACATGGTCGAGGGCGCCGGACGCGGCCTTTGCCAGGGCCCCGGACTCCGGCGCCGCATTATGGCCCGGAGCGAGCACGGCCTCGGCACCGAAAGCCGCGGCGGAGCGCAGAATCGCGCCGACATTGTGCGGATCGGTGACTTGGTCGAGTACGACGATCAGGCGGCGCCCGGCCGCGGCGTTGCCGGTGTCGGTTGCGGCGATGATGTCCGCCAGGGCCATGCCGGTCAGGGGCGCCGTGAGCAGGGCCAAACCCTGGTGAACCGCCCCGTCCGGCAGCGTTTCCGCGAAGATCTGGGGTGTTACGATCTCGGGCGCCGGGGTATCGCCGGTGCGCGCGGCGGCGATCGCCGGGCCATGGCGGCGGGCCGCCTCGGCGCTGAGCAACAGCCGTTGGCAGCGGCGGGCCGGGTTGGCGAGCGCGGCGAGGACCGGATGCACGCCATAGAGCCACAGCGGGCCCGAGGCGCCGCCGCCCCGCCGCGCTGGCTTCGCGGCCGCGTTTCTGGGGCCCGATCGGGCTGGCCGGTAACCATGTGGGGGCTTGCGCTTGCTCATGACGATGCCTAATATGTCAATGACGGTGAATATTTTCGCAAGCGCTGCGTTCAGCCGGGCACGGGGCCCGGGCTGCGCGTGGCGCTGCCTTTATGTTTCAGATTGACAGGCCGAGCTAAATCAACATATTTCGCAACTCCGTTGCGCCACGTAGCGCGAGCTTCGGAGGGGTGCCCGAGTGGTTAAAGGGGACGGGCTGTAAACCCGTTGGCTTAGCCTACGTTGGTTCGAATCCAACCCCCTCCACCATAACGGTTGCTCCGGGTAACGCCAGCGACGGGTACCAGATCAAAGCGGGTGTAGCTCAGTGGCAGAGCTCCAGCCTTCCAAGCTGGCTACGCGGGTTCGATTCCCGCCACCCGCTCCAGGTAAGGCACCGCAGCAAAGGGCACCACAGCGCGGCCGGCGACGAAATGCCCCAGGCCAAGCGCACACGCAGACGAGGGACCGATGGCGAAGGCGAAGTTTGAGCGGACGAAGCCTCATTGCAACGTAGGGACGATCGGCCACGTTGACCATGGCAAGACGACGCTGACGGCGGCGATCACGAAAGTGCTGGCGGAGACTGGCGGGGCGACGTTTACGGCGTTCGACCAGATCGACAAGGCGCCGGAGGAGAAGGCG
>JAJFGI010000110.1 GCA_021776215.1 Kiloniellaceae bacterium | reverse complement strand
CGTCGGTACCTATCCGGCCTTCAACATTGCGTTTGCGGTGGTCCTGGGCGCCCGCCCGTCCCTGATCGCCTGGGCCGCCATGGCGGTGGTGCTCGGCGGCGTGGTGCTGGTGGCGCGCAGTGCCAAGGCGGTCACCGATCCGGCCGCCTATCCGCTCCCGCATCTGCGCCGCACCATCGCCATATCCCTCGCCGCCGCGTTCGGCTTTGCGGTCACGATCGCGGCGGCGCAGGAGGCGGCGCTGATCTACGGTGACCTGCAGACGATCTGGCTTGGGCGCTGTGTCGGTGTCGTGGCCTGTGCGGCGCTGTTCCTGGTGGGGCGCCAGCGGCCGCATCTGCCCATGCGGTGGTGGCCGTACCTTGCGGCCCAGGGATTGCTCGATGGTGGTGCCTATGTGGCCCTGCTCGCCGGCAGCGAGGGCCCGCGCGCGACCATCGCCGTGGTCATTGCCTCCGCCTTCAGCGCCGTCACCATCCTGCTGGCGCGCGTCTTTCTGCGCGAGGCCATGAGCCGGGTCCAATGGCTGGGCATCGCCGCCATCATCGCCGGGGTCATGGTGCTGTCATCGGGGCGTTGAAGCGGCCGGGGCGGCAAAGGCGTGGTCGTGACCGAGGGCGGGGATCATGGCCCGCGCCTTGGCGACCTCGGCCGTATCGACCTGGGCGACGATGATCCCCGGCCGGTCGCCGCCGTCGGCCAGCACGCGGCCCCAGGGATCGACGATCAGCGAGTGGCCATAGGTTGGCCGACCGCCGCCATGGGTACCGCACTGGCAGGGCGCGAGGACGAAGCAGCCGGTCTCGATCGCCCGGGCCCGCAACAGCACGTGCCAGTGCGCCTGCCCGGTGGTCCGGGCAAAGGCGGCGGGGACGCTGAGGAACACGGCGCCGGCCTGCGCCAGCGCCCGGTACAGGTAGGCGAAGCGCAGATCGTAGCAAACGCTCAGGCCCAGGGGTCCCCACGGCGTCGGCGCCACGACGGCATGATCGCCGGGTGCCACCGCGGCCGACTCCCGGTAGCTTTCGCCGTCCGCCAAGTCCACGTCGAACAGATGCAGCTTGTCGTAGCGGGCGGCGATCTCGCCCGCCGCATCGATCAGGTAGGAGCGGTTGTAGACCTTGTCGGCCGCCGCCTTGATCGCCAGGGAGCCGAGCAGCAGCCAGATTCCCAGCTCCCGCGCCAGGTTGCGGTAGTGCGGCAGGGCCGGGTGCTCCGCCTCGCTCAGGGCGCCGACGACGAATTGATCGTCGCTGGTCTTCAGGCACGAGAAGTACTCCGGCAGGCAGATCAGCTCGGCGCCGCGCTCATGCGCCGCCCGCACCAGGCGCGTGGCCTCGGCCATGCTCGGGTCGATCTCCGGACCGGCGCTGTTCTGCACGCAGGCAACGGTGACGGTGCTGGCCATTGACCGGGCCGCCTAGGCGTTGAGGTCGATGACCAGGCGGCCGCGCACCTGGCCCTTGAGAATGTCGTCGGCCAGGCGCGGCAGGTCGGCGAGGGTGGCGACCGTTGTCGCCTCGTCCAGCTTGTCCATGGGCAGATCCGCGACGAGCCGCTCCCAGGCCGCCAGGCGCCGCTCGGGCGGGCACATCACGGAATCGATGCCCAGCAGACTGACCCCGCGCAACAGGAAGGGAATGACCGTGGTTTCCAGCGCTGGCCCGCCGGCCAGGCCGACGGCGGCGACGGCCCCGCGGTAACGCATCTGCGTCAGGACCCGGGCGAGGGTGGTGCTGCCCACCGAATCGATGCAGCCGGCCCAGCGCTCGCTGTCCAACGGCCGCTTGCTCGGCTCGGCCAGCTCCTCGCGGGCGATGATGTTTGTCGCCCCCAGGGACTTCAGATAGGCGTGCGTCTCGGCGCGGCCGGTCGAGGCGGCGACCTGGTAGCCGAGCTTGGCCAGCACGGCCACGGCAACCGAGCCGACCCCGCCGGCGGCCCCGGTGACCAGGACCTCGCCCGCCGCCGGCGTGACGCCGTGCTCCTCCAGGGCCATGACGGCCAGCATGGCCGTAAAGCCCGCGGTGCCGATGGCCATGGCCCGCTTGGTGGTCAGGCCGTCGGGCAGGGGAACCAGCCACTCACCCTTGACCCGCGCCTTCTGCGCATAGCCGCCCCAATGAGCTTCGCCGACCCGCCAGCCGGTCAGCAACACCGGATCGCCGGCCTGGAATGCCGGATGGCTGCTTTGCTCCACCGTGCCGGCCAGATCGACGCCGGGGATATGCGGGTACTGGCGCACCAGGCGGCCCAAGCCGCGCAGGATCATCCCGTCCTTGTAGTTAAGGGTCGAATATTCGACCGCGACCGTCACCTCGCCGGCGTCCGGATAGCTTGGCAGGCGCGATTCCGGCAAATCCTGGAGGGATGCCGTCACCGTGTCGCCGCTTTGCTCCAAAAGCATCGCCTTGAACATCGCCTATCCTTCCTTCCTGGGGCCGGGCGGGCGCCAGCCTATATCCCCAGTATTTTGCATTGCAACCGTTGTTAGGGGTTGCAAGGCCACGATAATTACCTCATATATTGCAGTGCGACATGGCGGACGAGCGCCCTGCTTGTTGCCTGTCGTACGCCTGTTAGGCGTTTCCTCCCTAGACTCGGGCCGTGCCATTGTGCGCGGCCCTTTTTTCTTGCCGGATTCATGCCGCTCCGCCGCGGGGCGGTGCCGTCGGCAGATCGCCGTCGCCGGCCCCCAGCGGCCGCTGCATGATAACACTGTCGACCCAGCGGCCGAACTTGAAGCCCACGGAGCGTATGGTCCCGGCGGGCATAAAACCGAGGGACCGGTGCAACCCGATGGAGGCACTGTTGCCGCTATCGCCGATAACCGCAATCATCTGCCGGTAGCCGCTCGCCGTGCACCGCTCGATGAGGGTGACCAGCAGGGCGCGGCCGACACCCTGGCCGACGCTCTCCGGCGCGATGTAGACCGAGTTCTCGACGCTGTACCGGTAGCCGGGCCGCGTCCGGTAACGCCCGGCGTAAGCGTAGCCGGCGAGGCTGGGCGCCGTGCCCGCGCCACCGCTTTCGGCGGCGATAAAGGGAAAGCCCTCGGCGAGGGTGGCCTCATAGCGCCGCCGGATCTCGGCCAGATCCGGCGCCACCTCCTCGAATGAGGCCAGACCATGCAGCACATGATGCGCATATATGGCCTGAATATGGCACAAATCATGTGCCTGGACGTCACGTATCCGCACCGGCGCCCTGGCGGTCACGCCGGGGTCTGGGCCCAATTCAGGCCCGCGAGCATGGCGATCATGGCCTGCATATCCCGCGCCAGGCGGGGCATGCCGGGGCCCCGGACAATGCGGGTCTCGTCCATGTAGAGGTAGCGATTGATCTCGATCTGCAGGCAATGGGTGCTCGCCGTCGGCTGGCCGTAGTGCCGGGTGACGAAGCCGCCGGAGTAGGGGGCATTGCGCGCCACGTGGTAGCCGAGCTCGCGAAGCTGCCGCTCGACCGCATCGATGATTGCCGGGGCGCACGCGGTGCCATGGCAGTCGCCCAGGACGAAATCCATCCGATTTCGCCCGGGGTCCCGATCCATC
>JAJFGI010000109.1 GCA_021776215.1 Kiloniellaceae bacterium | reverse complement strand
CGTGACCGCTATCCAGCAACTTGCGGGACTTCTCGTTCCAGACCGCCTTGGTGATCTCGTAGACCAATTCCTCGTCGACCCCGGCGCCAACCACCCAGTGGGCACCGACGCTGATGGTCTTGTTCTCGCCGATCCCTTCGTAGACATCGGCGGGAATGGTCTCGGCGGCGAAGAAGCCATACTTCTTGACCAATGCCGCGGCCTCCGGCCCGTCGATCGGCACCAGCTCGGCGCCGACGCTGGAGGCCAACTCGGCCACCGCGCCGGTCGGATAGCCGGCGACGATGAAGAACGCGTCAAGCTGGTTGTCCTTGATCTTGTCGATCGCCGGGGTCGGCTTGATGAAATCCGCATCCACATCCTTTTCCGATAGGCCATAAGCCTCGAGGATGATGCGCGCATCCACCAGGGTGCCGGAGCCGGGCTCGTCGAGGGACACCCGCTTGCCCTTCAGGTCCTTCACCGACGTGATGCCGGCGCCCTTGCGGGCCACCAGCTGAATGCTCTCCGGATACAGATTGGCGATGGCCCGCAGGCTCTCGACCTTGCCCTTGTCGGCGAAAATGCCGGTGCCCGTGTAGGCCCAATAGGCTACATCCGACTGGGAAAAGCCGGATTCCAGGGCCCCCGACTTGATGGCGTTCACATTGGCGACCGAGCCGTTGGCCGACTGTGCGATGGCGACCAGGCCAGGCACGCCGCAACTGCCGCCTTCGTCGCAGCCGCGCGAGCCGGGCGGGTTGCTGATGGCGTGGGCGATCAAGCCGCCGATAGGATAGTAGGTGCCGCCGGTGCCGCCGGTGCCGATGCGGAAGAACTTCATCTCCTGCGCGGCGACCAAGCCCGAGGCAGCCGCCACCGCCAGCACCGCCGCGGCAGCAAGAATACGTCCGAACGCTGTCATGCCTTGTCTCTCCCTGAGTTGTGTAGACCCTGAGGCTTGCCAAGGTATACACCAGCGCGGGAGATTTTACACTTTGATCAAGGGCATCGCCGGGCAACGGGCGGGAGGCACCATGGCGGAACCATACTTGCGGGACCTACAAGATTTGCTCGCGGCGGCGGCACCAAAGGGTGGCAGGGTGGTGACGGTCACGTGCAAGCACTTCTTTTCCGGGGCGGCGGCCTATGTGGACGGCCATATCTTCATGTCATTCACACCGGTGGGCCTCGCCCTGAAGCTCCCCGAGGCGGCGCGCGCCGATCTGGGCAAGCAGGGCGGCGAACCCCTGCGGTATTTTCCCAAAGGTCCGATCAAGAAAGACTACGTGGTCGTGTCCAAGCGCTTGACGGCGGACCCAACGGCCCTGAGCCCGTGGATCGCCCAGAGCATCGCCTTCGCCCAGGCGGGCGGCAAGACCTAGCCGCCGCGCCCGGGCAACCGGCTATTCGGCCGCGACGGGGACGAAGTCGAAGGCGCCCTCGGAGTCGAAGAAGAACTGGCACGGCGTGTTGGAGACGCAGGCCGTAGTGTGCGGCACGCCGGCCGGCACGTACCAATAGGATCCGGCAGGCATCTGCGGCGGGTTCTTTTCCCCCGCTTTCCCGAACGGGTTGGTCATGACACCCGAAACCACAACCCCGTGATAGGCAAACGTATGGGTGTGCAACGGGGCCTCGAAATTGGCCGGAAACTTGCCGAAGGTGCCGTGCGCACCGGTCGCGCGATCGCCCCAAACATCGGCCATCTGAATGGCCTCGTTGATATTTTGATAGCTGATGTCGCCGCTCGGCAGAGCGACTGTCGTGTTCGGGTCCCAGGTCGGACCCTCGGCCTGAGCCGCCGCCGTCCCCGCCCCAAGCACAGTCGCCAGCGCCATCGCGGCCACGCCGGTGGCCAGTCTGTTGGATCTAAAGCCTCTCATCCTCTTAATTCTCCTCATACGGTGGAATTTCGGTTCAAACGGCCGGCCTCGCTGGGCCTGGCCGCGCCCGTATGAAAGTCCACGCGACCGCGTCGGACAATGTTCGAAAGTCGCTGTTTTATGCTCCATCGTCCAATTTCACAGGGTTTGATTCACAAATCAGCTATCCACCCATGATCATCTGTGCTTAGCTGTGGTCTTTCAATGCCGACAGAAGGGGCTTCGCCATGGACCCGCTGAGCGATGTCCTGGACCGGATACGGCTGCGGGGCTGCGTCTATTTTCAGCGTGACTTCTCGCCGCCCTGGGGCATGGCCATGGACGCCGGACCGTTTGCACAGTTCCACCTGGTCGTGCGCGGCCGCTGCTGGCTGCGGGCCGGTGAAACGACGCGGGAACTGGCGACCGGCGACATTGTCGTCTTCCCCTTTGGCGCCGCGCACATGCTGCTCGACGACCCATCGACCGATCCACTCCCGGGCCTGACTGTCCTGGCCGCTCACAAAAAGGGGCGGCCGATCTTCGATGGCCAGCAAGACGGCGCCCGCCTGCTGTGCGGTCATTTCGAACTGGACCGCGACTTGAAGCACCCTTTGCTCCGGGAGCTGCCAGCCCTCATTCACATCAAGGGCATGTCGGCCGAACAGCCGAGCTGGCTGGAATCGGCGATCGGCTTGTTGATCCGTGAAAGCGCCTCGGACCAGCCCGGCGCCGCGACCGTGGTCGACCGCCTGGCCGAAGTGCTGTTCGTCCAGGTCTTGCGGGCACATCTGCTGGCCAGCGTGCCGTCCCGGGGGTTCCTGGCGGCGCTGAAGGACCGGCGCATGAGCAACGCCCTGGAAATAATCCACGACAACGTCCACACCGACTTGACCCTCTATGCCATCGCCCGTGCCGCCGGCATGTCCCGGTCCAGCCTGGCCCTGCGGTTCAAGGAGGTCATGGGCGTCACGCCGATGGACTACGTGACCGGCTGGCGCATGCAGCGCGCCAGGGAAATGCTGCGCACCACCCACGGCTCCCTAGCCGATGTGGCCGAGCGTGTCGGCTATCGCTCCGAGGCAGCCTTCAGCCGCGCCTTCAAGCGCGTCTTCGACCAAACACCCGGCGCCTTTCGCCGAACCACGACCGGCGCGGTGCCGGCGGCTGGTCAGGCGAAGGCGTAGGCATCCATCGCCAATACGCCGAATGTGGTGCTGCTGTGCACCCGTTCGGCGCGTGCCGCTGGGCCGCCGGCACCTAGGGCTGTGAGGAGCGGCAGGAAATGCTCCTCGGTCGGATGGTTGCGCGCCGCATGGGGAGCATTGTTGCGATAGTCCAGAAGATCGTCGGTGCGGCCCTCGCTGAGTGCTGTATTCGTCCACTCGGCGAACGCGGTGACCCAATACGGCGGCGGTGTATCAACCGGCTGGCCACGAAACTCGGCCAGGTTATGGGTCGCCGAGCCGGACCCGAGGATGAGCACGCCCTCGTCCCTCAGCGGCGCCAAGGCCCGGCCGACGGCAAGCTGGTGCGCCGGCCCGAGCCCTGTTTGGATCGAAATCTGCGCAACCGGTATATCCGCCTCCGGATACATCAGGCGCAGCGGCACCCAGGCGCCGTGATCGAGGCCGCGGCTCGGGTCTTCGGCGCCCTTGAGCCCGGCGTCCCGCAGCATGGCCGCCGCGCGGGCGGCAACGGCGGGTGCCCCCGGCGCCGCGTAGGTGATGTCGTACAGCGCCTTGGGGAAGCCGTAGAAGTCGTAAATCGTCTCCGGCCGGTCCGCCGTGCTCACCAAGAGGTCACGGCTCTCCCAGTGCGCCGAGGCCACGAGGATGGCGCTCGGCTTGCCCAGCGCCGCCCCGTAACCGGCGAGAAAGCGATGCGCCGGCCCGTCCTGGATGATCAGCGTCGGCGCGCCGTGCGAGACGAATAGGCTGGGCATACGGGTCACGGGGCGGCGCTCCTTCCATTGGCTGGCGCGAAACGGGTTGCGGCGATACCCTGGCCGCCGCGGCCGAGGTATCCGGGGCTGGGGTATTGGGGAGGACTAGGGAATGGATGCGGCGAACTTCAAGCTGTTA
>JAJFGI010000108.1 GCA_021776215.1 Kiloniellaceae bacterium | reverse complement strand
TTTCGAGCTGGTGCCGGGCGCTCTGCCGCGCGAGACGGCGGCCCTTCCCGCGTCCCTGGCCCGCGCCTGGCCGGAAATCGAGGAGGCGGTTCGGATTCTGGGCGAAGCGGCATCATCGGGAACCTCCCCGGCCCTGGGCGGCGCGGCAATTCCCGAGCCGGGTGCAAGGCTGGCTTCCGGTCTGCTCTTCTTCCTGGCGGCGCTGAGCGGCGGCGACATGAGCCGTTGGCTTGGCGGACAGGCCGTGCAGACCCTGAAGAACGCCGGCCGGGACAACCTGCTGTCGCGTCTGGGGCAAGACTTCGGGCAGTTGAGTCGTCACGTGGAGAGCGGCGGTGCCGACTGGCGCCTGTTCCTGATCCCCCTACTCGACGGTTCCCAGGTACAGCAGATCCGATTCTTCGAACGGCACGGCGCCCCCGGGGGCGGCGCTGGCGCCGACGACCGCGACGGTGAAGCGACGCGCTTCATTCTGGAGGTCGAGTTGAGCCGGCTGGGCGACATGCAGATCGACGGGCTGGTGCGCGGGCGGCGCTTCGATCTGATGCTGCGCACGCGCCGGCTTCTGCCGGATGTCATGCGTCACCACATCACCGAAATCTTCAGCGACGCAAACGACGCCGCGGGCTATGTCGGCGGCATCGGGTTTCAGGCATCGCGCGACTGGCGCTTCATGCCGGTCGACGGCGGCACGGCCGCTACCGGCTCCGGCTTGGTGATCTGACCCTTATTTTTACACCGTCTTGAACGCTGAGACCCATGGCTTATCCTTCGAGACGCGTTCCTCGAACGCTCCTCAGGATGAGGATGGGTGTGTTATATCAAAAGGATGCCTCATGCTGAGGAGCCGCGAAGCGGCGTCTCGAAGCATGGCGGCTAGGTCACAAACGCCGGGAACTGGTGTTACCTACTCCACGTCGGACGCGTCGCCGCGGCGATACATATCGACGCCCATTTCGTCCATCACGATCTGGTCGCGGCGCGCCGCATCCTCTTGCTCCTGGGCCAACTGCTTGTCGCGGGCCAGCTCGAATTTCTTCACCTCCTGAAAGGCCAGGTTGACCTCTTCACGGGCGGCGTCACAGGCCAGCTCGATATTGGCGATCGATTGGCGCAACCGTTTGCGCCGCTCCAGGGCCGCGGCGACGAAGGCCGGAAAGGCGATACTGCCTTCGACCGATCCGGATGCCGCGGTCTGTTCCTGCACCAGCTCCTGCTCAAGTGCCACGAGATCGGCCCTAAGCTTGTCGGCGAGCCGGTCCAGTTCCGCGAGTTTCTGCCGCTTTTCATCGAGCGCCCAGCTATGCACGCGAACCAGGCTGTTGAGCGCGCTCATGACCGGCGGCCTCTACTCAGCCGGGCGCCGGCATGCCGAGAATCTCGGCCAGGGCGGCATAGCTGCTCGCCAGGTCGCTGCGCTCAGCCTTGCTTTGCTTGAGGAATTCCTCCAGCCGCGGATAGTAGAGAATCGCATCGTCGATGGCCGGGTCGCTCCCCGACTTATAGGCGCCGATGCGGATCAGTTCGGCCATGTTCTCGTAGGTCGAGAGCAACATGCGGGCGCGGTCGACCAGCGCGTTCTCCGCCTCGCTGTTGCATTGCGGCATGGTGCGGGAAATGCTGCGCAGGATGTTCACCGCCGGATAGCGGTTGCGCTCGGCGATCGCCCGCTCGAGGACAATCTGTCCGTCAAGGATGCCACGGACCGCATCCGCGATGGGTTCGTTGTGATCGTCGCCTTCGACCAGCACCGTGAACAGGCCGGTGATCGAGCCGCCATCGACGCCGGGACCGGCACGCTCGAGGAGCTGCGGCAGTTGGGCGAAGACCGACGGCGTATATCCCTTGCTGGTCGGCGGCTCGCCGGCGGCCAGGCCAATCTCGCGCATGGCCATGGCGAAGCGCGTCACCGAGTCGATCAGGCACAGCACGTCCTGGCCCTGATCGCGGAAGTACTCGGCCGCTGCCAGGGTAAGCTCCGCGGCCTGCCGCCGCATCAGGGGCGACTCATCGGACGTGGCGACCACCACCAGCGAGCGGGCCAGCCCCTCGGTGCCCAGATCGTCCTCAAGCCATTCCTGCACCTCGCGGCCGCGTTCGCCGATGAGGCCGATGACATTGACGTCCGAGGTCGTGTAGCGGGCCAGCATGGACAAAACGACCGATTTGCCGACGCCGGAGCCGGCGAAAATGCCCATGCGCTGGCCCCGGCAGCAGGTGACGAAACTATTCAGGGCGCGAACCCCGAGATCGATCTTGCCGCCCACCCGCTGGCGGCTGTGCGCCGGCGGCGGCGGCCGGCGCAAATGGCAGGCCAGATCGCCGTTGGGCAGTGGGCCCTTGCCATCGATGGGCTCGCCCAGGGCGTTGACCACGCGGCCCAGCCACCCGTTGCTCGGCCAGATGACCGGATCGGTCCGTACCAGCTCCGCCTTGCAGCCGAGCGCCACGCCCTCCAGACGGCCGAAGGGGAGCAGCAGGGCCCGACCCTGGCGAAAACCGATCACCTCGCACGTCACCCGAGAGTTGCCGCGGGTCACGATATCGCAGCGACCGCCGATCGACAGGGCCTCGTCGAGCCCGGCCACTTCCACCAATAGGCCAAGCACCCCGGCGACCCGCCCGTAGAGCTGAAATTCGGGGATGTGATCGAGCTCGTCGATCAGGGTTCGTACCGCCAATGGCACGTGTACCGTCCTGTCAAAAGGGGGCTGGGCCGTGGATTGATTACCGGTGATTGTGGGGCCTTCGATTTAAGGTTCGGTAAAATAAGCGGAAAACGAGCTTGCGGCGCTAAGGATTTGTTAATAAAACTTCCGCAAAATGGTTAACGAACAGATATTCTTCCAAAACAAGATATCGGGATCTGGTACATGAGAGTGCTTCTCGTCGAGGACGATACGGCCACCGCGCAAAGCATTGAGATGATGCTTCGGTCGGAAAGTTATGTCTGTGACACCACCGACATGGGCGAGGATGGGCTCGAGATCGGTAAGCTTTATGACTACGACATCATTGTCCTCGATCTCATGCTGCCGGACATGGACGGCTATGAGGTCCTGCGCCGCCTGCGCGCGGCACGGGTCAAGACGCCGATCCTGATCCTCTCCGGGTTGAACGGCCTGGACGACAAGATCAAGGGTCTCGGGGTCGGCGCCGACGACTATTTGACCAAGCCTTTCGACAAGCGTGAGCTGGTGGCCCGCATCCAGGCCATCGTGCGCCGCTCCAAGGGTCATTCCGACTCCGTGATCAAGACCGGCAAGCTGACGGTCAACCTGGATACGCGGACGGTGGAGGTGGAAAGCCAACCCCTGCACCTGACCGGCAAGGAATACGGCATCCTCGAACTCCTATCGCTGCGCAAGGGCACCACGCTGACCAAGGAGATGTTCCTGAACCATCTCTATGGCGGCATGGACGAGCCGGAGTTGAAGATCATCGACGTCTTCGTCTGCAAGCTGCGCAAGAAGCTGACGGCGGCGACCACCGGCGAGAACTATATCGAGACGGTCTGGGGTCGCGGCTATGTCCTTCGTGATCCGGTGCCGGGCCAGGAGAACAGCAAGGGCGACGCACGACGCCAGTTGGCGGCTAACGGCTAAGCCAAAACCGGGCGGCCGAACGGTCGCCCGCGAAGCTCCCACAAATCGCATAATGTCGGTGTGAATGAGGCAGCCGTATGTCGCGGCTGCCTTAACTTGCCACCTTCGCCCGCTTCTCGGTCGTCAACCGGTAGATACCCCGGTGACCGGGCATGAGCTGGAAGCGATCGGACATGCCGAGCACCGTCTCGGCGCCGCCGAGATAGAGGAATCCGTCGTCCACCAATAGATCGGCCAGTTTGGCGAGGACTTCGGTCTTCGTCGGCGGGTCGAAATAGATCAGCACATTGCGGCAAAAAATGACGTCGAACCGGCCGAGGGCGGACGGGTTCGTCAGCAGATTGAATTCCTGGAACTTCACCATCTGCCGAATTCCGGCATCGATCTGCCAGCGGTCGCCCGCCTGTTTGAAATATTTGACCAGCAGATTGATCGGCAGGCCCCGTTGGACCTCGAATTGGGAATAGAGACCATCTCTGGCCTTGTCGAGGATCTCCTTTGAAATATCGGTGGCGACAATATCGACGCGCCAACCCGGTAGCTTGTTCGCATTCTCCTTGAGCATCATGGCCAGGGTGTACGGCTCTTGCCCGGACGAGCACGCCGCGCTCCAGATGCGGAAGGACTTTTTGGACGCCCGGTGCTCGAGCATATGCGGCAAGACCATGTCCTTGAACTGGTCGAACGGCTTCTGATCGCGGAAGAAGAAGGACTCGTTGGTGGTCATCGCCTCGGTGACGTCGACCAGCAACGGCTCGTCCTTGCCCGCGCGGATCGCCTGCGCCAACTCATCGAAGCCCGCAAAATTCCATTTACGCGCGACCGGGTTCAGCCGACTCTCGATGAGATAGGCCTTGTCCTTGCTCAGAGACAGGCCCGAGCGCTTCTTCAGAAGCTGGGCGATCATCTCGAAGTCAGTTACGTTCATGCCGCGGTCCTCATTGCGAGCTTTCGGACGTAGGAGGCGATCTCGGGCAGTGGGAGAATCGCGGAGCAAAGGCCTGCCGTTGCCACGGCGCCGGGCATGCCCCAGACGACACTCGTCGCCTCGTCCTGGGCAACGACCGAGGCGCCGGCCTCGACCGCCACCGCGGCACCCTTTTGTCCGTCAGCGCCCATGCCCGTTAAAATGACCACCAGCAGCCGCGGACCATAGATCTTTGCCATGCTGCGCAACATGGGATCGACCGCGGGGCGGCAGAAGTTCTCCGGCGGATCGGTATTCAGCCGGATCAGGTTGCCCGTTTTGCCGCGCTCGACAACCATGTGATGTTCGCCCGGCGCCACATAGATGTGGCCCGGTAGGATGGCGTCGCCATCCTTGGCTTCGCTGGCCGGTATCTTCGATGATCGCGTGATGTGTTCCGCCAATAAAGCTGTAAACGTCGCCGGCATATGTTGAGTAATAAGAATCGGCTGCTTGATGTCCGTTCCGATATGGGCAAGCATCTCGAATAGCGCTTGCGGCCCACCGGTAGAACTGCCGATAGCGATAACATCAGGCATATGGGTCGGGCCCGGGCGCAACTTCAGATGCGGGGGGGCGTAGGCTACGCCGATCTTCCGCGGTGGCGTGCCGGCAATGGATTTCTGCGGCGCGCGTGGCACGATGCGGCGGCGGCCGTTTCTGCCGGCTTCGGCCAGGGCCTTGATCTTGTCGACCAGCTCGCGCTTGAAGGTGTCGGCCGAATGGATCTCGCTTGTGGAACTGGGCTTTGTAACGTAGTCGGCCGCGCCGTTCGCCATAGCGCGCAGGCTGATCTCGGCATTCATGCGGGTCAGGGTCGAGGCCATGACCACTTGCACGCCGGGCTTGGCTTCGAGCAGAAGCGGCAGAGCGGTCATACCATCCATGACCGGCATCTCGATATCCAGGACGATGATCTCTATGTCGTGCCTGACAACGGTCGTCAGAGCTTGCTGGCCGTTCGATACCGAAGCGACGACAACGACTGCCGGGTCGGATTCGAGTGCGCGCTTGAGCAACCCACGAATGACCGCAGAATCATCGACGATCATAACGCGGAACGGATTATTCATACTTCTACCTGACGGACTGCAAAGATAATTGGGCCGATACCTTATAGAAGGCCCACTTGGCTGAATTTCGATTCGATGATTTCACTGTCGAACGGCTTCATGATGTACTCATCGGCGCCAGCATCGATCGCCTCTTGAATATGCGTCATGTCATTTTCGGTCGTGCAAAAGACAACAACTGGCTGGTCGACGTCCGACATGGCGCGGAGCTCCCGAAGGAATTCGATTCCGCTCTTGACGGGCATGTTCCAGTCAAGCAACACGGCCCTTGGCATATTTCGCACGCACGCCTCGATGGCCTTTTGACCATCTTCGGCTTCATCGATCTCGAAGTTGAGACCTTCGAGGATCTTGCGTGCAACCATACGCACGACCTTTGAGTCGTCGACGATCAGGCAGGTCTTCATCACGAAACTCCGGTGTGCATCCTAAAAAATTGGGATCGGAAACAGCTCACTACGCGGCGCTCTTGTGACCGTAGTCGAGCAGCCGCTTTACATCGAGGACGACCAAGAGGCCATCATCGAGACGGTAGATTCCATCGGAGAAGGCGCGCAGCTTGGCATCCAGGGTCGGTGGATTTCGGTCGTGATTACTGGTCGAAAGCGGCAAGACTTCGCCAACCGAATCCACCATGAGGCTGTAGAGCTCTCCCTCGGTCTCGGCCACGATGCTCATGCTTTCAGCGCCTTCGTCACGCGGCTCCAAACCTAGGCGAATACGCACGTCAATCGCCGTGACGACACGGCCGCGCAAATTGAGCGAGCCCGTGATCTCCGGCGGCGCCAAAGGTATGCGCGTAATCTGATAGGAACTCAGGACGTCCTGCACGAGCAGCACCGGGATGCCGAAGAGCTGACCGGCAATCGTGAAGGTCACGAAATCCTGTGTCTCGTCGTCCGCCGCGGCAGTGTTCTTGGCGGTCGGATTCTCGTTCATTTTTTTTGTCATGCCGCGCCTCGAACGTCGGACAGGGTGTCATGCAGCGTATTGAGAAGCGTTTCCCGATCGCTCTTCGCCACATAGTCCAAGAAGCCCACCGCCCGGCCGCGAGCGAAATCTTTCTGTGTCGCGAACGACGACAGCGCCACCATCGGAACGTTGCTCCAGCGGGTGCTGTTCTTGATCGCCTCCGCCAGCTCGAAGCCATTCATGCCCGGCATTTCGATGTCGGAGATGATGACGTCGAAGTCCTGCCCGGCCTCGCAAAGCTGCAACGCGCTTTGAGCGCTTTCCACCGCCGTCACATCGTAGCCGGCGACGGACAGTAGCGGTGAAAGAAGGTTACGGAAGAACGGGCTATCGTCGATCAGCAACACGCGACTGCCGTTTGCGCTCTCGAACGACTCGGTCGACTCGCCGCCAAACCAGTCATGCAGCGCTCTGGTCAGGTAATGGCCGACATCGACGATGTCGGTGGCCCGGCCGCCGATCACGGCACTGCCGACATAGCCGGTCCGCTTGGAGTTGAGCTCCACCTTGACCCGGTCTTCGACGATGTCGACGATCTCGTCGACGACCAGTCCCATCGCCCGGTCGCGATCGGCGAACACCAAAACCGGCTGACGTCCCGTATCCTTCAGCTTCTCGGCACCTTCCATTTGAACCAACGGCATAAGCTGGCCGCGATACTGAACGACGTATTGTCCATCCGAGGTTTCGACTTTTGTCAGATCGATCTCCTCGAGCCGGGCGACGAGAGCCAATGGCACCGCCTTCGGCGCCGCCTCGACAGCGCGGAAAACCAGCATGGAGACGTGCTCGCCGCCTCGTGTGGCATGGCGCTCCGTCGCGACGTCGTCGGCGTCCGCAGCCAGCTCGACTTCACCGGTTGCCGCCGCGATCCCGTTGGGATCGAGAATCATGACGACGCTGCCGTCACCCAGGATGGTGTTGCCCGAGAACATCTGGATATCTCGCAGGATGCGGGCCACCGGCTTGACGACGATTTCTTCCGTGTCGAAGACACGGTCGACGATAAGGCCGAAGGTATAGCTGCCAACCTGGCTCACCACGATAAACTGGTCATCGGCACTTTTGCCGAAGGTTTCCTTGGGTGGTGCCGCGACTTTGACCTCGGTCCCGGCCTCTCCCTCGGCGTCGGGGGTGTCCGCTGCAGCCGCCGCCTTCTTGATGTCGGCCGGTTTGTCAGCTTCGTTGAGGTGCATCAGGGTGCGCAAGCTAACCAGCGGCAGCAGCCGGTTCCGCAACCGCAGAACCGGCGTGCCGTTGATGCGCTCGATGGAATTCTCGGAATTCGACGACGCCCGAACCAACTCGAGAACGCTGATCTGCGGGATCGCGAAACGCTCGCCGCCACAGGCGACGATCAAGGCCGACACGATGGCCAAGGTCAGCGGGATCTTGATGGTCAGCGACGTCCCCTTGCCTTCGACCGAGTTCAGCTCGATGGTGCCGCCGATCTTCTCGATATTGGTCCGCACGACGTCCATGCCGACGCCGCGGCCGGACACGGACGTCACCGCGGCGGCCGTGGAGAAGCCAGCCTTGAAGATGAACCGCTGGATCTGTTGTTCGGTCATCGACTCCAGCTCGGCCTCCGTGGCCAAGCCGTTCTCGATCACCTTCTTCTTGATCTTCGACGCGGATAGCCCACGGCCGTCATCGGCGATCTGAATAATAATATGGCCGCCCTCATGGAACGCCTGGAGCGTGACCTTGCCGACTTCCGGCTTCCCGGCCGCGACGCGTTCCTCGGGGTTTTCCAGGCCGTGGTCGGCGGAATTACGGACCATATGCGTCAGCGGATCCTTGATCAGCTCAAGAACCTGCCGGTCGAGCTCGGTCTCCGCGCCCTTCATCACCAGGTCGATCTTCTTGTCCAGTTCGATGGACAGATCGCGGATGATACGCGGCAGTTTGGCCCACGCGTTACCGATGGGCTGCATCCGGGTCTTCATGACGCCTTCCTGCAGTTCGGAGACGACGTGGTTGAGGCGCTGCAGCGGTGCCGCGAACTCACTGTCCTTTTGGCCGCGCAAGATCTGCAGCAGCTGGTTACGCGTCAGAACCAGCTCTGAAACCATGGTCATCAGGTTCTCGAGCAGTTCGACGTTGACGCGAATAGACTGGTGCGCGACCGAAGATTCTTCGCCCTTTGCGGCAGCCTCGGCCGGCGCCGCGGCCTTCTTAGGCTCTGGCTTCTTGGCTTCCGGTTTCGGCGCGTCCGCTTCTTCCGCCGCCGCGATCTCCACCGGCGCAGCCTCATCCTCGGCCACCGGTTCCGCCGCTTCGGCAAACATCGCGTCGACCGCGTCGACCGGCGCCATGTCCGGCTCGGCGGCCGGCGCCGCACCGCCGTCGGCGGCGGCGTTCAATCGTTTGATCAGATCGGTGTCCGCACCCTCGGGCTCGGACTCGGTCTGTTCCAAAGCGACCAAAAGCGCGCGGATCTGGTCGAGGCACTCCAGAATGAGCGACACCCCTTCCGGGGTGACGACAAGCTCATTCGAACGAAATTTGCCAAGGATGTTTTCGCCCGCGTGGGCGACCGACTCAAGACGCGGCAGACCCAGGAACCCGCAGGTTCCCTTGATCGTGTGCATCAACCGAAAGATGCTGCTCAGCAGTTCCGCGTCGTTGGGGTTCTGCTCGAGCTTGACCAGCTCGACGTCCAGGACGGCCAGCCCCTCGTTCGTTTCGGTCAGGAACTCGCTTAGAAGGTCGTCCATCACCACACCTGCGGTTGCTTGCCCAATGCCCGCCGCTTTCGGGCTTGCGCCGGCTGTTAACCAAACGGCAATTTGCTAAGGCACAGTGACAAAAAGACATTAATAACTGCTTACTGTGCCGATTTGCGGCACTTGCAGCGCAATCGGCAAGGCTCGCAAAACGAGAAATTCCGGACAAATCTCCCGAATAAGTTGCTTATTTCGAGATTCGCGCCCCGGGTCGATTCGCCTTCACCGGTGGCTTCCGACTCGACGGGTTGCGAATGATAACCGTTTGCAACAAAATCGACTGCGCCGGTGGCCAGGCTTCGTCGATGGTGCGACCCAGCCGGGGTCGCACACCGTTGGCAGGGCGTCGACGCCGCCGACCCGGCTGCGTGTCCGGAGCCGGTGGGTGATGCATGCAAGGGGCGCCTCGCTGAAAGCGCTTGACCCATAACACAGAAAACGGAGAAACAGGGCACGTGAGCGTCACCGCCCAAGGCTTGCCCCCAATTGACTCGCAACCGCCGGTGCGCGCCGCGCCGTGGCGGCGGCGCCGGGGCGGTATTCTGACCTGGTCCGCCCTGGTGATCGCGGCCCTGCTGGCGATTCCGGTGATCAGCGTTCTGGCGAACGTATTCGTCCCCAGCGGCGGTGTCTGGCAGCATTTGGCCTCGACCGTGCTGCCGCGCTACGTGGCCAATACCCTGTGGTTGGTGCTTGGCGTTGGCACCGGTGTCCTCATTGGGGGCATCGGCACCGCGTGGCTGATCACCATGTGCCACTTTCCCGGCCGGCGGATCTTCGAATGGGCGTTGATCCTGCCCCTCGCGGTTCCGGCCTACGTCATGGCCTATGTCTACACGGATTTTCTCCAGTTCAGCGGGCCGGTGCAGAGCCTGTTGCGCGATGTAACGGGGTGGGGGCCGCGCGATTACTGGTTTCCGGACATCCGGTCGCTCGGCGGCGCCATCATCATGTTGACCCTGGTCCTCTATCCCTATGTGTACCTGCTTGCGCGCGCCGCCTTCCTGGAGCAATCGGTGTGCGCGCTTGAGGTCAGCCGCACTCTGGGGTGCGGGCCCTGGGCGAGTTTCTTCCGCGTCGCCTTGCCGCTTGCCCGGCCGGCCGTGGCCGCCGGAACATCACTGGCGCTGATGGAGACCATCGCCGATTTCGGGACGGTGTCGTTCTTTGGCGTGCAAACGTTCACCACGGGCATCGTGCGCACCTGGTTCTCGATGGGTGACCGGGTGGCCGCGGCACAGTTATCGGCGGTTCTTCTCACATTCGTGCTTGTGGTCCTGGTTCTCGAGCGCACCAGCCGCGGCCGGGCCCGCTACTTTCATACCTCCGGCCGGTACCAGCGCCTGCCCGGCTATCCCTTGTCCGGATGGCGTGCCGCCGTGGCCATGGCTTTCTGTTTCCTGCCGCTCGCCCTCGGCTTCCTGCTGCCGGTGGCCATACTGGTGTCCATGACGTTGCGCGCCGGGGACAATCAGTTCGGCGCCCGCTTCGCCTTGCTGGCCTTCAACAGCTTCACTCTAGCGGCGGTTACCGCGATCCTCGCCGTGCTGCTTGCCGTGGTCATGGCCTATAGCGTCCGGCTCCGGCCCAGTCGCCTTGGCTTCGCCGCGAACCGCATCGCCGCGATGGGGTATGCGGTGCCCGGTACGGTCATCGCCGTTGGCGTGCTCATCCCCTTTGCCCTGTTCGACAATGCCTTGGATGCCTGGATGCGGGCGCAGGTCGGCGTGTCGACGGGGTTGCTGCTGACCGGCTCCATTGCCGCCCTGGTCTTCGCCTATCTCGTGCGTTTCCTGGCGGTTTCACTGAATGCGGTTGAGGCCAGCTTGGGCAAGATCAAGCCCTCCATGGACGACGCGGCCCGCAGCCTCGGCCATGGGCCGGGCGCGACCTTGGTACAGGTGCACGCCCCGCTCATGTGGGGCAGCCTGCTGACCGCCGGCCTGATGGTTTTCGTCGACGTGATGAAGGAACTTCCGGCGACATTGATCATGCGCCCCTTCAACTTCGACACCTTGGCGGTGCAAGCCTACAACCTGGCCTCGGACGAACGCCTCACCGAGTCGTCCACGGCGTCCCTGGCCATCGTCGCCGTTGGCATCCTGCCGTTGATCATGCTCAGCCGGGCGATCGCCCGATCGCGCCCCGGGGCCGCGGCACCCTTCCCCTGACCCCGGAACGCGCGCCGGTCTTTCTTATGGCCAGCCGACCCGGTCGAAGATGCGCTGGGCCAGGGGCTGGTTCTTACCGAGATTGGCGACATTCAGCGTGTCCGCCTTGAAATCCCCGAGGCCCGCGAGCGTTGCATTCGGCGCTACATCGGCGACGACCGGATACTCGTTGTTGCCTTCGGAGAAGATGCGCTGGGCCTCGTCGCTCGCCAAATACTCGAGAAAGCGAACGGCGGCATCCGGGTGCGGCGCTGCCTTCAAGACCCCGCCGCCCGAGATATTGATGTGCGTCCCTCTCCCCTTCTGGTTGGGGAAGACGACGCCTACGGCCTCGGCGGCCTTGCGGTCGCCATCATCGCTGCTGCCGAGAAGCCGGGCATAGTAGTAGGAATTGGCCACGGCAATGCCGCATTCTCCGGCGGCGACCGCCCGGATCTGGTCGGTATCGCCACCTTGTGGCGAGCGTGCGAAGTTCGCCACCACGCCCTTCGCCCACGCTTCCGCGGCCGCTTCCCCGTCGGCGGCGATCATCGACCCAAGCAGCGACAGGTTGTAGACGTTGCTGCTTGATCGGATACACACCTGACCGCGCCACTTGGGATCCGCCAGGTCTTCATAGGTTTCGATCTCGCCCGCCTTGATTCGCGACTTATCGTAGAGGACCAGTCGCGCGCGCTGAGAGAAGCCGAACCACAACCCGTCGGGATGCCGGAGGTTCGCCGGTATCCGCTCCTCCAGAACCTTCGAGCGCACTGGCCGCAGCAGGCCGGCCTGTTCGGCACGCCACAACCGACCGGCATCGACGGTGATCAGCACGTCCGCCGGGCTGTTGGCACCCTCGTTCTTGACACGCTCGATCAGAGCATCATCCTTGCCCTCTATCCTATTGATCTTTATGCCAGTCGCCTTCTTGAACCCCTCGTAAAGCGCCTCGTCGGTCTGGTAGTGGCGCGAGGTGTACAGGTTCAACTCTTGGGCCTCGGCACCGAGAGCGGACGAGCCGCCAAGCATCCCAAACACTGATACCGCGGCCACAATTGCGGCCATGGCCCGCTCGCGAAAGACAGAACGCATTTAATTCCTCCTGATCCTATGGCGCATCC
>JAJFGI010000107.1 GCA_021776215.1 Kiloniellaceae bacterium | reverse complement strand
GGAGCCGGTCGATGGTATTGCCGATGGCCCCGCCGGCAACCAAGCCGACAGCCACGGCGAGCAAGGGTTCCGGCTGGCGCTTCAACCAGACAAATAGGGCGGTGACGACGGCCAGCGCCAACGCCGACAACAGCCATGGCTTCCAAACGGTATCGCCGCCGAAAAGGCCGAAGCTGACACCGGGATTGCGGATGAGGACCAGATTGAAGAAGTCGGTCACCTCGATCACCCGCGGTGGCTGCATCAGCCGTTCCAGGACAACCCATTTGCTGAGCTGATCGGCGATCGCCGCGATGGCGAGAATCGGCAGCGCCAGGCGCAGGGCCGCCGCGACGGGCCGGCGCGACACCGGCATGGCGGGGGTTTCGCCGCTCATTGCGCCGGAACGCCCAGGCTCTGAACCACATCTGCACAGCGGGTGCACAGATCCGGCGCCGCCGGGTTCTTGCCGACCTCGGGCAGTACCTTCCAGCAGCGCTGGCACTTGTCGCCGGCGGCAAGTTCGACGGTCACCGCGACACCGGGCACCTCATCCAGCGTGAACGCGGCGGGCGCCGGCGGTCCCTCCACAACTGTCACGTCCGAGGTGATGGCGACCTCCGCCATGTCGACACCGGCGATGGCCGCCAGCAACTCCGGCCGGTCCACGTGCACCACTGGACGGCCAAGCAGGCTGGAGCCGATGCGCTTGTCCGCCCGGGCCAGTTCCAGGGCGCCGGTCACGACCCGCCGGACCTCGCGCACGCGCGCCCATTTCTCGGCCAGCGCCTGGTCCTCCCACGCGCCCGGCACGTCGGGAAACAGACGCAGATGGACACTGTCCTGGCCGCCGCGCGCCCACCACGCCTCCTCGGCGGTGAAACACAGGATCGGCGCCAGCCAGGCCGTCAGACAACTGAAGACATGATCGAGAACCGTGCGACAGGCGCGCCGGGTCGCCGCGTCGCGCCCGTCACAATAGAGCGAGTCCTTGCGCACATCGAAGTAGAAGGCCGACAGATCGGCGGCGCAGAACGTGTACAAAGCCTGGTAGATGTCATGAAAATCGAAATCCGCGCAGGCCTGGCGAATGCGCCGGTCCAGCTCGAACAGACGATGCAGCACCCAGCGCTCGATCTCCGGCATCTCCGCCGCCGACAGCCGTTCGCGGTCGTCGAATTCGGCCAGGTTGCCGAGCAGGAAACGCAGGGTGTTGCGCAGGCGGCGGTAGGCATCGATCTGATAGCGCAGGATCTCGGGACCGATGCGCACGTCCTCGGTGTAGTTCGTGGCCACCACCCACAGGCGCAGGATATCGGCGCCGCTTTGCTTGATCACGTCGAGCGGGGCGGTGCCGCCGCCGCGCGACTTGGACATCTTGATGCCCCCCTCGTCGAGAGCGAAGCCATGGGTGAGCACGGCGTCATAGGGAGCCCGCCCGCGCGTGCCGGCCGACTCGAGCAGCGAGGAGTGAAACCAGCCGCGATGCTGGTCCGAGCCCTCCAGATAGAGCGAGGCCGGCCAGGCCAGATCCTCCCGCGCCTCGAGCACGTAAGCATGCGTGCAGCCGGAATCGAACCAGACCTCGACGATGTCGCGCACCTGCTCGAAATCCTCGGCCCGATAGTCGTTCCCGAGGAAGCGCTGGGCATCGCCCGTGAACCAAGCATCGGCGCCTTCGGCCGCGAAGACCCCGGCGATGCGTTCGATGACCGCCGCATCGCGTAAGGGTGCGCCCGTCTTCTTGTCGACGAAGATAGGCAACGGCACCCCCCAGACCCGCTGCCGCGAGACGCACCAATCCGGCCGGGTCTCGATCATGGCATAAAGCCGGTCGCGCCCGGCGGCCGGGACGAAGCGGGTCGCGGCGATGGCCTTGAGCGCCTTTTGCCGCAGGCCGTTCTCGTCCATGGAGATGAACCACTGCGGCGTGTTGCGGAAGATGAGCGGCGCCTTGGACCGCCAGGAATGCGGATAGGAATGGGTCAGCTTGGCGCGGGCGACGAGGGACCCGCCCTCCTCCAGCGCGGCGATGACCGCGGCGTTGGCGTCGCCCTCCTTGCCTTTCGCCGTGTAGATCGTCTTGCCGGTGAACAGCGGTGCGTCGGCGGTGAAATGCCCATCGCCGTCAACCGTCATCGGCATGGCCAGGCCGTGCTTGAGACCCAGCTCGTAGTCGTCGGTGCCGTGCCCGGGGGCGATGTGGACGAAGCCCGTGCCCTGGTCCAGGGTCACGAAATCGGCGTCGTACAGGGGCACGTCGAAATCGTAGCCTCGGCCGCGCAGGGGATGCGCGGCAACCGTTCCCGCCAGCGCCTTGCCTTTGCCCTTCCAGACGACCTCGCCATCGGCGATGCCGGCGGTTTCGGTGAAGCTCCGGTAGAGATCGGCGGCCACCAGCAGACGGTCGCCGGCTTTGCTGCGGCTGCCTTCCTGCACCTGCCGCACCACGACCACGACATAGTCGTTCTCGGCACCAAAGGCGATGGCGCGGTTGCCCGGGATGGTCCAGGGCGTGGTCGTCCAGATGACCACATCCGCCGTCGCCAACTCCGGCACCAATGACTTGATGATGGGAAATCGCACCCAGATGGTGGTCGAGGTATGGTCGTGGTATTCGACCTCGGCATCGGCCAGGGCCGTCTTCTCGACCACCGACCAGAGGACCGGCTTGGCGCCGCGGTAGAGGCCGCCATTGAGCAGAAACTTGCCGATTTCGAGGACGATCTGCGCCTCGGCGGCATAGGCCATGGTGGTATAGGGGGTGCGCCAGTCGCCCTCGACGCCGAGGCGGATGAAGCCCTCCTTCTGCACCCCGATCCAATGCTCGGCGAAGGCGCGGCATTCGCGCCGGAACTCGGTGACCGGCACCGTATCCTTGTCCTGGCCGCGGGCGCGGTAGCTTTCCTCCACCTTCCACTCGATGGGCAGGCCGTGACAGTCCCAACCGGGCACGTAGTTGGCATCAAAGCCCAGCATCTGCCGCGAGCGGTTGACCACGTCCTTGAGGATCTTGTTCATGGCGTGGCCCATGTGCAGATTGCCGTTCGCATACGGCGGCCCATCGTGCAGGATGAACTTCTCCCGCCCCTTGGCATCGGCGCGCAGGCGCGTGTAGAGATCCATCTCGGCCCAACGGTCGAGGATCTGCGGTTCCCGCTCGGGCAACCCGGCGCGCATGGGGAATTCCGTGCGCGGCAGAAACACGGTGGCCTTGTAGTCGGCACTCATCGGTGGTCAGCGCTCATGAACGGGGGAACTCGTGGGCTAGGGGCTATCGTATCGGCCCGGCTGCGGGGCGGTGGCGAAAGGCTGGCGGATGTTAGGGAGCAGCCGGTGGAGCGTCAAGGAAGAGCGGCCCCTTTCGGGCTTAGCCCGAGCCCCCCTCCTCGCCATCGGCGGCGGCCGGTTGGAACGAGCTGGCCGGCCAGCTCGCCTCCCAGCGTTCGCCGGCCAGGATGACCCGGGCGCGGCGCGCATCCTCCAACATTTGGGTCCGCATGGCCTCGAGCGACTCGAAATGCCATTCCGGGCGCAAATAGTCGACCAGGGCAACCCGCATGTGCCGGCCGTAGAGATCACCGTCGAAATTGAACAGGTGGACCTCCAGCAATACATCCGTTCCGCCCACCGTCGGGCGCACGCCCAGGCTGGCCACCCCGGCCTCCCACTGGATGCTTTCGCCCCGGTCGATGCCGGCGCGCACCGCGTAGACACCGCGCGCCGGCTCCAGGATATCGCTGAGCGCGATGTTGGCGGTGGGAAAGCCCAGCCCGCGGCCCAGCTTGGCGCCCATTTGGACCCGGCCCTCGATTTCCCAGTAGCGGCCAAGCAGCAGGGCGGCACGGGTCGGGTTGCCGGCCGTGAGGTAGTTGCGGATGGCGGTCGAGGAAAAGGCCTCGCGGTTCGGCCCGGTGATGCGCGGTAGGACGCTGACGCCGAAACCCAGATCGTGTCCCATCTTCTCCAGATAGGCGCCGTCTCCCTGGCGCCGATGGCCGAAGTGGAAGTTGTCGCCGACCACCACGTGCCGGACGGCAAGATCGCGGACCAGAAAATCCCGGACGAAATCCTCGGCGCTATGCTGTGACAGGGCGCGGTTGAACGTCAGCAGGAACAGGTTGTCGACGCCCAGCGCCTCGATCAGGCGTGCCTTCAGGCGAAACGGGGTCAATTGAAACGGCGGCGCGTCCGGCTGAAAGAAGCGGCGCGGGTGCGGCTGGAAGGTGAGCACGGCGGTGCTGGTCTGCAACTCGGCCGCCAGGCGTTCGATTTCGCCGATGACCTGCTGGTGGCCGCGGTGCACGCCGTCGAAATTGCCGATCGCGATGACGGCGCCGCGCGCCGCAACCGGCAGGTCGGAAATATGCCGATAGATCGCCATGCTGGAACGAGGCCCGCGCGCTGCCCAACCGAATTCGCGCTGGACGTTACCCTGCCATCGCCGTTCTGGATAGGCCGGTCAGGCCCGGATCATTACTCGGCGGCGGTGATCTGCGAGCGCGGTGCCTGTTTGCCCTGGCCGTTCGGCGACAACTTGCCGGACTTGGCCGCGATCTCGGCGCGGCGGCTGACCATGAGCATCGCCTCGCCGTCGATGACCACGGTGTCGTCGACCGAGCAGATGGTTTCAAAGATCACGCGCTTCGATTGCTGGTCCACGCTCTTGATGGTCACCCGGGCGGTCACCGTGTCGCCGGCCTTCACCGGGGCGCGGAACTTGAGGGTCTGGCTGAGATAGATGCAGCCGGGACCGGGCAGCCGCGTGCCGAGGACCGTGGAGATGAAGCTGGCCGACAGCATGCCGTGGGCAATGCGGCCCTTGAAGGCGGTCTGATCGGCAAAGTGCGCGTCCAAATGAACCGGGTTGGTATCGCCGGAGATCCCGGCAAACATGACAATATCCGCCTCGGTCACCGTCTTGGCATAGATACTGGTCATCCCCGCCGAGAGATCATCCAGGTAATACCCGTGTTTTTCTTCCATCTCGACTTCCTTTCCCCCGCGGTCGCCGTCACATCCTGTGTTTTTGCGCCGCAATAATTTTGTTGCATTGCAGCTTAGCGAAAGCAAAGCCGCTGAGCAAG
>JAJFGI010000106.1 GCA_021776215.1 Kiloniellaceae bacterium | reverse complement strand
GTCAGCGGAAAAGGCTATTTCATGGGTGAGTACATCGGTCTCGAGGCGACCATCAAGGACTCCAAGCGCTTCGCGAGCGAGCCAGGCAACTGGGCCTACTTCAGCTTCGGCCACGAGTATCCGCTCGCGGATGTGGCTGATGCCTTCCCAGCCGCGGCCTGCAACGCCTGCCCCGAGGCGTCCGCAGCCACGGACTTTGTCTTCACGCAGTACTACCCAGTGTTGCGAGCGGCGCGCGCGACAACCGGCAAGACGATGTCTAAGGACTCGGAGGCTTTCAAAGAAACGGCGAGCGCCATGGCCAGCAAGATGAACTCAGCGTGGGAGGCGACGGCCGATACGCCCTCGGTCCAAAGCGCTGTACCGACTGATACCGCAGCTTTGTTCCGATTTCTAAAGGAAGGCGGATACAAGAACCTTCCGGCCAAGGAATCCGGCGCTCACGCCTCGCGCGGTCCGCATGCGAAGTTCGGATGGCCCGTGCGGGTGTTTCTTGACGCCAAGATGGATGGCTCTCTGAAGGCCGGTAACGCTTCCCACCCGGTCGGTGCGTCGATCGTCAAGGAGATGTACAACGAGAAGGGTGATCGCTTGATGGGCTGGGCTGTGATGGTGAAGACGGGCTCTGACAGCGAGGGTGGCAAGGGTTGGTTCTGGTATGAGACGACCAACACGCGCGACGCCACGGACGTAGTCGCCAGTGGCAACGGCGTACCCGGTTGCTTCGGCTGCCACTCGGTTGGTTCCGATTTCGTGCTGACGAGCTTCCCGTTGCAGTAGAGAGTCTAAAGTCAGAGATCGTCGAAGTGAGCCTCTGAGTGAACACTTTCGTAGGAAAGTGTTCACCTTTTCGCTCGCGGGCCGTTTCGGCCGCTCCCCAGTCTGATTCGGCCCGATTTCGTCCCAAGCCCTAAAAAACGGGCCCTCAGAGGCCGCAGGAGGCGTTGCCTGGGCTCGTGTGGACCTCCAGAACCTGGGTCGTCAGGGCGTTTCACTGCGCGTAAAGTGAACAGATGTCTAGCGTCCTGTCTCTAAAGTCCGCTTACAGAAGCGGGCGAGGGAGGCGAAGATTTGGTCGGCGGTTTTAGTCCAGACAAAAGGCTTGGGGTCGGCGTTGTTGATTTCGATGTAATCCTCGATGGCGCCTTCGAGCTCGGTTGTACTGCGATGCACGCCGCGCCGGATCTGCTTGTCGGTTAGGGCGGCAAACCAACGCTCGACGAGGTTGATCCACGACGCGCTGGTTGGCGTGAAGTGCAAGTGGTAGCGCGGTCGCTTGGCCAGCCAACGCTGAATCGTTTGGGTCTTGTGGGTGCCGTAGTTGTCCGGAATCAGATGCACCTCCAGCGACTCGGGAACAGCTTGGTCAATGACGTCGAGAAACTTGCGGAACTCGACGGCGCGATGACGACGATGACACTGGCCGATCACGCGGCCGGTCTTGACGTCCAGCGCGGCGAACAGCGAGGTCGTGCCGTGCCGTTTGTAGTCGTTCGTACGGCGCTCGATTTGTCCGGGACGCATCGGCAACAGCGGTTGAGAGCGATCCAAGGCCTGGATCTGTGACTTCTCGTCCACCGACAGCACCAGCGCCCGCTGGGGCGGGTTCAAATAGAGTCCGACAATGTCGCGCACCTTCTCGACAAACAGCGGATCTTGCGAGAGCTTGAAAGTTTCCGTGCGATGGGGTTGCAGCGCGAAGGCCTTCCAGATGCGCTGCACGCTGGAGTGGCTCAAGCCACAAGCCTTGGCCATCGAACGCGTCGACCAATGCGTGGCGTCGGGAGGCGTTGATTCCAAGGTCATCGTGATGACGCGTTCGACCTCGTGATCACTCATGCGCCGCGGCGTGCCGGGTCGCGGTTCGTCGAGCAGGCCGTCGAGGCGTCTGTCGAGGAAGCGCCGGCGCCATTTCCCGACTGTCCGTCGGGCCCAGCCGAGTTGAGCGGCGACGGCGGTATTGCTGAGTCCCTCGGCGGCGAGCAGGATAGCCCGCGCGCGTTGCGCCAGAGCCTGCGCGGACGTCGGCCGCCGAGCCCAACTTTGGAGGCTTTCACGCTCCGCCGGGGCCAGCTGCAGCGGCTTGAGTCGAGGCCCGGTTGTCGCCTTCACCTGCATAACGAGACGGCGCCAAAAGAGTCTTATAATGTTACGCGAACTTTAGAGACAGGACACTAGCGAACTGTTCACCCCAACGGGAATATCGCCCGGTCGCCTAGACGCCTCTCGGAGCCGCTTCCGACATGTGCTGGTTCCCGGAACCTGCCCGGCCGGGCTGAGGCGTTTCCTCGCACCCAATCGCGGAAGTGCTCTATTGGGTATCCTGGCCACAGCTTCTACAGTTCGCCGAAAAGCCAACTGTGGGCAGGTCCAGAGGTCAGAATCTTGAATGGGCTAAGACTCGTTTTAGACGTCGACGGAGTGGTTATTCGCGGTCGTCCGGATGATGGTTTGCCCTGGTACCAAACTCTCAGGGAGGACTTGGGGCTGGATCGGGAAGTATTGACGGACCGGTTCTTCAACGCGGGGTTTCTGGACGCACTCCGAGGTCGAGCGGACATCGGTGAGCTCCTTGAGGATTTGTTCAGTTCTCTCGATGCGCCGACGACGGTCGAGGCGTTCATTGACTATTGGTTCAGCCACGACGCTCGTCTCAACGATGACCTCATCGAGCTTACGCACGAGCTACGCTTGCGCTCAGGTCTTCGATGTTTCTTGGCCACCAATCAAGAACGCCATCGCACTATGCACATCTGGGAAACACTCGGCTTGAACAAGCTCTTCGACGCGATGGTGTCGTCGTCCGACTTGGGGGTGTGCAAACCGGAGCCCGAGTTTTTTCGGAGGGCGCAGCAGCGACTGGAACTGACCACAGATGATCGGGTCCTGTTTGTGGACGACAGGGAACAGTTCGTACAAGCCGCTCAGCGGCACGGCTGGGAAGCGGTGCTGTTTCGAGACAACAATGATCTGTGCTCCCGCCTCGGTAGCTGGGTTGCGGACCATGGAGATGAGGCGTAGATGAGCCGCAGTCCCAAAGCGGTCGTTGAGGCCTGGGTGCGAGCCTTCAATGACGCTGATGTCGACACGATTGCGTCCTTGTACGGCCGGGACGCAGTCAACCATCAAGTTGCGGAGTCACGGGTGGAGGGCCGGGAGTCGATTCGCCGAATGTTTGAACAAGAGTTCTTGGCGGCGGAGATGACCTGCATTGTGGAGAACGTATTCGAGGACGGCGAGTGGGCCGTCTTGGAATGGCGGGACCCGCTTGGACTTCGTGGTTGCGGTTTCTTCCATGTGGTCGACGGCGAAATCGTGTTTCAGCGCGGCTATTGGGACAAGCTGAGCTTCTTGCGGCAACATGGGTTGCCGCTACCGCGGGAGTAGCTACCGGTAGCTTCCGACAAGTCCTGCGAAATCAACCGGTCGATGCAACACTGGTGTTAAGCCGTTCAGCTAGAACACGTCAGGCTCGCGGGGCAAGTGTTTTGACGGTCTGGTTCGCACCGGCGTAACTCGTTGCACCTGAAAGGCGTGCACATGGGAGCCGGAAGTTCTGGCAGCTCCCTCTTTGGTTTCAACCGGTTGCGCTTTGCCTTCTCCCTTAGGGGATGTGTGGCATTGACCAGTTCAGACCACCCCGGTGAGGATGTCCGGAACTCCGTTGAAAGCAACGGCCCTCCGGGACCTCTAGTCTACGCAGCCCGGGCCTGAGCCGCAGGCGGTGGCGGCGAGAGT
>JAJFGI010000105.1 GCA_021776215.1 Kiloniellaceae bacterium | reverse complement strand
CGGATATGATCGACGCCGGTCAGAAGCGTGCCGAACATCTTGCGGTTGGGGACGATGCCGCCGACCGAGATGCCGCCGAAATTGACGCCGTGATAGCCGCGTTCGCGGCCGATCAGGCGGAACCGGCTGCCCTCGCCCCGGGCCCGGTGATAAGCGATGGCCACCTTCAGCGCGGTTTCGACCGACTCCGAGCCGGAGTTGGTGAACATGACATGGTTCAAGCCCTCGGGCGCCAGATTGACCAGGCGCGCCGCCAACTCGAATGCCTTCGGATGGCCCATCTGGAAGGCCGGGGCGTAGTCCAGCTCCTCAACCTGGAGCTGAATGGCCTCAACGATGCGCGGGCTCTTGTGGCCGGCGTTGACGCACCACAGGCCCGCCGTGCCGTCCAACACCTTCCGCCCGTCGGCGGTGGTGTAGTACATGCCCTCCGCGCCCACGAACATGCGCGGGTTTTTCTTGAATTGCCGGTTCGCCGTGAACGGCATCCAGAAGGCTTCGAGATTGTTGGGAACACTTGCTGCCGCAGTTCTCACCACGATACGCTCCTGTTAGGCGGAGGCGGCACCATACGAGTTGGGAGCTGTCAAAAGCTCCGCCCGGACGGTTGCCGTCCGCGATGACTGAGTTCAATGTCCGCCGCGCCGGCCGACTCGCCGCACGCGGCCTTATCCTCCCATAGCGCCCCTCGTCTGTCGCGCGCTTTGCCGCTTTTATTTGGCACCCGCGGTTTGCGAGGCGGCTTCGGCCTGTCGCGGCCGGCGCGGTCCTGTTGCAGACCGATGACACTTGATCCTGACCAGTTGGTCAGGATATATTTCTATAACGAACCTGACCGATTGGTCAATATTTTTTTGGGGATTTGAATGGCTTTGGCCCGCCAGGCGCGACGCAACGGCACCAAGGCCGCGATCCGCGAGGGGAACGAAAAAGCCATTCTCGCGGCGGCGGAAGAGGTGTTCGCCGACTATGGTCTCGCCGGGGCGACGACCAGCCGAATCGCCGTAGCGGCCGGCATCCCGAAAGCCAACCTGCATTACTATTTCCCGACCAAAGAGGCGCTCTACCGGCGGGTCATCGAGGATATTTTCAACATTTGGCTGGAGGCCGCCGCCTCGTTCGACGACTGCGACGATCCCGTCGAGGCGCTGACCCAATATATCCACATCAAGATGGATATCTCGCGTACCCACCCGAAAGGGTCGAAGGTGTGGGCCAACGAGATCATCCAGCGGGCGCCGATGATTCAGGACTACTTGGAAACGACATTGCGGGAGTGGACGGCCTCACGCATCGCGGTCATCGAGAAATGGATCGCCGAGGGACGCATCGCCCCCATCGAACCGCGCTATCTGCTCTATATGATCTGGGCGACGACCCAGCACTACGCGGACTTCGGGCACCAGATATCCACCCTCAACGGCGATCGCGACTTGAGCGAGGCGCAGTTCGCCAAGGCGAAGGAGACGGTCACCCAGATCATCCTGCGCGGCATTGGAGCGATCCCATGACGAGGGCAACGAAAACCAGGAAAGGACGTCCCAAGAGCGAACTGGGTCCGCCGGCCAACGGCAATCGCACCCGTATCCGGGCGCGCAACGAGGACAATATCCTCGATGCCGCGTTGGAGGTGTTCGCCGACTGCGGTTTCAAGGGCGCCACCATCGACCAAATCGCCGCGCGCGCCGGGATGTCGAAGCCGAACCTGCTCTACTACTTCCGGCGCAAGCGCGATCTGTACCTGGCGGTTCTCGAGCGCACCCTGGATATGTGGCTGGAGCCGCTCAGCGCCATCCGCGCCGACGGCGACCCGGCCGAGGAGATCCGCGCGTACATCAACCGCAAGCTAGCTTTCTCAAAACTACGTCCGACCGCTTCGCGCATGTTCGCCAACGAGATCATTCAAGGCGCGCCCCTACTTGGAACCGTGCTCCAGGACGGTTTGCGCGGCATCGTCGACGAGAAGGCCGCCGTCATTCGCGGCTGGGCGAGCGCCGGCAAGATCGCCGACGTCGACCCATACCACCTCATTTTCGTTATCTGGGCGGTAACCCAGCATTACGCCGACTTCGCGTCGCAAGTGGAGGCGGTCGTGGGCAGCGGACTGAGCGACCGCAAGTTCTTCCGCGAGACCGAGGCGGCGATCGACCACATCCTCTTGCGCGGCATCCTGCCGCCGGAACGCTAGGTCCGTTGCAAAAGAACCGTCGCGCTGACGGACAGCAGTAGGCCGGCAATAACCGACAGGGTCGGCCAGCCATGTCCCAGCAACGCTTCCAGCAGCACGACGAAGGCGGTCGTCAGGTAGGTATAGCCCATAACCTTCGAGGCCGGCAGGACGATGCTGGCGGACTTGAAGAGAAAGAAGCTGCCCGCGGTGTTGAAGACGGCGAGATAAACCACGCCGAGCCAGGCACCGGGCGGCACCGCCGTCCAATCGGTGCGCAGAACCCCGGGGGCGCCGACGACAGCCAGGATCAGCGCCCCGAGGGCTAGGCTCCAGAAGGTCATGACCATGATCGGTTCGCCCCGGT
>JAJFGI010000104.1 GCA_021776215.1 Kiloniellaceae bacterium | reverse complement strand
CATGGCGGGCGATCCAGCGCGCCTGCGGCAAATGCGCATGGGCCTCGTCGTAAGTGATCCAGGGCAGGGTCTTGCCCGGCGCCCCTTGCGGGCCGTAGACGGCGTAGGCGATCCCCCCGATGCGGCGGCAAACGGCGGTGCCTCCCGGCGGCCGCGCCAAGCGGATCGCCATATCCGCCTCGCGCTTGCTGAGGCTGAGGTCGCCGGGCACACCGACGATCTCCAGGCCAAGCCGCGGATAGCGGGAGAGGAGTCCGCCGAGCCGCGGCACCAGGGCGTGGTTGACGATGCTCGGCACCGCCGTCAGGCGGACCACCCCGGATGCATCTTTGTCGGCACCGGAGAGCTCCGCCGCCAGGGCTTGGGCCTCGGCCTCGATCCGCTCTGCTCGGGTAATCGCCAGCAGACCCGCATCGGTGGCGACCAAGCGGCCCTCGATGCGGTCGAAGAGCCGGGCCCCGGTCGCCCGTTCGAGTCCGGCCAGCCGCCGTGTCACCGTGGTCTGATCGACCCGCAGGCGCCGCGCCGCGGCGGAGAGGGTGCCCGACCGCGATACGGCCAAGACGTAACGCAAATCATTCCAGTCCATGCTCAAGCCCCTGCATTTTCGCAGGACATTATAGCACTAGTTCGGCTCGTTTCTGCGTTTTCGCGGTTCAACATAGAGGCATTGGTTTCCACGACTGCCGGAGAACCGGATGCCGAGCGATTTCTGGGCCCTGATGGACATGATCGACAGCCGGTTGCTCTGGGCCGCCGGGGCGGCGATTCTGGCCGGCCTGGTGCGCGGGTTCTCCGGCTTCGGCGCCGCCATGGTCTTCATCCCCCTGGCCAGCGTCATCTATGAACCGAGGGCGGCCGTGGTCTTGCTGTTCCTGGTGGATGCGACAGTGACCGCGCCGATGCTGGTTCCGGCATTCCGCCGCTGCGCCTGGCGCGAGGTCGCGCCGCTTGCCATCGGCGCGACCGTGACCGTCCCTCTGGGAGCCTACATCCTGAGCATCGCCCGGCCGGAGATCCTGCGTTGGGTCATCGCGGGGGCGATTCTCGCGGCGGTCGCGGCGCTGGCGAGCGGCTGGCGACTCCGGCGCGCCCCCGGCGTGCCCGGCACCCTGGCCATCGGCGGCACTGCCGGGCTCACCGGCGGCATGGCCAGCCTGTCCGGGCCGCCCATCGTCCTCTTTTGGCTGGGCGGCCAGTCGAAGGCCCCCGTCATTCGGGCCAATATCTTCGCTTTCTTCGGCCTGACCACCCTCGTCATTGGGGCCAGCTATTGGCTGAACGGCTTGTTTTCCGCGGATCTTCTGGTGCGTGCCCTGATTCTCATGCCGGTCTATGGCATCGCGCTATGGGCCGGCGCGACCGGCTTTCGGATCGCCCCGAGCACCCTTTACCGCCGCGCCGCGCTATCCATCTGCGCCGTGGCCACGGTGCTGGCGCTGCCCGCCTGGGACGGCCTGTTCCGGTAGTCTGACGAGAGTCCGATGGGCTGGTTTCGGTTCGTTGACAGGCGGGCCGGCAAGCACTTATTGTGCGACTGCGAAATGGCGGGGGAAATGGCGCCGCGGCGCCGGAAAGGCTGGTCTACGCCTTTTCCGGCCCAGGTGCTTTTCAAGACGTACGCCTTTCAAGACATTTGCTTCTCAAGACGGGCGTTTTTTCAAGACAGGCAGGACAGACTGGCGATGAAGGTTCTGGTACCGGTCAAGCGCGTCATCGACGCCAACGTCAAGGTCCGGGTCAAGGCGGACCAGACGGGGGTCGAGCTGACCAATGTGAAGATGGCCATGAACCCCTTCTGCGAGATCGCCGTCGAGGAGGCGGTGCGCATGAAGGAGGCCGGGACCGCTACCGAGGTGATCATCGTCTCGGCCGGCGCCCAGCAGGCGCAGGAGACCATCCGCACCGGCCTGGCCATGGGCGGCGATCGCGGGATCCTGATCCAAAGCGAGGCGCCGCTGGAGCCCTTGGCCGTCGCCAAGCTGCTCAAGGCCGTGGTGGAGAAGGAGTCCGCCGATCTGGTGCTCATGGGCAAGCAGGCCATCGACGGCGACAACAACCAGACCGGCCAGATGCTCGCCGCCCTGCTCGGCTGGCCGCAAGGCACCTTCGTCTCGAAAATCGAGAAAGCGGACAGCGGCCTGAAAGTCACCCGCGAGGTGGACGGCGGCCTGGAGAACGTGGCCCTGAAGCTGCCGGCCGTGGTGACCGTGGATTTGCGCCTCAACCAGCCGCGCTATGCCTCGTTGCCCAACATCATGAAGGCGAAGAAGAAGCAGATCGACACCCTGACCCCCGAGGATCTCGGCGTCGACGTTAGCCCGCGCGTGACCGTGCTCAAGATCGTCGAGCCGCCGGCGCGCCAGGCCGGGGTCAAGGTGGCCGACGTCGCCGAACTGGTGGATAAGCTGAAGAACGAGGCGAAGGTCATCTGATGTCCATTCTCATCGTCGCCGAACACGATAATGCCAGCCTGAAGCCGGCCACCTTGAACGCCGTCACCGCGGCGGGCCAATTGGGCGGCGAGATCGCCGTGCTGGTCGCCGGAGCCGACTGTTCCGGCGCCGCGCAAGCCGCCGCCAAGGTCGCCGGAGTCGCCAAGGTGCTGTGCGCCGATGCGCCCGAATACGGGCACGGCCTGGCCGAGAACCTGGCACCGCTGATCGCCAAGCTGGCGCCGGATTATTCCCACGTGCTGGCGCCTGCCACGACCTTCGGCAAGAACGTGATGCCGCGCGCCGCCGCCCTGCTGGACGTGCA
>JAJFGI010000103.1 GCA_021776215.1 Kiloniellaceae bacterium | reverse complement strand
CGCCAGTTGCGACTCGATGTCGGACAGCCGGGCCTCGAAGTCCTGGGCCTTGCGGGCCGCCGAGATGGACTCGGCGCGCAGGGCCTGGATCTCCTTTTCCAGGGTTTCCGCGCGCCGCTGAAGCTGGTCGGCCTTGGCGCGATCCTGCTTTAGCGCCTTTTCGATGGTTTCAAGCCGATTATGTTCGGCGGCAAGGGCCGGCGATACGGCCACGATACAAAGCGCGAAGCTCAACGTCACTACACCGAGGCGCAAGCGGGGCAGCCATTCATGACGCAGGGAGGGGGACCGATCCATACGGTCAGAGCGCATCCGCGCGCCGTTCAGCACCGGCACTGCGCTGTGCCCGCACCGGACGGAGCAAGCTCCTGCCGGTCATTTCCGCGGGCTTTGGCAGGCCGAGTATCTCAAGCAGGGTCGGGGCAATATCGGCAAGCCGGCCATCGTCCAAGGAGTCGATTCCGGCCGGTGCGTTGACCAGGATGGCGGGCACCTTGTTCATGGTATGCGCCGTGTGCGGCTCGCCGGTCAACAAGTCGCGCATCTGCTCGGCGTTGCCGTGATCGGCGGTGATCAACAAGACGCCGCCGGCGGCCTGCACGGCCGTGCTGACGCGGCCGAGGCAGCTATCCACCGCCTCGACGGCGGCGATCGCGGCCGAAAGCTTGCCGCTGTGCCCGACCATGTCGCCGTTGGCGTAGTTGACAACGATGAGGTCGAAACGGCCGCCGGCGATGGCTTCGACCAAGGCATCGGTCATTTCCGGCGCCGACATCTCGGGCTGAAGATCATAGGTCGCCACCTTGGGCGAGGGGATGAGGATCCGTTCCTCGCCGGGGAATTCGGCCTCGCGCCCGCCGTTGAAGAAAAAGGTTACGTGGGCGTATTTCTCGGTCTCGGCGATGCGCAGTTGCTTGAGCCCGGCGTCGGCGACGATCTCGCCCAAGGTCTCGCTCAAATCCTGCGGCGCGAACAGGGGCGTGACCAGCGGCCTCAGCGCCTCGCTGTATTCGATCATCCCGACGGCCGCGGCAAAGGCAACCATCCGGTCCCTGGCAAAGCCTTTGAAGGCCGGGTCGCGCAAGGCATGCAGCATCTGCCGCGCCCGGTCGGCGCGGAAATTTGCCATGAACAGGCCGTCGCCATCCGCCATGCCCGCATAGCCGGCAATCGCCGTCGGCAGGACGAACTCGTCGCTGGTGCCGGTGGCATAGGCGGCCTCGACGGCGGCCTTGGCGGTCGGCGCCTGCTCGCCCACCCCGGCGACCAGGGTCTTGTAGGCCAGCTCGGTACGCTCCCAGCGCTTGTCCCGGTCCATGGCGTAATAGCGGCCCGAAACCGTGACAATCGGCGCAGTTGGCGCCGCCGCCTGGAAGTCGGCGAGATAGCCGAGCGCGCTTTTCGGCGGCGTATCCCGGCCATCGAGAAAGGCGTGCACCGCGACCGGCACGCCCGCCGCGCCGATCACCTCGGCCACGCGGGCCATGTGCGCCTGGTGCGAATGCACACCGCCCGGCGACAGCAGGCCCATCAGGTGGGCGGTCCCGCCGGACTTTTGCAATGCCGCGACGAAGGCCCGCAAGACCGGATTGCGGCTGATCTCGTCGCTCGCCATCGCCGCATCGATGCGCGGCAATTCCTGGGTGACGATGCGCCCGGCGCCCAGGTTCATATGCCCGACCTCGGAATTGCCCATCTGCGCGGCGGGCAGGCCGACCTCCTGTTCCGAGGCGTCGATGAGGGCGTGCGGGCAGGTCGCGGTCAGCCGGTCAAGGACCGGCGTCCGGGCCTGGCAAATGGCGTTGTTTTCGCAGGATTCGCGGTGGCCCCAGCCGTCAAGGACGCAGAGGACGACGGGCCGGGGAGGCTGGGGGCGGCTGGGCGCGCTCATGCGGCTCTATATAAGCCTTTCGGCGGCGATTCGACAGGGATTTCGCTGGCTTGACCGGGCCGGGCCCTACGACCCCCGGTGGTAGGGATGGCCGGTCAGGATACTGTTCGCGCGAAATAGCTGCTCCGCCAGCAAGGCGCGGACCAGGAGGTGCGGCCAGGTCATGGGCCCGAGGCTCAGGACCAGGGCGGCTTCGTGCCGAATCGCCTCATCCAGGCCGTCGGCGCCGCCGATCAGACAGGCGACCTCCGCCGTGCCGGCATCCCGCCAGCGGCCCAGGTGGGCGACAAATTCGGCGCTGCTCAGGGATTGGCCCCGTTCGTCCAGGGCGATCAGGTGGGCGCCGGGCGGTATGGCGCCGCGCAGAAGCTCGGCTTCGCGCCGGCGCAACTCGGTCGGGGGAAAGGTCCCCCTTACCTCGACTTCCTTCAGGGTCAGCGGCCCGATGGGCCCGCGGCGTAGGCGCCCGGCGTAATCGTCGTAGAGATCGCGCGCCGGACCGGCCTTCGCCCGACCCACCGCCGCCAGGGTTACCCGCATGCCAACCCTATCGCGACTTTCGCGCGCCCTCCGCGGCCTTGGCGTCTGCGGCCTTGGCGTCTGCGGACATGTCGACGCCCCACATCTTTTCCAGGTTGTAGAAGTCCCGCACTTCGGGCCGGAAAAGGTGCACGATCACGTCACCGCCATCGATGAGGATCCAGTCGGCGCGCGCCGCGCCCTCCATCGACACGCCGCGAACGCCGGCGGCCTTCAGGACCTCGCCCGCATGCTCGGCCATGGCGCTGACCTGCCGGGTCGAGCGACCGGTGGCGACGACCATGTAGTCGGCGATGGTGGATTTTCCACTGAGATCGATGGTGACGACGTTCTCGGCCTTGTCGTCGTCGAGCGAGACGAGAACCCGCTCGAGCAGCTGTTCGCTGAGGGCGAGCGGTTCATTTTTGACGGCCTTGCCAGGCGTGACTGCCTGGGGGGCCCGGGTTTGTGCTCGTATGGCGGTTCTACTCCTTTGTTCGAGACACTTCTTCATCCCGGCTGCCGCGCGCGGCGTGGCCGGGTCCGTTCTGGCTTGGCCGCCCGGATCCGGGTGGACGACTGAGCGTTCAACCGGTGCCGGATGAAGACCCAGGCCGGAGGCTTCCGCTCCGCCAAGTGCCCGGCGGAGCGTTCGCTCACCCGTTGACGGGCGAAGCGCCGCGCCGCCGGGGCGGCCAGTGCCCTTAAAGAATAGGTAGGGCGGTCGAAAACCGCAACGGTGACGGTCGCGAAGATCTCGGGCCAGCGTTGCCACTGCGAAATCTGCAGCAGGTTGTCGGCGCCCATCAACCAGACGAAATGAACC
>JAJFGI010000102.1 GCA_021776215.1 Kiloniellaceae bacterium | reverse complement strand
AAGTCCACGTTCCTGCGCTGCCTCAACCGCATGAACGATGTCATCGAAGGGTGCCGGGTGACGGGCACCATCACCGTGGACGGCGAGGACATCTACGACAGCGATCTGGACGTGGTGCAGTTGCGCGCCCGCGTCGGCATGGTCTTTCAGAAGCCGAACCCGTTTCCGAAGTCGATCTACGAGAACGTCGCCTACGGCCCGCGCATCCATGGCTACGCCGACTCGAAGGCCGCCATGGACGAGATCGTCGAGCGCAGCCTCACCCGCGCCGGCCTGTGGAAAGAGGTCTCCGACCGCCTTGACCGGCCGGGGACCAGCCTTTCCGGCGGTCAGCAGCAGCGCCTGTGCATCGCCCGCGCGATTGCCGTGGACCCGGAGGTGATCTTGATGGACGAGCCGTGCTCGGCCCTCGATCCCATCGCCACCGCCCGCATCGAGGAGTTGATGGACGAGCTGCGCGAGAATTTCACCATCGTGATCGTCACCCATTCCATGCAGCAGGCGGCGCGCGTCTCGCAGCGCACCGCATTCTTCCATCTCGGCGAGTTGGTCGAGCGCGGAGATACCGAGCAAATGTTCACCAATCCGCGCGACGAGCGTACGCTCGGCTACATCACCGGCCGCTTCGGCTAGGAGTCTCGAGGACACGCATATGACGGCACCGGATCATATTGTCCGCTCGTTCGACAACCAATTGAAGGCGTTGAGCCAGATCGTCACCCGCATGGGCGGTCTGGCGGAAACCCAACTGGCCACCGCGGTCGACGCCCTCAAGCGCCGCGATAGCGACTTGGCCGAGCAAGTGGTTCGCGGCGACGCGGCCATCGATGCTCTCGAAGAAGAGCTGGGCGAGCGCGCCGTGCGCCTGCTGGCGCTGCGCCAACCCATGGCCACCGATTTGCGCGAGGTCATCGCGGCGCTGAAAATCTCCAGCGATGTGGAGCGCATCGGCGACTATGCCGCCAACGTGGCGAAACGGGTCATGGCGCTCAACCAGATCCCCCCGATCCCGCCGGCGAACGGCGTGCCGCGCATGGCGCGCCTGGCGCAGAACATCATCAAGGACACGCTCGATGCCTATGCCACCCGGGACGCGGAGCTCGCCATCGACGTCTGGCACCGGGATGCAGAGGTCGACGAAATGTACACCGGCCTGTTCCGCGAGCTGTTGACCTACATGATGGAAGACCCGCGCAACATCACCCCGAGCACGCACCTACTTTTTGTCGCCAAGAACATCGAGCGGATCGGCGACCACGCGACGAACGTGGCCGAGACCATCCACTATCTGGTCACCGGCCAACGCATGGCCGGCGGCCGGCCCAAGGGCGACACCACCAGCTTCCAGGTGATCGAGCCCACCGCAAACACCGCCGACGGCGGGAAAACGAAAGAGCCATGACCCCACGCATTCTGATCGTCGAGGACGAGGGACCGCTGGTCACCCTGCTGCGCTACAACCTGGAGCGCGAGGGCTTCGCCGTCAGCGAGGCGAGCGACGGCGAGGAGGCGCTGCTGCGCGCCGCCGAGGATCGTCCGGATCTCATCCTGCTCGACTGGATGCTGCCGCTGCTCTCCGGCATCGAGGTCTGCCGGCGCCTGCGCCGCCAACCCGAATCGGCCACCGTGCCGATCATCATGCTCACCGCCCGCGGCGAGGAAGGCGACAAGGTGCGCGGCCTCGACTATGGCGCCGACGACTACATCACCAAGCCGTTTTCGCCGACGGAGCTGATTGCCCGGATCCGGGCGCTCCTGCGCCGGGCGCGCCCGGAGCTGGCCGCCGAGCAGCTAGACTTCGCCGATCTGATCATGGATTTGGCGGCCCACCGGGTGCGCCGCGCCGGCCGCGAGGTGCATCTGGGACCGACCGAGTTCCGCCTGCTCCAGTACCTGTTGCAGCATCCCGGCCGAGTGTTCAGCCGCGAGCAGTTGCTCAACGCCGTCTGGGGCCGCGACGTCTATGTCGAGGCACGCACGGTCGATGTGCACATTCGGCGCCTGCGCAAGGCCTTGAACGGCGCGGGCGAGGCCGACCTGATCCGCACCGTGCGCGCCGCCGGCTACGCGCTCGACCGGCCCGTGGAAGTTCAGAACGCCCGCGCCAGATAGACCATCACCGTCGCCGCCACGGGACTGATCGCCGTCGAGACCACCACCATCGCCGACGCCGGCCCCGCCTGCCGGCCGTATTCGGCGCACAGGATCGGCAGCAGGATGCCGATCGGCGCCGCGGCGCCGATGATGAACAGCTCGCCCATCCCCGCCGGCAAGGTGAAAACCGCCAACGCCGACCAGGTTACCAGCGGCGCCAAGATCACGCGCAATCCGACACCCAAACCCACCGCGCCGCGCACCTCCGCCCATTTTCCGGTCGCCAGCATCGCCCCCAAGGCGATCAGCGCCACGGGTGTGTTTGCCGCGCCCACGACACGCAACGGGAAATCCACGAACCGGGGCAGCGGCACATCCAGGACGTTGAGGGCCAGGCCGACGGCAACCGCCGGCAAGACCGGCGTGCGCAGGATCGCCGCCGCCGAGCGGCGCAGGTCGTGGGCACCGGTGTGCAACATCACCGGCGCCAGAACGAAAAAAAGCACGGTAAGCACGGCGACAATGATCGCCTGATGCGGCACCCACGCCGGGCCCAGCGCCAGCTCGACCAAGGGAATGCCGTAGTTGGCGACATTGGCGAAGGGAACCGCCAGGGCCAGCACGGGCCGTAGCTCGGCGGGTAAGCGGAAGATCACCGCCCCGATCCAGCCAAGCGCCAGCAGAACAAAGAACTGGCCGGCGGTGAAGAGAACCAGAGCCCCGACCTCGCTGGCCGGCAGAGGCGCCGTCGCCAGGCTGACGACCAGCAGGCACGGCAACGTGCCGTAGACCGTCACCCGACTGAGGGTCGCCACATCGAGGGCCAGGCGCCGCTGCAAGACGTAACCGCCGCCGATCATCAGCACAATCGGCAAGGTAATCTCGGTGAGGACCTCGAAAATAAGGCTCACGGCCGGTCGTCCATGCGCCGAGCGAGCCATAACAACAGCAGCAGGCCCGGCACCGCGAGGGCGGCGGTCAGCGTAAAGAACACGGCCCAATCCATGCGATCCGCCATCCAGCCGCCGCCGGAAGACAGCACCGTGCGGCCGATGGCCATGAAGGACGTCAACAGGGCGAACTGAGTTCCGGTGAAGGCGCGATTGCACAAGCTCGACAGGTACGCCACGAAGGCCGCCGAGCCGAGCCCGCCGGTGAAGTTGTCGGCCCCGATGGTTCCCGCCAGCAGGGCGATATCGTGGCCGACCGTCGCCTGGACGGCGTACAGCAAATTCGTCGCCGCCTGCAGCACACCGCCGATGGCCAGGGCCGGAAACAGGCCGTAGCGGGCGACCAGCGCGCCGCCCACGACAATGCCGGCGAAGGTCGCGAGCAAGCCGAACACCTTGGTGATGCTGGCAATCTCGACACCGGTGAAGCCGAGCTCGACGAAAAACGGGTTGGCCATGACGCCGCCGATGGCATCGCCAAACTTGTAGAGCAGGATAAAGGCCAGAATCGCCGCCCAGCCCGGTCGCCGCAGGAAATCGGCGAACGGGGCCAGGACCGCCGTCTCCAACCAGTTTTCCCGGGTCGCCACCTGCTTGCCCGAGGGCGGTGCCGGCTCCCGGGCCAACAACACGGCGACCGTGCCGATCAGGACAAACCCGGCGAGGATGGCGAACACCGCGAACCAGCCGATGAAATCGGACAGCGCGATGGCCCCGGCCCCGGCCACCAGCGCCCCGATGCGGTAGCCGGTCTGGGTCGCCGCCGCGCCGGCGCCCTGTTCAAACTCCTCCAGGATCTCGATGCGATAGGCATCGATGACGATATCCTGACTGGCGGAGAAGAAGGCCACCGCCAAGGCCGCGCCCGCGGTGGCCCAGGGCGCCGACAGCGGGTCGCTGGCCCCGAGGACGAGAATGGCGCCGATCAACGCCGCCTGGGTGAGCAGAGCCCAGCCGCGCCGGCGGCCGAAGACGCGGCCGAATACGGGCGCGCGCAGGTGATCCAGCACCGGCGCCCAGACAAACTTGAGCCCATACGGCAGACCGACCAAGGCGAACAGGCCGATGGCGGTCTTGTCGACCCCGACCCGGGCCAGCCAGAACGACAGGGTCGCCAAGGTCAGGGGCAGCGGCAGGCCGCTGGCAAACCCCATCAGCAAAATCAGGAGCAGGCGCCGGTCGCCGTAGAGCGCTATCGCCCCGCGCCAGCCGCGCCGGCGCGGTGCCGCAACGGCTGCGCTATCCGGCATCCTTCAGCCGGCTCAGCTTTTTGCGCGCGTGCGGGTCGAGGACCGCCTTGCGCAGGCGGATGGCCTTGGGCGTGACTTCCACCAGCTCGTCCTCGGAAATATAGGCCAGCGCTTGTTCCAGGCTCATGATCCGCGGCGGCGTCAGGCGGATGCTTTCGTCCTTGCCGGACGCGCGCATGTTGGTGAGCTGCTTGGCCTTCAGAGGATTGACCTCCAGGTCGTTGCCGCGGCTGTGCTCGCCGATGATCATGCCCTCGTAGACGACGGCCCCCGGGGAGATGAAGATCGTGCCCCGCTCCTCCAGGTTCCACAACGCATAGGCGACGGCGGTGCCCTGGGAGTTGGAGATCAAGACCCCCGGATGGCGGCCCCGGATCGGCCCCTTGTGCGGGGCATAGCCGGAAAACACCCGGTTCATGATCCCGGTGCCGCGCGTGGTGGTCATGAATTCGCCGTGATAGCCGATCAGGCCGCGCGACGGTGCGAGAAAGGAGACCCGCACCTTGCCGCCGCCGGAGGGCGCCATGCCGGTCATTTCACCGCGGCGCACGCCAAGGGCTTCGACGACAACGCCGGCGAACTCCTCGTCCACATCGACCTGCACCTCCTCGATCGGCTCGAGGCGCTGACCGGTCTCCGGATCGGTCCGGTAGAGAACCCGTGGCCGGCTGATCGAGAGCTCGAAGCCCTCCCGGCGCATGGTCTCCACCAGCACGCCCAACTGCAGCTCGCCGCGCCCGGCGACCTCGAAGGCGTCCTTGCCCTCGGTCTCGGTCACGCGGATGGCGACGTTGCCCTCGCCCTCGCGCAGCAGGCGGGAGCGGATCAAGCGGCTGGTCACCTTATCGCCATCGCGCCCGGCCAACGGCGAATCGTTGAACGAAAAGGTCATCGCCAGGGTCGGCGGGTCGATCGCCTGAGCGGCGATCGGCGTCTCCACCTCGAGCGCGCAAAGGGTATCCGCCACGGTCGTCTCGGCCAGACCGGCCACGGCGATAATGTCGCCGGCGGCGGCCTCCTCGATCGGCACGCGCTGCAGGCCGCGGAAGGCGAGCAGCTTGCTCAAGCGCCCCTCTTCGAGCACCTCGCCGTCGCGGCTGAGGGCCTTGACCGGCATGTTCAGGCGCGCCCGGCCGCCGTGGATGCGGCCGGTCAGCACCCGGCCGAGGTAAGGGTCCAGCTCCAGGGTCGTGGCCAGCATGGAAAACGGCGCCTCCAGGTCTCCCGCAGGCGGTGCCACATGCTGGATTATCAGGTCAAAAAGCGGGCTCATGTCCTCGCGCGCATCGTCCCAATTGGCCACCGCCCAGCCTTCCTTGGCGGAGGCGAAGAGGGTCGGAAAATCGAGCTGCAAGTCATCCGCGCCCAAGGCGGCGAACAGGTCGAAGACCTCATTCTGTGCTTCGAAAGGCCGGGCATCGGGGCGATCGGCCTTGTTGATGACCACGATCGGGCGCAGGCCACGGGCGAGCGCCTTGATGGTCACGAACTTGGTCTGCGGCATCGGCCCTTCGGCGGCGTCGACCAGCAGCAGGACGCCGTCGACCATGGAGAGAATACGCTCCACCTCGCCGCCGAAATCGGCGTGACCAGGGGTATCGACGATGTTGATGCGCGTGTCGCGCCACAAGACCGAGGTGCACTTGGCGAGGATGGTGATACCGCGCTCGCGCTCCTGGTCGTTGCTGTCCATGGCCCGTTCGGCGAGCTGCTGATTGTCGCGGAACGTGCCGGATTGGCGCAGCAATTTATCGACCAGCGTCGTCTTGCCGTGATCGACGTGGGCGATGATCGCGACGTTGCGCAGTGCAGGCGTGGGCGCAGGGGGTGTCATGCGGCGGGACCTTGGCTGGGAAAGACTTTAAGCTTCGTGAAGACGCTTTTCGACGAGGGCCGCCAGATCGGTTTCCGGACGGGCGCCCACATGCGAAATCACCTCGGCGGCGGCAATCGCCCCCATCCGGCCACACTCATATAGGGACTTGCCCCGAGTCAAACCAGTGAGGAATCCGGCGGCATAGAGATCGCCGGCGCCGGTGGTATCGACGACCTCGGCAACCGGCTCGGCATCGATCATATGCACCTCCTCACCGGCAAGAACGATCGAGCCCTTGGCGCTGCGGGTCAAAACCGCGATCTCGCAGTGGCCACGCACCTGCTGCAACGCGTCATCGAAGCTCTCGGTTCGATAGAGGCTGCAGATCTCCACTTCGTTGGCGAAAAGCACATCCACATGGCCGCTGACCAGATCGAGGAACGAGTCGTGGTGGCGCTCGACACAGAAGGGATCGGACAGGCTGAGCGAGACCTTGCGCCCGGCCCCGTGGGCCAACTTAGCCGCCGCCAGAAATGCCTGTTTCGCCGCCGGCGGATCCCAGAGATACCCCTCCATGTAGGTCACCTGCGCGGAGCGGATGGCCTCTTCGTCCAGATCCTTCGGCGTCAGCTCGACAGCGGCGCCCAGGAACGTATTCATGGTCCGCTGCGCATCCGGCGTGATCAGGATCAGACAGCGCGCCGTGGGCGGCCCCTCGCTGGCGGCGGCGGTGTCGAAGGCAACTCCGGCGGCCCGAATATCGTGGCGGAAAATGCCGCCGAGCTGGTCGTTGCGCACCTTGCCGATAAAGGCACCGCGGCCGCCCAGGGCGGCGATGCCGGCCATGGTGTTGGCGGCCGAGCCGCCGGACACTTCCGTTCCCGGTCCCATGGCGGCATAGAGCGCCTCGCCGCGGGCGCCATCGATCAAGGTCATGGCGCCCTTGACCAGCCCGTGCGTCTCCAGGAATTCGTCGTCGGCGTGCGCCAGGACATCGACGATGGCATTGCCGATGCCGACCACATCGAGAGGGCTTGCGGCCATGGGTGGGTTCCGTCCTCGGTTCTTTAGCGGCCAGGCCGCGTTCGTCGCGAAAGCGGCGCGACCCTAAGGCCCCCG
>JAJFGI010000101.1 GCA_021776215.1 Kiloniellaceae bacterium | reverse complement strand
ACAAAGCGAAGGCGATGTAAACGTCGGGTAGTTGGGTCCGAGGCGGGAATTCCGCCTCGGACCGGCGGCCGTGGCCGCGGCGGGTGAGATGCACAGGGAGAGTCCAAAATGACGTTACATATCAAGGGCGGCACCGTCGTTAACGCCGACATTTCGCAGCGCGCGGACGTGCTGGTCGATGGCGGCAAGATCGTCGCCGTGGGCAGCAAGCTTGACGTGCCGGCCGGGGCCGAGGTCGTGGACGCCGGCGGCTGTTACGTGGTGCCGGGTGGCATCGACCCGCATACGCATATGGAATTGCCATTCATGGGCACCGTCGCCTCCGAGGATTTCTTTTCGGGCACCACCGCGGGGATCGTCGGCGGCACCACGATGATCATCGATTTCGTCATCCCCAGCCCGCAGCAGGACGTGATGGAAGCCTACAAGACCTGGCGCGGCTGGGCCAAGAAGGCCGCCGCCGACTACAGCTTCCACGTGGCCATCACCTGGTGGGACGACAGCGTCCACGAGGCCATGGGCACCCTCACGCGGGAGCATGGCGTCAATAGTTTCAAGCACTTCATGGCCTACAAGGGCGCCATCATGGCCGACGACGAGATACTCGTGAAGTCGTTCAGCCGGGCGCGCGACCTGGGGGCGCTATGCACCGTGCATGCCGAAAATGGCGAGCTGGTCTATCACCTGCAGCAGGAAATTTTGAACAAGGGCATCACCGGGCCCGAGGGACATCCGATGTCCCGCCCGTCGTCGGTGGAAGGCGAGGCGGCCAATCGCGCCATCCGCATCGCCCAGGTGCTCGGCGTGCCCCTCTACATCGTGCACAATTCCTGTATCGAGTCGCTGCAGGCGATCACCCGGGCGCGCAACGACGGCCAGCGGGTTTTCGGCGAGGTCCTGGCCGGGCATCTCTTGGTGGACGACTCGGTCTATCGCAATCCCGATTGGGACATAGCGGCGGCGCATGTGATGAGCCCGCCCTTTCGCCCGAAGGAGAACCAGGAGGCGCTTTGGCGGGGCCTGCAGGCCGGCATGCTGCAGACCACGGCGACCGATCACTGCTGCTTCTGCGCCCCGCAAAAGCGCATGGGACACAACAACTTCACCCAGATCCCTAACGGCACCGGCGGGGTCGAGGACCGTATGCACGTGCTCTGGCATCATGGGGTCAACAGCGGCCGCCTGACGGTCAACGAGTTCGTCGGCATCACCTCGGCGAACGCGGCGCGGATCTTCAACATCTATCCGCGCAAGGGCTCGATCTCCGTCGGCGCCGACGCGGATATCGCCGTCTGGGATCCGGAGCGCGAGCGGACCATCTCCAAGGAAACCCACCACCAGAACGTGGACACCAACATCTTCGAAGGCATGACCGTGAAGGGCATCAACACGGTCACCGTCAGCCAGGGCAACATCGTCTATCAGGACGGCGACATCCGTACCGTGAAAGGCGCTGGCCGGTACATCGACCGGCCGACCTTCGCGCCGTACTACGATGCGATGCAAAAAACGGCGGCGCGCAGCGCTCCCGAGGCGGTCAACCGCATGTAGTTTTCCGCCTATGTGCTAGCCCCGCGGTACAGCGGGTCCGAGGGGGCATTGCCCCTCGATATTTTCGCCTTTCAAAGAATATTCGGCCCCGGCAGCGGGTGTTGTGCCACTTTCGGTTGCACGCGATTGTATGTTAGATTGTGGCGTGACTGGGCACCTGATGCATGTTGGGCGTGGCCAAACCTCACCGGTCTTTCCACGCCATGAGGCGGATCTGGGAGTCAATCTCGGCGCCGCCGTACTTGCGGCTTCGGACACCGATAGAAACGGGGGCGTTCGCCCGCTTCGCGGCGTTGGCGTAGAGAAGGCTGTCTCAAGGATGTTGGCGGTGCGGGTGTTGATAGTGGACGATCACCCTTTGGTGGCGGACGCGTTGGCGAAGTGCGTCGGGACTGTCCATCCGAAAGCCAAGATCCTACAAGCGACAGGGTTCGAGGAGGCGGTGGAACTGGCCGCGGCGGAACCGGTGGACCTGATCCTTCTGGACTACCGTATGCCCGGAATCCATGGGTTGCAGGGCTTGCATCTGATGCGGAGCCGTTTTCCTGATGTGCGCATTGCCATGATCTCCGGCATCGCCGAAGGGCCGCAAATTCTCGAGGCGATTCGCCATGGCGCCGTTGGGTTCATCCCCAAGGATTTGCCCGTCCCGGCGCTGATGAAGGCGCTCGAGCTTATTCTCATGGGGGAATCTTTCATACCGGCGAAGGCCCTGCGCGAATCGGGGATGAGCGAGGCCGCCGCAGTGTTCGATGGGGCGGGCGCGGCGACGGCCCACGGCAAGCAGCGCGCCCTGACTCCGCGAGAAATCGAAGTCCTGAGCCTTGTCGAACAGGGAAAATCGAATCGGGAAATCGCGGGGGGGATCGGGACAAAGGAGATGACGGTGGCATTCCATCTCAAGAACGCTTTTCGCAAATTGGGTGTGAAGAACCGTACCCAGGCGGCGGCGGCGGCGCGAAAGTTGGGGCTCGATAAGAACGGCGCCTAGGGACGTATCCGGCAAAGACGGAGAGGAATGCCCTCCCAACAGGGCCTGGCGCCGGGGGCGCCACGTGCTGCCCTCCGATCGATGCCGTCTATGCGAAAAAAATTATGTCAATTCAATGATTTATAATGTTATCGACCATGCGTGGCCGCATTCGCGCATGAGTGGAATACTATAGAGATATATAGTGATAAGCAATAATAACAAATAGTGCGACCTATCAATATTAATAGCTATCATAGTCAACGGCTAGTTATGGGCCGTTCTAATCTACGCCATTAATCATGCTTTAAGGATAAATGACTATTACGTGCACCTCTGACGCCTGACTCCACCGTTGATTGGGTGTCGCGCACGGCGCGGCGTCGAACGGCGGGGAGGACGGCTTGAAATTTCGGCTTTGCCGTAAACCGGAGGGCAGCGGACTGTGGATTCGGCGCTTATCCAGAACACACCCGGGCGTGACACTGCCCGCACTGGGTCTGGCCAGTCCGGGCACGATGTTCAACTGCGTGCCTGGTATGGCAGCCCGGGTGCCCCCGCCGCCCGCAAGCGGGCTGGCGGGCCGGACGGCCGGACGCCGCGTGGCCCAAGCACATTGGTTCAGCGCAACATCGCGGTCGGTTCGCACCGTACGACGGTGCGCCTGGAGCCGGCCATGTGGGACGCACTGGGCGAAATCTGCCAACGGGAAGATGTGAGTTTGAACGAGCTGTGCAGCCGCATCGCCGATCGGCGGAGCGCCTCCAGCCTGACGGCGACCGTCCGTGTTTTTGTCATGTCGTACTTTCGGGCAGCGGCCACCGAAGAAGGGCACGCCCGCACCGGCCACGGCCTTTTGTATGGAGCGCAGAGGCCGTGAACGGAGAGCAAAAGAATACCGGCCACGACGCGGTGGTCGCGGGGGCTATCACGCCATTAAATCGTCTGCGGTGAGATCTTGCAACGAGTATGCCGCCAGACACCAAAAAGATTGAGGAGAGTGGGTCATGAGATCGTCCGTTACCTACGGAGTGGTTGGTTGCCTGATTGCCGTGCTGGCGGTGGGCGCCGCGGCATCGGAGAAGGCGCCGACGACGGCGCCGGCATCGCCCGGGGCGCAGGTTGCGGCGACCCAGGCGACGGCGCCTGCCTCGGGGCACGGCGGTCCGACGTGGGGCTATGCCGGGGCGGCGGGTCCGGAGCGGTGGGCCACCCTGTCCCGGGATTTCGAGCTGTGCGGCATCGGCGCCATGCAGTCGCCCATCGACATGTCCCACTTCAACGGCGCCAGCGTCGAGCCGATCGTCTTCGACTACAAGCTCTCGCCGCTGGAGATCGTCCACAACGGCCATACGGTGCAAGTGACCTACGCGCCGGGCAGCGGCATCACCGTCGAGGGCAAGCGCTTCGAGCTGTTGCAGGCGCATTTCCATGCGCCCAGCGAGCACAGCCTCGGCGGTCGCCAGTCGGCCATGGAACTGCACCTGGTGCACAAGAGCGCCGCCGGCGAGCTGGCGGTGATCGGCGTGATGATGGAGGTGGGTGAAGAGAACCTGGCCCTCAGCGAATTCTGGGGGGCCATGCCGCAGCAGGCCGGTCCGCCGCGCGCCGAGGCCCGGGTGCTCACCAATGCCCGCGACATGCTGCCCTCGGATACCGGCTATTACCGGTACATGGGCTCGCTGACCACGCCGCCGTGCAGCGAGGGGGTCAACTGGTTCGTGATGCGCGAGCCGGTGTCCATCAGCCTGGCGCAGGTGCAGCGCTTCGCCGCCGCCGTCGGCGAGAACGCCCGCCCGGTGCAACCCGTCAACCGGCGCTTCGTGCTGGCCCCGCTGACGGGCCAGTAGATCCCGATCATGTTCCAGAGATTTCCGGGCATTGCCGGGCACTCGCACACCCCTTCAAGAACTTCATCGCTTCAGCCTCAAAGGTCATGACATGAGCAGTAAGAAAGACGACAACGGACGCGGCATCGCTCTCCCGAGCTTTTCCGGCAAGGCGAACTTCTTCGCCAACATCAAGATCGGCGCCAAGACCTATGCCGGCTTCGGCATCGTTCTGGCGCTGCTCGTCACCGTTGGCGGGCTCGGCTTCAAGGGCCTCCTCGATATCGACGAGGCGTTCAGCGAATATGCGCGCGTC
>JAJFGI010000011.1 GCA_021776215.1 Kiloniellaceae bacterium | reverse complement strand
GCCGGGCAATACCTGCCTCGACTGGGAGTTGGGCGACGCCGATGCGGCCGCCGCCGGCATCGCCAAGGCGGCGCACGTAACGCGCCTGGAGATCGTCAACAATCGGCTGGTCGTGAATTCCCTGGAGCCGCGCGGGGCACTGGGCCTCTACGATGCCGCGACGGAGCACTTCACCCTGCATACGCCGACCCAGGGCGTGCATCATTTGAAGTCGCAACTGGCCGACGAGGTTTTCCACTTGCCGGCGGATCGTTTTACCGTGCGCACGCCGGATGTGGGCGGCGGCTTCGGTATGAAGGTCTTCCTCTACCCGGAGTACGTCATGGCGCTCTGGGCCGCGCGGCGCCTGGGCCGCCCGGTGCGCTGGACCGGCGAGCGGAGCGAGAGCTTCCTCAGCGACTCGCAAGGCCGTGATCACGTCACCCGCGCCGAGTTGGCCATGGACGCCGACGGACGTTTCCTCGCCCTGCGTCTGTCGACCACCGCGAATATGGGTGCCTATCTCTCCAGTTTCGCGACGTTCATCCCGACCGGCTGTTACGTCGTCATGTGTTCGGGCCTCTATGCCATTCCCGCCGTCTATGGCGAGGTGAAGTGCGTCTTCTCCAACACCGTTCCGGTCGATGCCTACCGCGGTGCCGGACGGCCCGAGGCTGCCTATCTCGTCGAACGTCTGGTGGATGCGGCAGCGCGTGAGATCGGGCTGGACCCGGACAACATCCGCCGCCGCAACTTCGTGCCGACGGAGGCCATGCCGTACACGAACGCGACGGGCCTGACCTATGATTCGGGCAACTTCGCGGCCCTCCTGGACCGGGCGAGAGGGCAGATCGACTGGGCCGAGCGCGAGGCCCGGCGCGTCAAGGCGAAAGCCGCCGGCAAGCTGCATGGCGTCGGCCTGTCCTGCTATGTGGAGCAATGCGGATCGAGCACCCGGGAAGATGCCCGTATCACCCTCGACCCGGACGGTGGGGTGACCGCCTATGTCGGCACCCAGACGAACGGCCAGGGACACCACACCGCCTATGCCCAGATTCTCAACGACAAGCTCGGCCTGGCGCCGGACATGATTCGCGTCCGCCAGGGCGACACCGACGACCTGGCGGAGGGCAGCGGCACCGGCGGCTCGCGCTCCCTGATTATGGGCGGCGGCGCTATTTCCGGCGCGGCCGACAGCGCCATCGAGAAGGCCCGCCATGTGGCCGGCCACCTGTTGGAAGCCGCCGTGGCGGATATCGAGTTCCGCGACGGCAATTTCGCCGTGGTCGGCACCGACCGCCGCCTGACGCTCGGCGCGGTGGCCAAGGCAACCCACGACGGCACGGACCTGCCCGACGACGCGCGGGGTCCGATCGATGAACTGGCCCAATACCAGGGGCCGGGCATGACCTTTCCCAATGGCTGCCATGCTTGCGAAGTGGAGATCGATCCGGAGACTGGGCAAGTCCGGATCTTGCGCTATGTCGTGGTCGATGATTTCGGCAAGCTGGTCAATCCGCTGCTCGCCGCCGGGCAAGTGTACGGCGGCACCGTGCAAGGCATCGGCCAGGCCTTGCTCGAACGCACGGTGTATGACAGCGATGGCGGCCAACTGCTCAGCGGCTCGCTGATGGACTATTGCCTGCCGCGGGCGGATGACCTGCCGGCCATCGAGCTAACCATGGTCGAGGATACGCCGTGCACCACCAACCCCATGGGCGTGAAGGGTGCGGGGGAAGCCGGCTCCATCGGCGCGTGCGCCGCGGTTATCAACGCCGTCATCGACGCTCTTTCCCCCTTGGGAATCACCCACATCGACATGCCGGCTACTCCCGAACGGGTCTGGCGTGCCATCCGCGACGCGCGGGCCTGAGCACCGCGATGGCAAGTAAAGCTGGCTTGGCGGGGATCGCAGATCTGCCGGGTGCCCTGCGCCGGATCGCCGAGACCGCGGGTGCGGCAATCCTCGACGTCTACGAGGGACGCGTTGCCCTCGACGCCCGGCAAAAGGCCGACCAATCACCGGTCACCGCCGCCGATGACGCGGCGGAGGCGGTCATCCTGGCGGCGTTGCGTGAGCTGACACCGGATATCCCGGTGGTCTCGGAAGAGGCGGCGGAGGCCGGCAAAATCCCCGACGTGTCGGGCGGCCGCTTTTGGCTGGTCGATCCCCTCGACGGCACCAAGGAGTTCCTCTCCCGCAATGGCGAATTCACGGTCAACATCGCCCTGATCGAGGACGGCTTCCCCACCGCCGGCGTCGTGCACGCTCCGGCTTTGAAAAAGACTTGGATTGGCGCCGGGGCCGGGACGGCATGCACCGCCGAGGGCGACCAGCCGCCCGTGCCCATCCACACCCGTCCGCAACCCGCAAACGGCGCCGTGGTGGTCGCCAGCCGCCGGCATGGCGATGCCGCGGCCATGGACCGTTTCCTGTCCGGCATCACGGTCGGCGCCCGGGTCGATGCCGGGTCATCGCTGAAATTCTGCCTGATTGCCAGCGGCCAAGCGGACCTATATCCGCGCTTCGGCCGAACCATGGAATGGGATACCGCCGCCGGTCACGCTGTCCTGCTTGCCGCCGGCGGCTGTGTCGAGCGGGCCGACAATGGCGCGCCGCTAACCTACGGCAAGGCTGGTTTCGAGAACCCACATTTCATCGCCCGCGCGCTGCCGGCATAACGCACGATCGCGGCACTCAGCGCGGCTCAGGCCGCTACCCGCTTGCGCTCCTTGGCGAAGGGGCTGAGACCCAGCCACGACTGCATCGATTTTCGTAGGCCGGCGTCCCCAAGCAGCTCCAATCGATCCGCGCGAACCTCTTTCTCCACGGTGGTCAGGCCCATCCATATGGTGGTCATTGTGCGCAGCTCGCTGACAACATAGAGATCGACGTGAAATCCCGGGTCCACCGAACAGAGGTCGGTTTGGCCCTGATCGATGACGAGCCACCATTTTTGTTTTGCCGGTGGCAATTCGGGGTACAGAAACTGAATCGTGCTTCGCCGGTCCGGCATGGGCGCGATGTCGAGGTTTCGCCGCATGTCCCACATCAACAGCGACGGATCGAGATTCTTCAATGAACTCTGCGCGCTGACCCACCGCTGTCCCCAGAATCCCAGTGAGAATATAATGGACTGCAAATCCTGGCCCGCCGGCGTCAGGTGATATTCGTGGCCGCCACCCTTTCCCGCCGGCACACGATCTATGACGCCGGCATCCTCCAGCTGGCGCAGCCGCTTGGTGAGCAGAGCCGGCGACATGAGCGGAACCCCCTTGCGCAGCTCGTTAAAACGCGTGCTACCGGCGCACATTTCACGAAGCAGCAAGACCGTCCAGCGGGTGCACAGAATCTCGGCGGCCATCGCAACCGGGCAGAATTGGCCGTATCCGTTCCTTGTTTCCATTGCGTTTTCTCCCTTTCCGCACACGCAATGGTAGCCGTTCTTGTCGACCCGAGCCTAGTACAGATTGTGAAGTTGAAACGATACGCGCCTAGGGTCGAGGATGGCGCGACAATCCGGCGAAGATGCATGAAAATCCGTCGGATCGGCTAATCGGATACGAGGTGCGCGGGGACAACCCCC
>JAJFGI010000002.1 GCA_021776215.1 Kiloniellaceae bacterium | reverse complement strand
GGACCTGCCGGAGGCACTGCGTCCGTTCGGCCAGCCTGTCCTGATCGGCGGCAGCATGGGCACCGGCTCCTATGTGCTGGCGGGTACCGCGGCGAGTGAGGCGCGGGCCTTCAGCTCCGCCTGCCACGGGGCCGGCCGCCGGATGAGCCGCCATCAGGCGCTGAAAACATGGCGCGGCCGGCAGGTCGTCGACGATCTGGCCGAACAAGGCATTCTGATCCGGAGCCGGAGCGGGCGCGGTGTGGCGGAGGAGGCGCCCGGCGCCTACAAGGATGTCGCCGCGGTCGTGGACGCGTCGGATGCGGCGGGATTGGCCCGCAAGGTGGCGAAACTGGTGCCCATCGCCTGCATCAAGGGATGAGAGTGCGGCCGGCCGGGTTCAGCCGAGCGACAGAACCGAGCTGTTGACGGCCTCCAGGGCCTCTTCGATCGCCGGCGCCTGGTTGCCGCGCCGGTCGAAAATGATAATGCCGGGAGTCAGTTTCCGCAGCGTGTCGCCGATGCGTTCAGCCGTGACCTGGGACACCGGAATCAGATCGGCCGGGCGATCGGCGGTTCCCAGATAGCGCCGAACAGCGTCGGTTTCGGTCTGGGCGGCGTCCTCGCTTGGTGCGAGCACCAGCACAACCAGCGGCAGATTGTAAATAGACGCCAAGGTTTGCCCCATGGCCAGGGTCTCCTCCGAGCCTTCGTAGACAACCACCACCGGTTTCCAGGTCTCCCAACGCCGGTACATCAGAAAAAGCGAGCAGGGCGCTTGGGCCGCTACGGTAAACGCGGCGAGGCCTGTTCGCGATCGGCGCTGATGCTTGCTCGATGCCAGGGCCAGCAGGTCGCCGGCGCGGATGGTGGCCATGAGCTGTTCCGTGTAGATGCCGCGCGCGATCTGGAATGACCATTTGATCCGCCATTGGGCGGCGACCGCCTCCAGGCTCCGGCGCACTTCGGCGGACCATATGCGGTATGCCCGCTGCAGGGACGCGGGGTCGAAGTCGGCCAAGGTCCGCGTCTGGTAGGGCACCATGCGGGTCATCGGCAGCGCCGCGGCCTGAAGCAACTCCGCATCCTCTATGAACAAGCCAACCAGTTCGGCGTGCAGTCCGGCGGCAAGGCGGGCCGCTTCTTCGAGCGCCGCGGCGCTCGGCTCGGCGGTATCGAGCGCGACGAGGATTCTGCGAATACCCGGCGGGTGAGGCGCGTCGTTCATTCGCTCCCCTCCAACCTGGCCGGCCCGCCAAAGGCGCGCCGCTTTTCGGCCATCTCCATCAACCGCGCCTCGACCCTGCTGTTGAGGCTTCCCTCCGGGTATTGGCCGTCCGCCCCGCGCTCCCCGGCCGGGATCCCCGTAAGGATCTCAATTCCCTGGTCGATCGTTGCCACCGGATAAATATGGAACTGCCCTTCCTTCGCGGCCGCGAGCACCCGCTGATGAACCATCAAATGCTTCACATTGGTCGCCGGAATGAGCACGCTCTGCGCGCCGGTCAAGCCGCGCCCGGCGCAGAGATCGAAAAAGCCCTCGATCTTTTCGTTGACGCCGCCGATGGCCTGGACCTGGCCATGCTGGTTGACCGATCCGGTGACGGCAAAGCACTGCTTGATCGGCACACCGGAGATCGCCGACAGCAGGGCGTAGAGCTCGGCGGAGGAGGCGCTATCGCCATCGACGCCCCCATAGGACTGCTCGAAGACCAGGCTGGCGGACAGCGACAGCGGCCGGTCGTCCGCGTAGCGCGAGCTCAAGAAGCCGCTCAAAATGAGGACGCCCTTCGAGTGCAGCGGGCCGCCCAGTTCCACCTCGCGCTCGATATCCAGGACCTCGCCCTTGCCAAGGCGAACCCGGGCGGTGATCCTGCTTGGCCGGCCAAAGGCGAAGCTGCCCAGTTGCATGACCGAGAGACCGTTGATCTGGCCGACCGCCGCCCCTTCGGTATCGATGGCAATGGTCCCGCGCAGGATTTCCTCCTGAACGCGTTCGCGAACCCGGTCGAGACGGCCTATCTGCGCGTCGACCGCGCGCTGCACTTCAACGGCACCGACCACCTTGCGCTCGTCCTTGCCGGCCCAATGATTAGCTTCGCGGAGCAGATCGAGCAGGCTTTCGATCTGGGTCGACAGCTTTTCCGAATCGCCCGTCTCGCGCGCGGCAAACTCCAGCACCCGCGCCACGCCGGCGCGGTCAAAGGGCCTCAGCTTCTCCTCACGGACTAGGGTTGCGACAAGGCGCGCATAGAGCCGGTTGTGTTCCTCGCTGCGGTCGAAGCGCTCGTCGAAATCCGCCGCGACCTTGAACAGCCGGGTGAATTCCGGATCGTGTTGGCTCAACAGGTAGTAAATCAGCCGGTCGCCGACGATGGCGATCTTGACATTGAGCGCAATGGGTTCCGGCTCGAGGGTGACCGTGCTGAGCAAGCCGAGCGCCTGGGCTACGGGTTCGATGCGGATATACTCGGCCAACAGCGCCCGTTTAAGCGCTTCCCATGCCCAGGGGCGGGTCAGCAGTTTCCGGGCGTCGAGGACGAGGTAGCCGCCGTTGGCGCGATGCAGGGCGCCGGGGCGTATCATGTGGAGATCGGTAAGCAACGTGCCCATTTCGGCCCGGTGTTCGATTCGGCCCAGCAGGCGGTCGTAAGTCGGATCGTCCTCGTAAACCACCGGAGCGCGATCAGCAGAACCATTGTCGACCAGAAGATTGACGCGGTACCGGCGAATTAGGGATGGGCCGTCTCCGAACTCGGCGGCGTCTCGGCCCGCGCCGGGTTTCTCCGGTTCATTTATGAAGGCTTCGACGTTGTCGATGACATCGCGGCGCACACCGTCCAGATAGTCGAGCACCTTGGGCAGGTCGGCATGCTTCTTGCGCAAGGTGTCGATCAGGTGGCCGACCGCAAACTCCGCGGTCTCGTCGTTCAAACGACGGATCGCGTTCTGCGCCTCTTTCATCCAGACGGGTGTTTGCTGAAGGACCTTCACAAGCTTTTCTTGAAGGTCCTCGATCGTCGTCTTTACGCGCTCCTGCTCTTCTTTGGGGAGGCTCTGAAAATCCTCGGGTGATATGACCTTGCCATCGCGGATCGGCCCAAAGGCGAAGCCGACCGGTGTGCGCAGAAGGGCGATACCCTGAGATTTCGCCTCCGCCTCAACCTCGGCGAGGGCACTTTCCCGGCGTTCCCGGAACTCTTCCTGGATTGATTGTTGACGGGTCCGGTAGTCGCCGCTCTCGAACGTGCTCCGCAGCCCGACCCGCACGTCCTCGACAAACTGCGCCATGTCGTTCTGGAGGACGGTGCCGCGGCCCGGCGGCAGCCGAAGGGCGCGAGGTTTGCGCGACTCCTGAAAATTGCTGACATAGCAGTAGTCGTCCGGCACCGGCGAATCAGCCGCTGCCTGGTCGAAATAGCGGCGCACAATCGTGTGCTTGCCGATGCCATCGGGGCCTAATGCATAGACGTTGTACCCGGTCTGCGGCATGGCGACGGCAAAGTTGATCGACGCCACCGCGCGGTTTTGGCCAATGATATCCCCCAAATCCTGGAGGTCATCGGTCGTCTCGAAGTCCAACTGGTCAGGCGCGCAGCGCCAGCACAGCTCCTTGTGGGAAAGGGGCTTGTTCTCGGCCATGGATGATCGCATTCCGTCCTAATTCTATGCCTGTCGGCGCCGGGACAGGGTTGCCGGAAAGCCGCGCCCGACCAGCCGTCATGCTATTCTGCAGGCCGGCGCGCAACTTTGACGTGGGTCAATGTGCGCAACCGCACAAACCGGCACGTTAACTTGCGCCCGGCTGCGGCGCCATACGGTTATACGAAACAAAGATCCGAGAGGTTAGTCAATCATATGGCCAAGCCCCCGACACACGGGAACGGCAAACAAGCCGTCACCCACGATATGGTCGTCGGACTCGTCGGCGAAATCGGAAACGCGAGGCTAGCTGCAATTCTTGCCGCCCGCCCAACGCTCGAGGACCTCGAAGAAGCCGTCGCATGGGCCGCCGGCGAAAGCGATGTCATGGGTGAGGAGCGCTTGCCGCTCTCCGGCGTGGCCGCGCAGGTCTACGACATCCTGACGGCCGATGAAGACTACTATAACGATGAGCGCAGCTAGCGCGGCACGCGATGGTCCGAAAAGCGGCGGCGTTTTGCCACCCGGTCTGTTCCTGACCGATCTTTATCAGCTCAACAAGGTCCAAGCCTATGTGGACCGCGACATGACGGAGCCGGCGGTTTTCGAGCTCTTTGTCCGAAATCTGCCGGAAACCCGCGGATTCTTGATCGCGGCGGGTCTGGAGCAAGCGCTCGATTTCCTCGCAACCGCTCGCTTCACGGAAACCGAGCTCGACTGGTTAAGGCAAAGCGGGCGGTTCAACGCTGACATGCCCGACTACCTCGCCGCGCTTCGCTTTACCGGCGATGTCGATGCCTTGCCGGAGGGCACCGTCTTTTTTCAGGATGAGCCCATCCTACGCGTGATCGCTCCTTTGCCGATCGCGCAGCTCATCGAAACCCCCGCCCGCCTGCCAGGAATAGTGCGTTTGTCGATTGATCCTTATGGAAATCTCGTCGAGATGCCAGCGTCACTGCGTCCTGGCCCGCACCTGCGCGGAACGGTTCTTCTCTATCTCGGCGGTGACCAATGGACCGAAACGGTTGCACCAGGATCGCGCTGTCGCGCGACGGATATAGATCCCGCGTAGTGGAGCAGGCTCTCGACATGCCGCAGCGACGACGGAAACCGGAATCAGCACGCGTAAGGTTCAGGCGATTTTCCTCTGACACTGCCCATGTGCCGCATGTTATGATTGTTTACGACCGAACCTCGGTATCCTGACAAGCGTGGGAGGGGCGCATGAAATTTCGATTTTTGTTGGGCGCGATAGTCCTCCCGCTCCTGACCTTACCAACCTTCGCGCAGGCCGAGCTGCTGCCGGGCGATGCACGGGAGGGCCGTGAACTCGCGCGGGAGGTTTGCAGCGCCTGTCATAGAGTGGAGAAGGAAGAGCGTGGCGTCTCTCCCGTCGGCGCGCCGGCCTTTCAGGATGTCGCCGATGATCCGGCTGTAACCGAGACCGCCCTGCAGGTGTTCTTCCGCGTGCCACACGAGAGCATGCCCGATTTGATCCTGACGCCGACAGAGACCGACGATGCGATTGCCTACATCCTCGGCTTAAGGTGACCGGATCTCCGATAGACCCTCGTATTCGCGATAGCATGGCGTAATTCGCGAAGTCGCTCGCCAATAAGGCGAGGCAAGTGAGGAAGCAGTGACAGGGACCGACGGAGATCCGGCCGTGGAGCGGCTTCCCCTCCGGTGCGGTTCACCGGTGAAGCCGGGGTCCCCGGTTGGCCTCAACAGCCGAAATACTGCTCTATTCGGTGGAAGGCCTGCTCGATAATCTCGTCCGACACGCAGTAGGCCATCCGGACATGGTGCTCGCCGGTCGGTCCAAAGGCACGTCCCGGAGTCAGAGTGACCTTGGCCGCGTCGAGCAGGCGCGGGCAGAATTCGAGTGAATCGTCGTGTGCGGCAACAATTCTAGGGAGACATAATAGGCGCCCTCCGGCAAATGATCGTCGCGTCATGGACCTTCAGGACCTCTTTCTTGAGGCCTGCCGGCAGAACCATGTAGCCGATCCGCCATCCCGTCATGGCATAGGCTTTCGAGAAGAAGAGATAGGCGACGTGGTCGGACAGCTCCGGCACCGATGCCAGGTTGAAGAAACGCTCGTGATTCTCATAGTAGAAGTGGCTGTAAGGGTCGTCGAGCAGGATGTGCAGACGCCGCTCTTGTGCGATCTGCCCGACGCGCCGCAGATTCTGCTCGGAGAAGATCTTGCCTGTCGGGTTCGAGGGTGACACGAGGACGATCGCTTTTGTCCTGCCGTTAATGAGGCCGGGCAGGGCGTCTGGATCGAGCTGCCAACCGCGCGCCTCATCAAGCCTCCAGTGGACCGGCTTGCCGCCACAAAGGCGGATCTGCTGAAAATGAGAGGCGAAGCCAGGGTCGGTCACGATGATCTCGTCGCCCGGGTCGATGAGCGCGTGAAACAAGGCGTTCAGCCCCTGCATGTTTCCGGCCGTGATCATGACATCCCGATCCGCGTCGACTTCCACACCGGCCGCGGCACGGTGTGCCTTCGCGGCCGCCTCGCGGAATTCCGGAAGCCCATCCGGCAGCGAGTACTTGCCGATGTCGGGGTCGCTATCCAACTGCCGGGCGACGGCACGTCGGATGGGTTCGGGCGTTCGAAACGAGGGGAGACCCCAGGTCAAGGAGGCCACATCCTCCATCTTGGCCGCGCGCATGGCCATTTCCTTGATCGCGGAAACCGTCATGCTGGATACGATCGTGGAGACCCGGGCTAGAGGTTCAGTCATATCGCACTGGCGGCTCCGCTCTTACCTGCTGTGCGGGTGTTCGCTAACCGCGCCGGACCAGCAATGACAGAAACGTCCCGACGTTACAGATCGACCAAGCAGAGGGACTGCTTTGCAGACGTGGCTGGCGTCGCGTCCCTATTGCGGCGAAGCGTCACTGCTGGGTCCGCAGCGGAGACCGCTGGATCAGCACGATCGTCAGCAGCGGCAGCGCGACGCTTGTCGCGGCAACGACAATCAGGAGCAGTCCCAGCTCGCTGTAGTCCGCCGGCACCTCGAGGGTCCCGGTGACCCGATCTCGGACCTCGCGGGTCACCAGGAAGATCTGGTTGAGATACTTCGTGGCGAGGCTGCTGGCCGACAGGGCGAGGTTGGTAAACGACGCCATCACCGCGAAGAACGTCGCCTTGAGATGGGACGGCGCGTTCTTCGCGATCCAGGCCAGCATGGGAATCATCGCGATTTGCCCGAGGGGCGACTCGAGGGCGGTGTCGATAATCGCGATGAATTGGGCATCGACGACCCCCGCCGTGAGCTGTGCCGTCCACTCTTGAATGCCGTAGAAGAGGCCGATATTGGGCAGTGACAGGATACCGGCGGCGACGGTGAGGAGTGCGACGATGTAGGCGATCGACCGCTTGGCCATGAGCGGCCGCAAAAGCACCATGCCCGCAAGGGTCAGTACGGAGGTAATCAGCGACAAGACCGAAAGAAACTGCTGGTCGAAGCCGAGAATGTCGATCTCGAACCAGGTCGCGCCGGGGCCGGGCAATGGCACGGCGCGAAAGACGAAGATGATCACGGCGGTGCCCACTAGGGCGCGACGGAGATTTGCGGCAAGCTCGAGGATCAGCCGCTGCATCAGGAAGAGAACGATGGCCAGGGAGCCGAGGAAGACGATTTCCTGCGCGAAGGGAACCTCGCCCAAACCCATCGTGAGCGTGAAGGCAATGAACAGCAGGCTGCCGCCGAGGATCAGCCAGTTGGGCTTGGTCTTCTCCGCCGGTGCGAACAGCATGGTCTTGATGCGGGCCGCCGTGAAGCCCTGTTTCCGCAGTCTCGCGGCCCGCAGGCGCAGCGACAGGGCGCCGAGGACGACGCCAAGAACCGAGACCACAGGGATGACCAAGGCGATCAGATAGATGTCCGCGTAGACCGCCGCTTGCTCCTCGGCCGACATGGCCTCGACACCCGCGAACAGCGTGATATTCAGGAGCGCGACAGCGACCAGCCCGCTGATAATGGCGAAACGGCCCAGCGTCTGCATCGTCGTGTGCATCTGCTTCAACGCGGCTTCCGAGTAGGGCTTGCCCGTGTGGTCGGTGATCGGCACGGCCTCCACTGTCATGGCGTCCGCCACGGCGTCCTGAACCACATAGCCCGTGGGCGCCAGCAGCGTGCTCACCACATACCAGGCTTCGATGCGCATGAAGGACGCCATCAGCGACGGATGGGCAACGAGGCCATACATGATGCCGATACTGAGCGCGATCAGGGACGCGCCGAGATAGACAAGCAGGGCTTTCCAGCGCCAGATCAGATCGACCAGATGACCGAGCGGGATCTTCATGGCCCAGGGAATGCCGACCCAGAAGGAGAGGCCCGCGAGGAAAGCCGCGGAGAGCCCCAAGTACTCCTTGACGAAAAAGGTGCCGACAATAGCCGTGAGACCCGAGATGCCCGCCGCAAGGTAGACCATCAACGGCGGCAGGTAGGACCAACGGACCTGTCGCCCCAGGTCGAGGAACGTCTCGTTGAGCCAACGGGCGATGGCGTTATGGGTCATGAGTGGCCGAATGGTCGCGCGTGCGCTTGCAGACCGTGCGCCGCACCCTACGATAGCCGGGCCAACTCAGGTCGCGGCGTGACAAATAGACCTGAACGAAACGGACGGAGTCCTCGTTGCGCACGCCCGTCCGCGCCTCATTCGGAGGCCAAGGATCTGACGTAAGCAACGATATTGTCGATGTCGCTGGGCGACAGGCGGAACTGCGCCATCGGCCAATGCGGTTGAAGCAAAAATGTACGCAGGCGCTGCTCCGGATAGGCCTCAGGATTTTCCGCGATGGTCTGAAACGACGGTGCCTCCACCGTCGGCAAGCCTTGAGCGCTGTAGCCTGGCACTGCATGACATTCGCTGCAATGCTCGGCCACGAGACCTTTGGCCGCGTCGGGGTTACCGGCGGCCTTTACTGGGAGTGCGGCAATGGGAGTAAGCACCAGTGCAAGGGACGCAAGGATCGAGGCGTGTAAGCGGAACATCGGGACCCACCTATGATCGGACCTGTGATCTGATTCGATAAATTCGCCTATTTGTAAGAATGGCGCAAACCGAACCGTGCCGCGTTAACCCATATCAGCACGGGACACGCACGCCTTAATATCCACATCCGTCACGGTAAATCGCCCGGTATACCATCCGAGGTGTGAACGCCAGCGCGATCGGTCAAACAAATCCGATACCGATCTGGCGTTGGCCCGGACTCATCGCGCGCCGGGCAGGTAATCGAGCGCGATGCCCAGCGCCGCGGCGGTCTTGGCGACGTGCGTCTGCATGAGCGATGCCGCCAGGGTTCGGTCGCGTTCGTGCAGCGCCTTGATGATCGCTTCGTGCTCGCCGATTGATTCCTCCGCGCGTTGCATGCGCGTAACCGGAATAGGATGGCGCTGCGTCTCCTGCAGGATCTCCTTTACGCTGGTGTAAAGGTCGTTGAGCATGACGTTGCCGCAGCTTTCCACGATCGTCTCGTGGAAACGGATGTCGCATTCCGTCACTGTTAGCAGATCCTGCGCCCGCCAAGCCTCGCGCATGCCGTTCGTGGCCTGGCGCAGCACATCGAGAGTGGAGACATCGATCTTCAAGGCGGCCTGCGCGGCGATCGCGGACTCCAAAAACAGGCGTGTCTGAAACACCGCCGCTTCATCATAGCTGCGCCGGTAGCGCCAGTCGGATAGCGAGCCGGTCTGCGTCGGGTTGGTCGAGGACACAAATGTTCCCCGCCCCGGTTCGATGGTCAGGAAGCCCAATGTCTCCAGCGTCGACAGAGCCTCGCGCAACGACGCGCGGCTGACCCTGAGTTGGCTGGACATCTCGATCTGTGACGGCATTTTTTGCCCCGGCTGCAGCTCCCCGCCGAGGATCATCCGCTGGATCGTTTCGACCGCCCTGTGCGTGACCTGCTTACGCACCATCCTCATCTCCTCGCTTGCAGCGCGACTCGCGCGCGAATATATCCAGCCCGACAGGGGGTCTGCCATGCCGCCGGCGATCCGTCGAGCGTTGCCGTGCCTGTCCGAGCGCGGCCCCGTCCGGCAAGCTGCTTGCCAAACCTCGGTCTAATCGTCTACACAGGTCTGACCTGTCTGAACTGTATCATACAACGAGATTCTCGCTCGCCAAGTCGGCAAAAGCGAAATCCAAGGGAGGGTACCCCATGACCAAGACGCAATTTCTGAAATTGGCCGCTTTGGCGGCGGCGGTCTGGCTGTCTTTCAGCCCGGCCCAGGCCGAGGAAATCAAAGTCGGCGCCAATATCGGCAACGTGCCGTGGGAATTTCAGGACGCCAGCGGCAACATGGTCGGCTTCGAAATCGACCTGGTGAACGAAGTAGCAAAGCGCCTCGGCAAGGAAGCGAAGATCGAGAATATTCCCTTCAATGGCCTGTTTTCCGCCGTGCAGTCCGGGCGTATCGATGCGGCCGTGTCCTCGATCACCATCACCGAAAAGCGGCTGGCATCCGTATCCTTCGCGCAACCCTATTATGACAGCGACCAGTCGCTGACCGTCGCCGCGGAAAGCGGCATCAAGAGCCTGGATGACATGAAGGGCAAAGTCGTCGCTGTCGACACGGGTTCGACCGGCGACATCTGGGCGACCGAGCACCAGGCCGAGTATGGCTTTGCCGAGATCCGCCGGTTCGAAGGCCTGGCACCGGCCATGCTCGACCTCGAGGCTGGCCGCATCAACGGCTACATCAGCGACATCCCGGCCTTGCTCTACTACGTCAAGGACAAGCCGCAGCTGACGGTCGTGCAGCGCATCGAAACGGGCGAAAAATACTCGATCATGTTCGCCAAGGACGCGCCGCTCGCCGGCGAGGTCAACAAGATCCTGACGGACCTGAAGAACGAGGGCTACATTGCCGGCCTGCATGACAAATGGTTCGGCGCCAAGGCCGAGGACACGACCAGCACGGTCCAGGTCCGGGACATGCCCAAGACGAAATAACGTCCTGCCAAACGGACGGGATGTGCCGGCACGGCCGTCCCGTCCCCCTTTTCTTGGCCTGCCGAACCGAGTGTCGGCGGAAAAGCGAGCCTGGCCGATGGGACTGATCGAAACGTTCTTCAACGCAAAGGTTTTCGTCGAGACGTTACCATTGCTGTGGACCGGTCTTGTCGTGACCATCGAACTCGGCCTGCTGAGCATCGGGCTTGGATTGCTGCTTGGCCTGGCGGTTGCCCTGATGCGTCTGTTCGGTATCGCCGCCCTGCGCATCGTCGCCAGGATCTATATCGACCTATTCCGCTCGATACCGCTGCTGGTGTTGCTGATTGTAATCTACTACGCGCTGCCCTTCATCGGTATCCGGCTTTCCTCTTTCGCCTCGGCCACCCTGGCGCTCACGCTGGTCTCGGGTGCGTACACGGCGGAAATCTTCCGCGCCGGCATCGAAGCCATCCCCAAGGGGCAGTTCGAGGCCGCCAAGGTCCTCGGCTTGAGCTGGCCACAGATGATGGTGGACGTGATCCTGCCCCAGGCGGTGAAGATCGTTATCCCGCCGCTGACCAACAACTGCATCAACGTGATGAAAGATACGGCGCTCGCCTCGGTGGTGGCGATGCCGGATCTGCTCAAGCAGGCGACGCAGGCCCAGGCGCTCGCCGCCAATCCGACCCCCCTGATCGGCGCGGCGGCAATCTACATCCTCATTCTGTGGCCTTTGGTGCTGCTGGTCTCGCGGTTCGAGCGCACCTTGAAGGTGGATACGCGCTGATGGGCACGATCATCAGCATGCGCGGCGTCGACAAGTATTTCGGCCGGTTCCAGGCGCTGAACGGCATCGATCTCGACATCGCGGAAGGCGAAGTCGTTTGCGTGATCGGCCCGTCCGGCTCCGGCAAGTCGACCCTGATTCGCTGCATCACCCTGCTCGAGAATTTCACCGCCGGCGAGATTCTGGTCGACACGGTGCCGGTCCGAGAAGGCCGCGAGCTGGAATTGGTGCGCCGCGAGGTCGGCATGGTGTTCCAGTCGTTCAATCTGTTCCCGCATATGACGGTGCTGCGCAACGTGATGCTGGCCCCTATCCGGGTGCGCCGCCTGTCGCCCGCAAAAGCCGAAGAGCGGGCTCGCGATCTGCTCATCCGCGTGGGGATTGACGAGCAGGCACAAAAGTATCCGTCCCAATTGTCCGGCGGACAGCAGCAGCGGGTCGCCATTGCGCGCGCCCTGGCGATGGAGCCGAAGGTTCTGCTGTTTGACGAACCCACCTCTGCGCTCGATCCCGAAATGGTCGGCGAAGTCCTCGACGTCATGCGGGCGCTCGCCCGCACCGGCGTGACCATGGTCGTCGTCACCCACGAGATGGGCTTTGCGCGCCAAGTCGCGGACCGCGTCCTGTTCATGGATGGCGGCGCGATCGTCGAGACCGGTACACCCCAGCAGATATTCGATTCGCCGCGCGAGGAACGCACCCGCGCGTTCCTCAAGGCCGTCCTGCATCATTGAGGCGCCATGCGCGCCATGACCGAACGCCTATTCAGGAGATCATGATGACCATTGACATGGACTTTGTTGAGAGCCAGTTTCCGGCGCTCGCCGGCCGGCGCTATATCTATCTCGATAATGCCGGCGGTTCCCTGGTCCTGCGTGGGGTGGCCGACCGTGTGCGCGACTACCTGCTCACTTCGAGCGTGCAGCACGGCGCGACCTACAGCAAATCCCGCGAGGCCGGGGAGAAGCTCTATGCGGCGCAGGAAGCCGTCGCGCGCCTGATCAACGCCCGCCGCCCCGACGAAGTCATCATGGGGCCGTCGACAACGGCCCTCTTGCGCATTCTCGCCACCGCGTTGGGCGAAACCATGGCGCCCGGCGACGAGATCATCGTCTCCCAGGCCGAGCACGAAGCTAATTACGGCGCCTGGGAACGGCTGGAGCGCAAGGGTGTCAAAATCGTCGAATGGCCCGTAGAGCCGGGCACGCTGCGGCTGAACCCGCAGACCCTTGCCGGCCTGATGTCGCCGCGCAGCAAGCTGGTCTGCTGTACCCACGCCTCGAATATCATGGGCACGATCAATCCGGTGCGCGAGTTCGCCGACATCGCGCATGCCTATGGGGCGAAGATCTGTGTCGATGCGGTGGCTTATGCGCCACACCGGCTGATCGATGTGCAGGCAAGCGACGCCGACTACTACGCCTTTAGTTTCTACAAAGTTTATGGGCCGCATCACGCCGTGCTGTATGGGCGCTACGACGATCTCGTCGCCCTGCCGAACCAGAATCATTTCTTTATCGAGCCGACGCGTGTTCCCTACAAATTCCAGCCGGGCAATGTGAATTACGAGCTGTCTTACGGCTGTGCCGCGATCAACGACTACCTCGTCGAGCTCGCCCGTCGCGATGTGAAGGCGCCGGCAAGCGAGCGTGACTGTCTGGCCGCTGCCTTCGGCATGATCGCGCGGCAGGAGGAACGGATCTGCAAGCGACTGCTCGACTATCTGGAGACCGTGCCCGACGTCACAATCCACGGCGAGACGAGTGCGAACGCCCACGTCCGGGTGCCGACAATAAGCTTCACGGTCAAGGACCGCGACAGCGCCGACATCGTGACCCAAATGGACAGGCACAATATCGGCATCCGCTATGGGGATTTCTATGCGCGCCGGCTGATCGACAGCCTGGGCCTGCGCCAACGGAATGGCGTGGTCCGCGTCTCCATGGTGCACTACAACACGCTGGCCGAAGTCGACCGTTTGATCGATCACCTTGATCCGATCATAGCGCGCAATGCGGCCATTCATGCATGACGGTCCGGCTGGATCCTCGCCCGCCCGTCGGTCCGGCGTGAGGCCGCCATGACGGTTGCCAACGTCACGCCCCTGACACGCGCCGTCTTTGCGCCCTACGGCGCCGTCATCGAGGCAGCCGATACACAGGGCCGGATGGCCAATGACGGCCGCGCCCTGCGCTTCGATCAGAACGCCGGGCTGGCGCATCGCCCGCCGGCCCGCGACCCAGCGCTCGCGCTCTATCGGATCGAGCCCAGCCGCCTGCCGCTGACGGTCGACTATCTGGAGCGCCATCCGGCAAGCTGCCAACTCTTCGTGCCGATGAGTGCGGCACGTTATCTCGTGGTCGCGGCCGGGCCGGCGGCGGACGGCGGGCCCCGTTCGGAGACCCTGCGCGCCTTCGTCGCGACCTCGGCGCAAGGCATATGCTATGGGCCCGGCGTCTGGCACTACCCGCTGGTAGCGCTCGACCGCGCGGCGACGTTCGCGATGTTCTTGTGGCAGGCGCCGGCGGCGGCTGACGACTGCGAGGTGCGCCGGCTCGACGCCTCTGTCGAGGTGCGACCGTGAGCCGGCACGGCCGGCGGCGCGCCAATGGTGAATTGACCTATTCTTGACTGTCCGATAAAGTTTTGAAAACAAACTCTTGGAGCGACTACGACAGGGAAAGGTGAGGCAAATGGAACGCAACAAAAATACCAAGCGTGCTGCCGGGCTCAGCCGGCGGAAGGTGCTCAAGGGCGCGGCGGCCACCGCCGGTCTCGCCGTCGGGGCCGGGGCCGTTACGGGTTTCCCCATGGTCTGGGCGCAGGCTCTCAAAGACATTACGATCCATCACGTCGGTGCGCCGTACTCGGCGATCATCGATATCGCGAACCAGGCCAACAAGGATCTGCCCTTCAAGATCGAGATGCAGGCCCTGGCGCATGATGCCTTGCGCAACCGGCTGGTGACTCAGCCGAAATCGGTAGACATCGCGGACACCGAGTACTTCTTCCTGCAGCAGTTGATCCCCCGGGGCGACATTTTGCAGGCGGTCGATCTCGACAAATTCAAGTATTGGGATCAGGTCGTGCCGATCTTCACCAAGGGCGAATACCCGGACGGCCGCAAGGTCTCGCGCCAGGGCGTATTGCCGTACGAGGTTCAATATCTGGATGCGGCCGACGGAAAGGCCTTCCACGACGGCCCGACCAAGTGGGCCAGCGGCATTCCGATGATCTACAACGCCGATACGCTGGGCATCCGCCCGGATCTGGTGAAGCGGGACATCAACAGCTGGAGCGAGTTGCTCAACCCGGAGTTCAAAGGCAAGTCGGCCATCCTCGACGTGCCCGAAATCGGCATCATGGATGCGGCCATGGCGATCGAAGCGCGCGGCGACATTCAATACGTCGACAAGGGAAACATGACCCGCGAGGAAATCGACAAGACCATCGCCATCCTGATCGACGCCAAGAAATCCGGACAGTTCCGTGCCTTCTGGTCGACCTTCGACGAATCGGTCAACCTGATGGCCTCCGGCGAGGTGGTGATCCAATCCATGTGGTCGCCGGCGGTAGCCGCGGTGCGCTCGCGCGGGATCCCCTGCTACTACGCGCCGCTCAAGGAAGGCTACCGCGCCTGGGCCAGCTCCATGAGCCTGATGAAGCATCTCGACGGCATCCGGCTCGAGGCCGCCTATGAGTACCTCAATTGGTACCATTCGGGCTGGGAGGGCGCCTTCATCGCCCGCCAGGGCTACTACAGTGCCGTGCCGGAAACCGCCAAGAAATTCATGTCGGAAGACGAGTGGGGGTACTGGTACGAGGGCAAGGCGGCCCAGGGCGACATCATCGATCCCTACGGCAACGTGATGGAGAAGGCCGGCGCGGTGCGCGACGGCGGCGCGTTCTGGGAGCGCATGGGCAACGTCGCCTGCTGGAACACGGTCATGGACGAGTCCCGGTACATGACCCGGAAGTGGAACGAGTTCGTCGCCGCCTGACCGGCTGCGACACACTGGACGGGGCGGCTGCCGGCCGCCCCGTCACTCGCCCCTCCCGTGAGCCAACAGGCGCCGATCATGAAAGTTCCGTCCTCGGTCGTGCCCTACCTTCAGGTCGCGCCGCTTGCTCTCATCCTTTTGGTGTTTTTCGGTATACCGCTGGTCACCGTCGTGGTCGTCAGCTTCTTCGACTACGTCAATTTTCAGACCGTCCCGGCCTTCCTGCTCTACAATTACGAAGAGGTATTTTCGTCGAACCTTACGGTCACCCTCTATTTGACCATGCTCAAATACTCGGTGATCGTTTGGCTAATCACGCTGTTCATCGGTTTTTGGGTTTCCTATTTTCTGGTGTTCCACGTGCAGTCCCTGCTGTGGAAGATTTTCTTTTTCCTGGTCTGCACGGTGCCGTTCTGGACCTCGAATATCATACGCATGATCTCCTGGATTCCGGTCCTGGGGCGCAACGGTCTGGTCAATCAGACGCTCATGAACCTGGGCCTGATCGACGAGCCGTACGATTTCCTGCTGTTCTCAGATTTCTCGGTGATCGTCGCCTACGTGCACCTGTTCACCTTGTTCATGGTGGTGACTCTGTTCAATTCCATGGCGCGAATCGATCCCGCGATTCTGGAGGCGGCGGTCGATGCCGGGGCCAGCCGCTGGCAGGTGATCACCCAAGTCGTGATCCCGCTCAGTAAGACCGGCATCGCCCTCGGCTCGATTTTCGTGGTCACGTTGGTCATGGGCGATTTCTTCGTGGTCAAGATCATGAGCGGTGGGCAAAGCTCGTCGGCGGTCTATGCCATGTGGAACGAAATCTCCATGCTGCAGTATCCCTCCGCGGCGGCCAGCGCGGTGATTCTGCTCATTGTCGTCGTGCTCATGGTCGTGGCGATCCTGCGGATCGTCGATGTGCGCAAAGAGTTGTCCGGCTAAGGCGGGGGAGGGAACGGATATGGCCCAGCACCGCAAGCGCCCCTGGACATTCTACGTTCTGGCGAGCTTCTTCACCCTGTTCGTCCTGTTCCTTTACGGGCCGATGCTGGCCATCTACATCCTGTCCTTTCAGGGACCGACCGGCGGCCTGACGTTTCCCATGAACGGGGTGTCGCTGTACTGGTTCACCGCCCTGTTCGAGCAGCAGCGCACCGGGGATTTCGCCGGCTCCTTCACCCGCTCGATCCTGCTCGCCCTCCTGGTCATGATCTGCACCGTGACCTTCTCGGTCATGGCCGGCCTGGCGTTCCGGCGGCGGTTTTTCGGATCGACCGCGATTTTCTACATGGCGGTGGCCAGCCTGGTCATGCCGGGCCTGTTCCTCAGCCTCGGGATCGGCTTGATATTCCGGGTCATCGACGTGCCGACGAACTGGTTTGCGTCCGCACTCGGGGCGCAGCTCACCTGGACCCTCCCGTTCGGCTTGCTGATCATGTTCGCGGTGCTCAGCCGTTTCAGCCGATCCTACGAGGAGGCGGCACGCGATTTGGGGGCGACCAACCGGCAGACCTTGCAGTACGTCGTGTTGCCGATCCTGTTTCCCGGCCTGATCGCAGTCGCGCTGTTCGGCTTCACGCTGTCCTACGACGAATTTCCGCGCACCTTGCTGACCGTCGGGCCGGGCAATACCCTGCCGCTGGAAATCTACGCCATGACGACGACGGTCACCTCCCCGGCGCTTTACGCCCTGGGCACCGTCACGACGGTCGTCTCCTTCGTGGCGATCATATTGTCCCTGGGCTCGATCGCGATCATCCAGTGGCGTCGCGGTGTGCGGTTCCGTAAGTAGGCGAATCTGACAAGAAAAGAGTGGGGGTTATTCTAGATGGCGCAGGTTGGGGGGGTTGAGCTCGCAAACGTCACCAAGCGATTCGGCGACACCTTGGCGATCGACCGTGTGAGCCTGATCGTCCCGCCGGGAACCTACTGTTGTCTGCTCGGCCCGAGCGGTTGCGGCAAGACGACCTTGCTCCGGATGATCGCGGGGCACGAGGCGCCGACCTCGGGCGATGTGCGGATCGACGGCCAATCGGTCGTCGACCTGCCGCCGGCCAAGCGCGGTACGGCGATGATGTTTCAAAGCTATGCCCTGTTTCCGCATCTGACATGCCTGGACAACGTGGCCTTCAATCTGAAGGTGCGCGGGGTGGCCAAGGCGGCGCGGCGCAAGCAGGCGCATGAGATGCTCGAGCGGGTCCAGATGGACAGCTTCGCCGACCGCGTTCCGGCCGAACTTTCCGGTGGGCAGCAGCAACGCATTGCGTTGGCGCGCTCGCTGATCACCAATCCCAAGGTCCTGCTGCTCGACGAACCGCTGTCGGCGTTGGACGAGTTCCTGCGTCTGCAGATGCGCGGCAACCTGCGGCAGATGCAGAAGGAGTTTGGCATTACCTTCGTCCACGTGACCCACACGCAGATGGAGGCGATTGCCGTCGCCGACCTGGTCGTGGTCATGGACCACGGCAAGATCGACCAGGCCGACAGCGCCCGCGGCGTCTTCGACACGCCGCGCACGACCTACGTCGCTCGTTTCATCGGTGGGCAGAACGTGCTTGGCGGCAAGGTCGTGCGGGTCGAGAGCGGCGCCGCCCTCCTGGAAGACGCGCGCGGCAACCGGTTCACCGTGCCGGCCGGGGATACAGCGCCGACCGCCGGCGAAACCCGCTATCTCTCAATTCGGCGTGACCGGATCGAAATGGAAAAGCTGGCCGATCCGTCCGCTGCCCGCGGTGACGCCGTAAATTCGGTCGTCGGCAAGGTGTGGATGACGGAATACCAGGGCAGCTGGGTCAAGGTGAGCATCACCCTGCCCGACGGGGAGGAATTCGTCGCCAACATTGACGACGGCACCTTCTTCGCCAATCCGGTGCGCGAGGGCGATACCGTCAGCGCGCGTTGGTCCGCGGCGGCGGTGCATTCCCTGGAGCATCGCGAGAGCGGCTTCGATACCTCGCGAGTCGGCATGCACGCGTAAGGGGCCGGTTCGGGGGCAGGGGTTGGATGCCTGGGCACGGTGACGGCCGCGCGCAGATCTTGGGAGGAGTCGAAAATGGCAACGGTATTGATCAAGAACGGGCGGATCGTCACCGCGGTCGACGACTACACGGCCGATATCCTGATCGAGGACGGCCGGATCCGCACCATCGGCTTGGATATCGCGGCCGGCGGCGACGTCGAGGTGCACGACGCGGCCGGCCTTCTGGTGATGCCCGGCGGCGTCGACGTGCATACGCACCTGGACTGGGAATTCGGCGTCGCGCGCACGGCCGATACCTTCGGCACCGGTACCATGGCGGCGGCTTTCGGCGGGACCACGACGGTCGTCGACTTCTGCAATCAGACCCGGGGCGAAAGCCCGCTGACCGGCCTGGAGGAATGGCACAAGCGCGCGGCCAGCGCGGCCGTCGACGTCAGCGCCCACATGATCATGCTCGACATCAACCCGCAATCCCTGGCCGACATGGAGACCTTGATCAAGCGCGAGGGTGTGTCCAGCTTCAAGCTCTTCATGGCCTATCCCGGCGTCCTCATGCTCGACGATGGGGACCTCTTCAGGGCCATGCGCGTGGCCGGTGCGCACGGCGCCATGACCTGCGTCCATGCCGAGAACGGCGGTGTCATCCAGGTCCTGGTCGAGGAGGCGGTGGCCGCCGGGCGCACCGCGCCCAAGTACCACAGCCTGACCCGTCCAACTTCGATGGAGGGCGAGGCGACCCACCGGGCGATCCGCCTGGCGGAACTGGCCGAATCGCCGCTCTACATCGTTCACCTCTCGGCGGCCGAGGCCCTGGCGGCGGTGACCGAGGCGCGGGATCGCGACATCATGGTTCACGCCGAGACGTGCCCGCACTACCTGTTCCTGACGGACGAGGAATACGACCGGCCGGGCTTCGAGGGCGCCAAGTTCGTCATGACGCCGCCCCTGCGCACGCATACGCACCAGGCGGCGCTGTGGCGCGGCCTGCGCACCGACGACCTGCAGGTCATCTCGACCGACCACTGCCCCTTTTGCTTTGCCGAGCAGCCGTTGGGCATGAAGTTCTCCAAGCAGCAGGGCAAGGACAACTTTGCCAAGATCCCGAACGGCGCGCCGGGCCTGGAAACGCGCCTGCCGCTCATCTACGACGGCGGCGTGCGCCACCACGGTATGTCGCTCAATCGCTTCGTCGAACTGGTCTCGACCGCGCCGGCGAAGCTGTTCGGGCTGTTCCCGAAGAAGGGCACCATCGCGGTCGGCTCCGACGCCGACATCGTGCTGTTCGACCCGGAGGAGGCTTGGACCATCCGTGCCGCCGAGCACCACAGCCGGATCGACTATAGCCTGTTCGAGGGCCGCTCCGTGACCGGCCGGGTCAGCAAGGTCTTCAGCCGCGGCCGGCTGATCGTCGATGGCCGGGAATGGCTGGGCAAGGAGGGCATGGGCCAGTTCGTCAAGCGCGGCGAATGCGGTAAGACCTGAAGCTGCGGGGCGGATAGAAGGCGGCAGATACGATGCGCGGACGGGTTGCGGTCCTGACCACCGGCGGCACCATCGCCTCGCTCTACGATCCCGTGACCAAGCGCCACAAGGCCGCGGCGGACGGGGAGGCC
>JAJFGI010000001.1 GCA_021776215.1 Kiloniellaceae bacterium | reverse complement strand
ACGCCCTAATCAATGCCTTGGGGAGTGAGGATGACTTCCGGCGCCGCCTTGCGGCGGAATCTCTCGGGGCGTTGGGAGACCCGCGGGCGGTGTCCCCCCTGATAGCGGCCTTGGGGGATCCAGAGGCATGGGTTGTGCGGGATGCCGCCCTCGCCCTCGGTGCCCTGGGAGATGGGAGAGCGGTGTTCCCGCTGGTTGCAGCGCTGGACCACGCGGACAACAACGTCCGCTTGGCGGCGGCTGATGCGCTCTGGATCCTCGGAGACTCAAAGGCCGTGGACCCCCTGATAGCGGCGTTGGGGTTGGTTGACGACGGGGTGCAGTGGGCGGTTGCCCGGACCATCGGACACTTGGTGGATGAGAGTGGAGTGGATCGGCTGATCGCACTCTTGGAGGCAGATGACTATCGCCTTCGCTCCGGAGCCATCCAGGCACTCGGTGCCAGCGGCGATCCGCGTGCTGTGGACCCTCTTGCGGAGGATTTAGCCAACCCCGTCAGTTGGACGCGTTTTTTGGTGCCCCAGGCCCTCGGCCGCCTCGGGGATGCCCGGGCAGTGGAGCCCCTGATTGCCGCCTTGGGGGATCCGCGCCCAGACCTGCGATCGGAGGCGGCCCAAGCGCTCGGGATCCTGGGGGACGCCCGGGCGGTTGTGCCACTGATTGCGGCCTTGGGGGACGGCGACCCATTCGTGCGCATGGCGGTGGCCCAGGCGCTGAGGGCTCTGGGAGATGCCCGGGCGGTGCCTGCGCTTGTCGATGCCCTGCAGGATGAGGACGCCAGGGTACGGCCTGAGGCGGCTAGGGCGCTTGGAGTCCTCGGCGATTCACGGGCTGTGCTCCCGCTGATTGAGGCATTGGAGGATGAGGCCCATGAGACGCGCCGCTGGGCGGCTTGGGCACTGGGTGCCCTGGGCGACTCCCTGGCGGTGGACCCTCTTGCAACTGCCCTTGGAGATGAGAACCACTGGGTCCGCAACTTAGCGGCATGGGCGCTTGGGGAGATTGGGGATGCCCGGGCAATAGACCCTCTCCTGGTTGCCTTTGAGAACCAGGATTGGCCAACCCACCACGGGTCGGTTGCCGATGCGCTTGCCCTGCTGGCTCCGGTGGATGAGGGGCTGACAGGCCGGCTGGTGGAGATTGTCCAAACCTCCTACTTCTACGACGAACAGATGATATCTATTGGAGCCTTGGCGGCCATCTGGTCCCCACCCGAGGAGCCAACTGGGCAGTGAGCGAGACAGAGGTCTTTCACCCCGGCCGGGGCCCCCAGTCGCGCGTCCCCCACAGGCCTATACTCCACAGCATAGGGGCTAGGTCTTTGCCCGTTTTCAGCCTCCTGGCCGGAATAGCCCTCTTGGGGTTGCGGTTGGAGGGCACCGAACTCGCTCCAGCGGTGGGTGTCATTGCCGAATCTGACTCCGCCAGACTTGAGAGCAAGGCCATTCCACCAGAGGTGGTGGATGTTCTTCTTGAGGTTCTGGAAGAGACTTATCTCTATGCCGATGTACATGAAGCGGCACTTCTCGGCCTCGCCCGATTGGGCGACCCACGGGCTGTCGAGGCGATGGTCCAGGCCCTTGACAATTCCGGCACCTTCTCAGCCTACTTGGCGACCGAGGCGCTTGTCTCAATGGGGGCCACCCCCACGATGGAACCACTCCTCCAAGCCCTGACCCACCCAAATCCCCGGGTACGGGAAGTGGTCGCAGAGGTACTCGGGGGCTTAGATGATGCCAGGGCAGTAGAGCCCTTGATTGCCGCCTTGGAGGATGAGGAGGAGGCGGTGCGGGCGGAGGCAGCACGGGCGTTGGGGAGACTTGGCGAATTGCGCGCGATTGAGCCGCTAATCCCGGCGCTGGGGGATGAGAGCACCTTGGTGCGCCAAGTGGTGACCAATGCGCTTGCTGGTCTGGGGGGCGCCAAAGCGGTGAACGCCCTTGTCACAACTCTGGGGGACGAAGTCTACTGGGTGCGCAGAGATGCAGCTCAGGCGCTGGGAACCCTGGGCGACGCTCGCGCGCTGGAGCCCTTGGCCGGGGCTCTGGGAGATGACAGCAGCGAGGTGCGCGAGCAGGCGGCCAAGGCGCTCGGCCTCTTGGGAGATGCCAGGGCTTTGGAGCCTCTTCTGGAAGCATTGGGGGACGAGTCCAACGGTGTGCTGATGGCGGCGGCTAGGGCTCTAAGCCAGTTGGGAGACCCAAGGGGTATCGGCTACTTGGCAGAGGTCTTGACGGGCGCAGGGGGCGGCCCCAATTTGTGGGCAGCCCGGACTCTATGGGAGTTGGGGGAATCGCAAGGCATGGAGGCTCTTATCGCCGCCCTTGGGAGCGAGATCCCCCAGACACGAGCCGGGGCGGCCAGAGTGCTTGGAGAAATTGGCGGATCCCAAGGCGTCATGGCGTTGACGGAGGCCTTGGGAGACCGGGACCCCACCGTCCTTGTGGCGGTGGCCAAGGCACTTGGGTCGTTGGGCGACTCCAGGGCGGCAGTGGCATTGCTGGACACCTTGTCTGAAGAGGATGTCCAGGTAGTTGCGGAGGCCGCATTGGCACTCGGGAGGATGAGGGCTGACGGGTCCTTGGATGGCCTGTTGCGCGCCCTGGGGGACGAAGAGGCCTTTGTCCGTCGGGCGGCTGCGGAGGCGCTTGGTGAACTAGGAGACCAGGGGGCAGTGGATGCGCTCATCCATGCCATGGTAGACAAGTCTGTCGGGGTGCGCATTTGGGCTGCGGATTCACTGGGGGCGCTCGGCGACCCTCGAGCCGTTGAACCCCTAATCCAAGCCTTGGAGGATGATGCCTTCGGCGTCCGAAGTAGCGCCCGTGGTGCGCTTGGAGACTTGGGAGCGGCACTGGGCATCGATAGGCTGATGGCCCTCCTGGAGGAAGG